>CAKKPE010000001.1 GCA_919901565.1 bacterium
TGGGAAAACAGGGCATGCGCTTGACGGTTCTACCCATAAATTTGTCGCACACCCAAAAAGGCTGGGAAAAAGGCTTGTTGTAGATGTTCAGTAACTCGGTAACTTTTTTGTTGGTATGCAGGTTTTTTTCTTGACGGGGAGGAAAAAATTGTGTAGATATAATTGCCGTTTTATTCACAAATTACCCACAGGTTTTTCACCAAAGGGGTGCATACATGGTTTCTTCTCGAAGGAAGTTCTCCCCTGAAATACAAAAGGCCTTCAGCCTTTCCTCAAAACTCTCCATTGAGGAGCAGATCCGCTTCCTGAATCTTTTGATTTCTACCAAGGATCAGAACGGTAAAAGGGAATTGATCGACCGCGCCTTGATCGGTGAGCGGGTATGGGAAGGCAAAAAGGCCGGATAGTAGACTATCCGGCCCTCACTGTAAATCATTCCGGTTTCTTTTAATCTATTCTAATTCGTCGAAGGGTTGTTGATCCTCGCCTCGGTCAATAGGGCCTGGATGGCGCCGATGGCCAACTCGCTCTTCATCTTCACCGGGACTTTTTTCTCATCGTCTGTCAACCAGATATAGAGTTTTCCATTCTTCTTCTTGTCGAAGATGATCTCCATGTCCTCGACGACCGGTTCGACTTTGATGGTTTTGAAGAAACCGATCGGGGTTTCCACGTATTCCTTCCCCAGGATCCGGACGCGGACCTGATAGGTCTTGTTCCCGTCTGTCACGTTCAATACCGGTTCATTTTCCCAGTCGGTTACCGTCCTCAGATAATAGATGGCGGAGAGAGGATCATGAATCCCGGCCGGGACACGGAGGGTATTCTTGACTTCACCGTTTTTCATCAGGGTAACCTGGTTGTTGTCATGGTCGAAAATCAGGTTCACGTCTCGGTTGTGCGTTCCTTCGTGCTGAATCTTTTTGTAACCCACCGAGCAGTCGTTGCTCACGTCCAGGAAGGTTTCAATCCTGTTTCTGACCTTGTAGAAGGTATCCACGAAGGCATTGCTCCGGGCCGTGGTGACGATATGGAAGGCCCCGTCTTTTCGAGACAGATCCGGAATCTGGATAGTTCCCTCCCCGGCGGGGATAAACCCCCAACTGATGTCATAACGCAGTTCCTCGCCGACCTGGAATGGGAGGTTCGACGACGTGTAAAGAGGGAGTGTCCCCTTTCTGCTCGCCGGCAGATTCACTCCGGAGAGGCAGAAGATGACGATCAAGAAGATCATGTAAAAGAGGATTTTATTATTGTGAAACATCATATTTTCTCCTGATTCATCAAATTGTTTTGCAAAGAATGTGCCAGTTCCATCGAATTCAGAAAAAAGGGGATAGCGTGAGATCATAATCGTTAAAGTTGTTTAAAATTAAGCAGTTATATGACAAGGCATCCGAGAGGTTGAGCGCGAATCTTTGGTCTGGCACTCATTTTCAGTGTGTTTTGTGTTATAAAGGGCACAAGAAATGTGTTCTTATTGCAACAGAGACTCTTTTCATTTTTTTAGGGGGTGGCTGGGTCAAACCACTTTCGATCTGAGTGAAATCCAGAATAACTGACCCACGGAAAGGAGGGTATCCGTGAGCCAGAAGAGGACGAGCCCTGCCGGGAAAAAGGAGAAACAGAGGGCGAAACCAACCGGTATCCAAATCCAGGTTTTGTCGGATGACGGGCTGGCTGAGGTCAGGCGCTGCTGCAGGATCATGGCAAGTCCCATGAATATCGGCAGAAGGAATAAGGGATCCTGAAGCGACAGATCCTTGATCCAGAAGATAAATGCCGCCTTCCGGAGATCCATAGAAGTGTCGAGGACCTCATACAGAGCGAGAAAGACAGGGATCTGGATGGCAAAGGGGAGGAAACTTCCGATCATTGACCGGACCTGTTTTTTCCGTAGAGGGTGGATACGTTCCTCGGCCCGCTCCGGGTGGTCTTTTTCTTCTTCTTCGATATCATAAATCTCCTGTAGAATCCTCGGCATCTCTCGAAGGGATTTCAGGTTATACTGGGTCAGGGGAAGGAGAAGGAGACGAACGATCACCGCCAGCAGGATCAGGCAGAGACCATAGTTCGTGACATATCCATGGATCCATGACAGAAAAGCGAGGATTCCCTTGCCCAGAAAGGCAAATGTCCCGTAATCGACGATTTTTTCCAGGCCTGCCTGATGAAAAGACAATTCTTTTTCGATGATCGGGCCCATATAGAGCACATATGCATCCTCGCTCATCTGGCCCGGTTTGAGGGTAAAAGGAGGCGTAGACAGAGAAGCATAGACCTTATCATGTCCGAGGGGGCGCAATATCACGGGGCTCTTGTGATCCACCGGAGCGAGGATCTGTGTGAAATAGCGGTTCTGTAGTCCCACCCAGGCAACCGGATCTTCGGAGTTCACAGGGTCTTTTATCTTTTTTGATTTTTCACGGAAAATTTTATCTTCAGGGTTTTTCATCCATGCGGCCCGGAGATGTTTGGATGCATCCGCATCTTCGGCCCTGATCCCGTAGAAAGGGATGATCCGGCAGCCTTTCGGAAAGTCCATGGTCTGGTTGCCGGAGTTTTTTATTCTTACCTTGAAATCCAGACCGTAGTGGGGTGCCGGATGGTAGGTCTTGCGTATCTCCAACCCATCAGAGGTTTCTTGAACGAAGACGATCCCATCTCCTTCGACAGTATAGCGGTATAAACCGTCGTCAAGGTCGGCCGGGAGGGTGGGGATCTCAACCCGTATGCCTGCGCGTGTTTTCAGAAGTACGGAGATGAGTTCAACAGGTTGATTGTCTCTGGTTCTGAAATTATTGAGCTGTACCGAAACAATCCTGCCGCCATAAGGGGAAAAAGTCAGATCCATCAGGTCCGTGCCGAGATGGATCCGTTCTTCATGCTCCGGGCGGTTGCCCGGAGCTTCGGATACATAAAGAGTGGTATCCATGAAGAACCGGTCTTTCACCGGATCGTAAAGGAAATAGACCAGAAGGGCCACGGCAACAAGGGCGATGATTACCTTTTGCTTCATCTCAGCATCTTCCGTGTACAAAAAAAAACGCAGACAAAATCCTCTGCGCAACCGTCAAACGATCATCTGGTATGGCGGCACTAAAATCTTTCCTGAATGGCTACATGGTGCCGAAGACGAGACTCGAACTCGTACGAGGTTTCCCCCACTGCCCCCTCAAGACAGCGTGTCTACCAGTTCCACCACTCCGGCATAAATTCTTACAAGAATCATCATTTTGCAGGTTTTAATGTAGTCAGTTACAGGAATCTTGTCAAGTAAAAACCGGACCGGTCAGCTGTCCGGGGTGCCTGCTGGGTATTTCCCCTATTTCTTAATTGACAAGAATTCCGGATTTCATTATACTTTTCCAAAATTGCATGTCCGAGCTGATGATTAAGACACCCTAACCCCATTGTTCTTCATTCACTTTGAAACCGGCGATTTGGGAAGATGAAGTGAGGTTTTGTTTGTTTGGAAGGAACAGGAATTTCGATACAGAGATGAGGAGAATACCAAGATGAAAAAAGGGCCCAATTCAGGAATCACACCGGACTACCACTTTGAACTCAAGGATGTGAAGGAACCGAATCTGTTGCGTGATATGTTCCCATACGTTGAGGTTCCGAGGATCTCCTTTGCCGAACGCTTGATTCCTATGTCGCTTCCCGATGATTTCTGGATTACCGATACCACGTTCCGGGACGGGCAACAGGCGAGGCCGCCGTATACGCCCGAACAGATCCTGAAGATCTTTGATATGCTGCACCGCCTGGGCGGGCCCAATGGGGTGATCCGCCAGTCCGAGTTCTTCCTGTACAGTGAAAAGGACAGGAAGGCTCTGGACTTGTGTATGGCCCGTGAGTATCCGTATCCTGAGATTACGGGGTGGATCCGGGCCAAGAAAGAGGACTTCAAACTTGTCCGTGAGATCGGTCTTAAGGAAACGGGGATTCTGGTCTCCTGTTCGGATTACCATATCTTCATGAAGCTCAAGAAGACACGCAAGCAGGCTATGGAAGAATATCTGGACGTGGTCCGGGCGGCCCTGAATGTCGGGGTCGTGCCCAGGTGTCATCTCGAGGATATCACCCGTGCGGACTTCTACGGATTTGTCATCCCCTTTGTGAACGAACTGATGCGTCTTTCCGAAGAGAGCGGGATCCCGGTCAAGATCCGGGCCTGCGATACCATGGGGTATGCGGTCCCTTACCCCGGTGCGGCCCTTCCACGAGGGGTCGGCGAATTGATTTACGGCCTGATCCATTACGGCGGCGTCCCTTCTCATCTTCTGGAGTGGCATGGGCACAATGATTTTCATAAGGTGCTGGCCAATGCGGCTACCGCCTGGCTGTACGGCTGCTGCGCAGCCAACGGGACCCTGCTCGGTTTTGGTGAACGGACCGGTAATCCTCCCATTGAAGGGTTGATCATCGAATACATGAGCCTCAAGGGCGAACAGAACGGTGTGGATCCCACGGTGATCACCGAGATCGCTAATTATTTTCAGGATGAGCTGGGGTATCAAATCCCTTCCAATTATCCCTTTGTGGGTGAAGACTTCAATGTGACCAAGGCCGGTATCCATGCCGATGGCGTGCTCAAGAACGAGGAGATCTATAATATCTTCGATACCAGGAGTCTCCTGAACCGGCCGCTCGGTGTGATCATCACGGACAAGTCCGGTGTAGCCGGGATCAGTTACTGGATCAACACGCACCTGCGTCTGACGGGCGGGCGCACGGTTGACAAACATCACCCCGGAATTGGCCGCATACATCGGTGGGTGGCAGGACAGTATGAGGAGGGAAGGGTGACGGCGATCTCCAACGAAGAGATCCTGCATCAGGCCAGGAAACACCTGCCGGAATTCTTCATCTCGGATCTGGACAAGATCAAGGCCAAGGCCCTGGAAATAGCCCAGGTGATCGTGGAACAGGCCGCAAATACGCCGGATATCCGTTCCATGAGCTGCGCGAAGATGGAAAAGGGGCTCCGGAAACTGGTGAACGACAATCCATTCATCCAGTTCGCCTATGTCACCAATACGGATGGAATCAAGGTGACCAAGAATATCACACAGATCGGTGACAAAGCCAAGTATAAGATCTTTTCCGAGAAGGAGGATTTTTCGGACAGGTCGTGGTTTATTGATCCGATGAAGGACGGCAAGACCCATGTCAGCGACCTGTATACCTCCAAGGCCACAGGGGTTCTGGCCATTACCGTTTCCACGCCGATTTTCAACCAAAAAGATGAGATCGTCGGTCTGTTTGGCGTCGACATCCGTTTCGAAGACTTGATGAAAAGCGAATAACCGGATGGGCGTCTGTCAGGCCGAAGGCTCGCTGAGAGGCAGAGCGCCGAGGAGACCTGTTACAATGGTAGAGTTTGAAAAGTTTACGCCGCCCGAGGATGGCGTGCGTATTGTCGTCAAGCGTACGGGACTGGATATTCCTGACAACCCCGTGATCCCTTTTATCGAGGGTGACGGGATCGGGCCCGATATCATGCGGGCCGCCCGGCGTGTCTTGGATGCGGCCGTGGAAAAGACCTTTGGCGGTGCCCGGAGGCTCTGCTGGTACGAGATCTTTGCTGGGGAGAAGGCCCAGAAGAAGTTCGGGGAATGGATCCCCAAGGACACCTTTGAGGCCATACGGTATTTTTCCGTGGCACTGAAAGGTCCGTTGACTACCCCGGTGGGTGGTGGCTTTAGAAGTCTCAATGTCACCTTGCGGCAGGTGCTCGACCTTTATGCCTGCGTACGGCCGGTCCGCTATTTTGAAGGGGTTCCTGCGCCGGTCAAGGAACCCCAGAAAATGGATATGGTGATCTTCCGTGAGAATACCGAGGATGTCTATGCCGGGATCGAATGGGCCATGGATTCCGAGGGGGCAAGGAAGGTGATCGGTTTCCTGAACACGGAGCTGGGGTGTTCCATTTCAGCGGATTCAGGGATCGGGATCAAACCCATGAGTGAGACCGGGAGCAAGCGCCTGATCCGCAAGGCCATCCGTTATGCCATCACCAGGAACCGCAAGAGCGTCACCATGGTGCACAAAGGGAATATCATGAAATATACGGAAGGGGCCTTCCGGGACTGGGGATATGAGGTGGCGGCCCAGGAATTTAGAAAGCAGGCCATTACGGAAAAGGATCTTCATGGCGGGGAACTTCCCCCGGGCAGGATCCTGATCAATGACCGTATCGCCGATGCCATGTTCCAGCAGATCCTGACCCGGACGGATGAATACAGCGTGCTGGCGACCCCGAACCTGAACGGGGATTACCTCTCGGATGCCTGCGCCGCTCAGGTCGGAGGGCTGGGACTCGCGCCAGGCGCCAATTTTGGGGATACCATGGCCGTCTTCGAGGCAACTCATGGCACGGCCCCGAAATATGCCGGCCAGGACAAGGTCAATCCGGGTTCCCTGATCCTCTCCGGTGTCATGATGCTGGAGCATCTGGGCTGGGATGAGGCCGGAGAGATGATCGTCTCCGCCATGGAAGAGACCATACGCCGGAAAAAAGTGACCTATGATCTGGAACGGTTGATGGAGGGCGCCACACGGCTTTCCACGTCCCAGTTCGCGGATGCGGTTATCGCCAATATGAAGCCCCTGTAAAGGAGAATTCATCTTGTATAAAAAAGTCACGGTGATCGGCGCCGGGAATGTCGGCGCCACAACGGCGCAACGGATCGCGGAAAAAGATCTGGCTGATGTCGTCCTGATCGACATTGCGGAAGGGATCCCGCAGGGCAAAGGGCTTGATCTTCTGGAGTCGGCCCCTATAGAGGGATTTCACAGCCGGATTCAGGGGACCCGGGATTATGACATGACCCGGGATTCCGACCTGGTGATCGTGACCGCAGGGATCCCGAGGAAACCGGGCATGAGCCGGGACGATCTGATCGCGACCAATGCAAAGATCGTCAGCACGGTCGTGAAGGAGGCGGTCCTGAGGTCTCCGGATGCCATCCTTCTGCTGGTGACCAATCCTCTGGATGTCATGTGTTTTGTAGCGAAAAAAGCCAGCGGTTTCCCGCGGGAAAAGGTTATCGGCATGGCCGGCGTTCTGGATGCGGCCCGTTTCAGAACCTTCCTGTCCATGGAACTCGACGTCTCGGCTGAGAATATCAGTGCATTGGTCCTGGGCGGCCACGGTGACAGCATGGTCCCCATGCCGAGATATACAACAGTGGCAGGGATTCCGATCACCGAACTTCTGCCTGCAAAGACCATCGAGGCCCTGATCCGGAGGACCAGGGACGGCGGTGCCGAGATCGTGAACCTGATCAAGACGGGGAGTGCCTTTTATGCACCCTCCTCTGCTGTGACGGAGATGGCTGAGGCTATTCTTAAAGATCAGAAGAAGATTCTCCCCTGTTCCGTCTACTTGATGGGGGAATACGGGATACAGGGTGTCTTTATCGGGGTACCGGTCAAACTCGGCGCCGGCGGCGTGGAAAAGATTATTGAGATCAAGCTGACGGATGAAGAACAACGTCTCTTGAACATTTCAGCAGACGCTGTCCGCTCAATAGTACTCAAGCTCGATGTGGAAGTCTGATTTATCAGATCATCTCCAAAAGAGCGGGTGAAAACATAAGCATGCCCAGAGGGGCCTGACACTGAGTGAACTGTATGAAAGAAATCGCCTTTGATACCATTGTAGATCAGGTCCGCAATGCCTGCATTGAAGCCAACTGCATGATTGCTGAGGATGTGGCCCAGGCCATACATCAGGCCCTGGACAAGGAAGAATCTCCGGTTGGGCAGAAGATCCTCCAGGAGATCCTTGACAATCATAAGGTGGCCCGGGACACAAAACTTCCCCTCTGCCAGGACACAGGGGCCGCTGTATTTTTTGTGGATATCGGCCAGGATGTCCGCATCACCGGCGGGCTTCTGGAGGATGCGGTCAACGATGGCGTCCGGCAGGGTTATGCCGCAGGGTTCCTCCGTAATTCCATGGTGGGCAATCCCTTGAACAGGAAAAATACCGGAGACAACACCCCGGCCGTGATCCACTACGCTCTCGTTCCCGGGGAACGGCTCAAGATTATCTTCTGCCCCAAGGGCGGCGGCAGCGAGAACATGAGCGATATCGCCATGCTGAGGCCTGGAGACGGTGTTGAAGGCGTGCTGCGGTTTGTGGTCAATACCGTGAAGAAGGCAGGATCGCATCCCTGCCCGCCTGTGATTGTGGGGGTTGGGATCGGCGGGACTTTCGAGAAGTGCGCGGTCCTGGCCAAGAAGGCCCTGACCCGTCCGATAGGGAGCCCCAATCCCAAGCTGGAGCTGGCCCACCTCGAGGTATCATTTCTGGACGAAATCAATAAACTCGGCATTGGTCCCATGGGGCTTGGAGGGCGGGTCACCGCTCTTGCGGTGCATATCGAGACCTTTCCCTGCCACATCGCGTCACTTCCCGTGGCTGTGAACATTAATTGTCATGCGGCCCGGCACAAAGAGATTCTCTTGTAGGGAAGGAGAAACAGAATGACCGAAGCCATACGTCTTCATACCCCTCTCAGAGACGAGGATGTTGAACGTCTCAGAATCGGGGACCCGGTCTTCCTGAACGGTGTGGTTTATGCGGCCAGGGATGCGGCGCACAAGCGTATGATCGAAACCCTGCAGAAAGGGGAGACTCTTCCGTTTGAACTCCGGGGTCAGGTAATCTATTATGTGGGTCCTGCCCCGGCGCCTCCGGGGAGGGTCATCGGATCCGCCGGACCGACCACCTCTTCACGCATGGACCCCTATACACCGCTCCTGCTCGATCAGGGCCTTAAGGGGATGGTGGGAAAGGGGCAGCGTTCACGTGAGGTAATCAGGCATCTTGTTGAACACAAGGCCGTTTATTTCGTGGCAGTAGGGGGCGTTGCAGCCCTTCTTTCGGACCACATCCAGGAGAACCGTGTGATTGCCTATCCCGACCTTGGGCCTGAGGCGGTCAGACAATTGGTATTCAAGGATTTCCCATTGATTGTGGCCAATGATATCCATGGTGACGATTTGTTCCTTGCAGGGTGGAAACGCTACAGGCGCCGCACCCGGAAGAAGGCATAACCGGCCTGGTGACGGATGCCGCAGACCGAGGATCCCATGGGCAGAATGGTTTTACAACGCGTCTTCCTTCTCACTGGAGTTCTGGCGCTCTTTCTTGCAGTGGCCTCCTGTGCAGTGAACCCTGTAACAGGACGGGAGGAGATCTCACTGATCAGCGAGGCAAAGGAGATCGAGATCGGGAGGAGCAGCGATCCCGAAATCCAGCGGAAATACGGCTATTATCCCGACCCTGACCTTCAGAATTATATCAGCTCCATCGGCGAAGTCCTTGCCCGGAACTCCCACCGTCCCTCCCTGGCCTATCATTTTAAGGTGGTGGACTCCCCGAGCATCAATGCCTTTGCCCTTCCGGGCGGGTATGTCTATGTGACACGAGGGATTCTCGCCTACCTCGACAGCGAAGCGGAACTCGCCGGTGTCATGGGCCATGAGATCGGGCACGTCACAGAACGGCATGTCGTGCAGCAGCTCACGGCGGCCTTCGGACTCCAGTTGACCTCTCTGATCCTTTCCACAGCGGTCAAGGGGGCAGGTCAATTCTCAGAGCTGACGGATATGCTCTCTTCAGGGATTATGAACGGTTACGGCCGGGGCAAGGAACTAAGTGCAGACAGGCTTGGTCAGGATTATATGTTCAAAACGGGGTATGACGCTTATGCATCGGTTAACTTCCTCGCCACTCTGCAGCGGGTCGAGGGTGACCCGCTCGACCCGGTTACCCACTGGCTGGCCGCCAGCCATCCGTATGCCTCGGAAAGGATACAGAGGGCTCAGGCCCACGCCCGGGAACTGGACCCGCAGAAGCTCGTTCAGATGAGGAACAGGGAGCGTTACCTGTCACGGATCAACGGGATGGTCTTCGGCGCCGGTGAACGGGATGGGATCCTTGTTGACCGCCGGTATCAGAACCGTTTTTTCCGGGTATCCTGTGAGCTTCCGGAAGGGTGGACGGCCCGCACGGGGCGGGATAAGTGGGCGGCTGAGACCCAGGACAAAGGCTGTCAGATGCAATTCAGGCTTGAGGATCTTCAGCAGACCATGGATCTGAACGCCTTTGCGTTTAATATGGAAAAAGGGATGGGGTTGAGTCATGGCGAACTTTTGTCCAGGAGCAAACGCAACGGGATGGAGACGCTCATGGTGCAGTACAGGGTGACTGCCGAATCAGCCCCGGTTGTGATCCTCGGGGGGTATCTTGTTCGGGATCGCGTCGGGATCTTACTTTATGGCATGGCCCCGGAGGTTAAGGCCGGACGGTTGATGACGGAATGGCGGATGGTTTTCGACAGCGTTCAAACCCTCTCGGAAGCCGAGGCAGGCGCCATCCCTCTGGCCAGAATCAGGATCCACCAGGTCCGTGCAGGCGATACATTCAGCGGCCTGGCCTTGGAGTTTCTCAAGGATCCTTCGATGGCAAAAGAGATTGCAGAGATCAACGGGATGAACCCGGATGAATTGCCGCCTTTTGGTTCCGCCATCAAGGTCATTGCATACTATTGAAAATACAAATGTTCAAGAGAAGGGAAAGAATGAGCCGGAGATACGGATTCAGCTCCATCATTTTAATTTCTGCCTTGCTGTGTCCGGCATCTTGTACGACAGGTCGTGTTCCTGTTCCGGAGTTCCGACTCGTTGACCAAAGCTTTACTGCCGCAGAGACCGCATACCGGAGCGGTCAATACCAGGATGCAGTCCATGCGCTCCAGTCCTTCCTCGCATTGAGTTCCGCAGACCCGAGGATACCCGAGGCGCGTCTGAGACTTGGTCAATCCTATTTTGCCCTGAAGGATATCAATCCGTCCATGGAAGAACTGAATCGGGTCATCCATGAGTTTCCGGACACTGATCAGACGGAGCAAGCCAGGCTCCTGATCTCCCGGATTCACTATGATCAGGGGAATACGGATAGTTCCCTGGCTGAACTCCGCATCCTGCTCCGGGCATCACGGAACCGGGGCGTGGCGGCTGAGGCCTACCTGCTGCGGGGAAGGATCTTCGTCGAAAGAGGTGATACGGCGCTGGGATTGTCCCAGTGGCAAAAGAGCCTCTCAATGGCTGGAGAACAGGAAGAGATCCGCCGCCTCTACAGAGAAATGGTACGTATCATGGAAAAAAGAGCCGTGAGTGATAAGGTCCTGATACAGATCGCCGGTGAGACACCCAGGAAGTTTCCGGGAGACATCTCTCTCTTTGTCATGGGGAAACGCAGATGGGAGGATGGGGACCCGATCAAGGCGTCCATGTTCTTTGAGAAGTTTGCATCGCTGTTCCCTGGACATCCCCTCTCTGATGAGGCAAAGAACTATATAGATCAGGTGATGCATACCCAGTCCCTGTCCCTCGTCCGGATCGGGTGCATCCTTCCCCTCTCCGGCAGGCAAAAGGATATCGGGAGCCAGGTCCTTCAGGGGGTGCGCGTTTCAGTAGACAGGATGAATGCCTCGTTTCCGGAAAAGAGGATCGAACTGGTGGTCAAGGATTCAGGAGACGCCCCGGAAAAGGCCAAGGCAGAGATGGAGGCGCTGGCCCTTGATCCGGGTGTCATGGCGGTGATCGGGCCCCTGATGAGCCGTTCGGTGGCTGCTGCCGCCCCGGTTGCGGAGAACGCCCATCTGCCGGTCATCACACCGACGGCTACCGCTGAAGAAATTACGAAAACAGGAACGTACATATTCCGGAATGCCATGACCAATGAGGCCCAGGCCAGGGGCATTGCACGGTACGCGGTCAGAGACCTCGCCCTGCACACGTTTGTCGTACTCTATCCCGATGACTATTACGGGAGGGAACTCAAAACTTTTTTTGTGAACGAAGTCGAGGCCCTTGGAGGGGAGGTCATTTGTTTTGTTTCTTACGAGAGGGGCGCCGTGGATTACGGGCCTCAGATCCGGAGCATAATCAGGAAAGATATGCAGATGGTGCTTTCCCGGAACGCGGATATGATTGCGCAGGATCAGGGCAGCATGGATGAATGGGGGAAAAACTATTTCCCGAGTTTTGATGCAGTTTATCTTCCCGGCTATGCCGAAGATGTGGGGTTGATTGCCCCCCAGTTGGCCTACTACAATATTTCATCGGTACAACTGCTCGGCAGTCACCACTGGAACTCTGTTGAACTCATCCGCCGCGGTGAGCGTTTTGTGGAAGGGGCTGTCTTTGCCGATGGTTTCTTTGCGGAGAGTCCGCACACGGATATTGCGGAATTTGTAGCGGAATACCGGAAAACCTATGGGGAGGAACCCACCCTTTTTTCCGCTCAGGCTTATGATGCGGCAGATATGATTCTCCAGACAATCAACAAAGGATCCAGCTCCCGGGAGGAGATCCGGACGAGACTTCTTGCCCAGAAAGGCTTTCCCGGCATATCCGGTCTGACCCGTGTGCTTGCCTCCGGAGATGTGGAGAAAGAGATCTTCCTGATCCGGGTGGAAAACGGCTCCTTCCGGCAGATCAACTAAGATCAAAAATCAAAGATCAAAAATCAAAGATGCAGATTAAAATGAAAATAATTGATCGTTCACATTTTTAATTTTTGATTTGTCATTTTGATTTTTGATCTTTCATTCTTGATTCAAGACAGGGTAATCTTATCTCCTTGGGAGTATAGTTCAGATGAATAAGGAGTCCTGGATTTACCTCGATACCGGCCCCTCCGATGCCTACACCAATATGGCTATGGACGAGGTTCTTCTTAAAAAGATGATCAGCCCGGATGCCCTTCCTATTCTCAGGGTTTATACCTGGTCCCATCCGTCAATTTCCGTAGGATATTTTCAGAATGTCACGCATGATTTTGATCTCACTCTCTGCAAGGACCGCGGCTGGCCCCTGGTCAGGCGCCTTACGGGAGGCCGGGCCGTGTTCCATGATCATGAGTTGACCTACAGTATCCTTTTCCCTAAATCGTGCCCGGCACTGCCCGATGGTCTGTTTGAAAGTTACAGATATCTCAGCCATGGGTTTCTTCTTGCTCTCAGGAAACTCGGGGTTGAACCTGAACTGGTCACATTGCAGGATGCGAAAAAGGACCGGCCGCGCTCTGCTTCAAAGTCACCCGACTGCTTTGCCTCTCCCTCATGGTACGAGATTGCTGTCCGCGGCAGAAAGATGATGGGGAGTGCGCAGAGGCGGACACCTTACGGCATCCTTCAGCAGGGATCGATCCTGATCTCCACAAGGCGGTTCCGCGAGTTTTATGAACTTTTCCTGCACACTTCCGCGTATAAGCATAGGGGTGCAATGCAGCCGGGAGACCTCTGCATGACCTCATTGACCGAAACCCTCGGAACGGAACTTCCGATCAGTCAAGTCAAAAAGGCCATTTTGCAGGGGTTTAAGGAGGCGCACGGGATCCATTTTGTGGAAAAGAACGTCACACCTGAAGTGCAGCACGAGGCCAGTGAATTGGTTGAGGCCCGTTATGGAAGAAATAGCTGGAATTTATATAGAAAATCCGCCTTCTTCAGAGAAAAGCTTGAAGAGAATCATTCTTGACACAAAAAGGATCTGCATGTTATTCTTTTTATAAGACGGGATATTGAAGAAAACATTATAAATCATTAATTTTTAAGGTGTTTTAAGATCAGCCCGGTTTTTCCGCCATTCTGACTTATGTGACAATGACCGTTTTTCTATCTTTCCCCATTTGGGATGATCGGAAAGACAAGACATCCGGATAAAAAAGGTATTTTCATGGGACTTTTCGGCAACGGCAACAAGGAAGAAAGACAGAAGAATAAGATCATTCAGAAAGCTCAGAAATATGCTCAAAAAGGCCAGATCGAGAATGCCGTGGCCGAATGGGCAACCCTTCTGAAGAACAAGGCTGAGGATGCCAATATCCATAACACCATCGGTGATCTTTACCTCAAGGGCAACCTGAAGGATAAGGCCATCGAAGCCTACCGCAAAGCGTGCAAAAATTACACGGACTCCGGATTTTCTCTCAAGGCTATCGCCGTTAACAAAAAGATTTTAAAGCTGGACAGCCATGATCTTGACTCCATGATGTCCATGGCCCAGCTGCACAAAGAGCGCGGCATGGTGACCAACGCGAAGGAATGCTTCCTCTCCATTGCAGAATACCATATCCGGGCAGGGGCGCATGATAAAGCCCTTGAAGCATACCAGAAGATCGTGGACATGGATCCCAAGAATCTCAAGGTCAAGCTGAGCCTTGCCGAGCTCTATCTCAAAGAGAAGATGGTGCAGGAAGGCTCGAAGATCTACGGAGAGGTGATCGGAGCGCTGCTTGAAGAGGCAAGGTATGACGATGCGGAGAAGCTCTGCAAGAGATTGGAAGGGACTCTCGGTTCACCCGGTGCAAACCTCAGATACATGGTTCAGATCCATCTTGCCCAGGACAGGGTGGATGAGGCATTGGCATGTTTCAAACAGTTGGAAGAGCGTGGCGAGCAGGACTCTGAACTTGCAGTCTTCAAGGCTGAAATCCTTATCCGGAAAGGACATGCTCAAGAAGGGCTTGCCGAGTTCGGGAAGATCGATAAGACCGCTGTCACTGAATTTTCCCTGCTGAAGATCTTTCGTTACCTCCTGAGCGCAAATGAGATGGATCAGGCCTTCAATGTATTGAATAACCTTGCCGATAAATATTCCGGAACCAACCGTCTTGAAGAACTCATCGGGTTGTATCAGCAGATTATAGATCATGATGCCGACCACCTGAAGACGCGTCAGGCAATGGTCGATCTTTTAAAGAAGATGAAGCGCGACCAGGATGCCGTGCGGCAATACAAGGAGATGGGGAGAATCTATGCCTCTTCGGGCCATCAGGAGGAGGCCGAGAACATCTACGAGAAAATTCTCTGTATGACTCCGGGCGACCTTGAAGTGCAGGCTATTGTCAGGCAAATGAAGGGGGGTAAATCTGCGGGCACGACCATGGAGTTCGGCCAAATCGTTATCGATCATGTATCGGACAAGGATACGGAAACCGGCGCTGAAGAAGGCGCCTGCGCAATCGATGACAAAATAGAGATTGAGACTTTTACGGCCCCGGATACAGAGCAGGCCGGGGTCCACGTATCAGATGCCTCTTTGGACGTGTCCGGTCCTTCCGAAGACCTTGCTCAGGATATCGAAGTGATCAGGGATGGAGATGGGGATCAAGGGACCTTCCTGCCTGACAATATCACGGAAGCCGATGTTTACATAAAATATGGTCATATGAAGAAGGCGATCATTTACCTTGAGAAGAACCTCGAGGTGGACCCCAAGCATATTCCTACTCATGAAAGACTCCTGCAGATCTTCATTGAACAGGGCAATACACAGGAGCAGGTCAACACCCTGCTCATTCTGTCAAAACTGTATATGGATCGGGGTGAAGATAAAAAATATGAGGATGCCCTCAACGAAATTCTCGTTCTGGAACCGGAAAACGAAGACGCTCTGCGAGGTTTGAAGGAAGGGCCTTCGGCCCTCTCGTCGAGCGCCATGGACGAGGCGCCCAAAGAGGCGGAAAACTTTAAGTTTGAGTTTGATGACAGGGGAAAGTCAGACGCCGGCCAGGTTGCCATGGCAGATAAGCAGAAAGGGGCTGAGGCCTCCCCGGCAAAAGCGGGACGTGTGGAATCGATCGATGATCTCCTGGACGAGGCCGACTTTTATCTCCAGAACGGGATGACCGAAGATGGGCGGGTGATCTATGAAAAAGTACTGGCCATGCATCCGGATCGCACCGACGTTGCCGCGAAGCTCAAGGGAATAGCAGGGAATGGACACAAAGCAGCTGCTGAACCGGACGAGATATCCAAGCTCTTCTCCGAGGTTGCCCAGGAAATGGTCAGTGAGGAAGCGTCCGGAGGTGCCTGTGACTCAATCCATGACGCGGACGAAGAACAGCCATCTTTAATGGCCGATGATTTCGAGAGCTTTGCTGAGGCACTCCGCAAGGAGATCAATAGCACTGGATTCGGATTTGACCATAAAGCAGGGGAATCGTTGTCTGACGGGGGTGACCTTCTGGATTTCAGTTCCGAACTCCGCCGGGAGGTGGAACAGTCACTCGCTTCTACCGGGCAGGTCTTCGGTGATAACGACGTCATGGAGATCTTCAGCGAGTTCAGAGAGGGCGTCCAGAGAGAACTCGGCGACGAAGACCATGAGACGCATTACAATCTTGGTATCGCCTACATGGAGATGGGGCTGATCGATGAAGCCTGTGAGGAGTTCTCCATCGCATCCCGTGAACCAAGTCGTCTGATGGATTGTTTGACCATGATCGGGCTCTGCTATACCCAGAAGGGAGAGTTTCGCAAAGCCCTTTCCGAACTGGAGAGAGGGCTCACGGTCAAGGAACGCAGCGATGAAGAGTACAACAGCATCCGGTACGAAATAGCGAAGGTTTCCGAACTCCTGGGAAACAAGGAGAGGGCCGTTCAGGAACTGCTCAGCATCCATGAGATCGATCCGGGTTACCGTGATATACAGGCTAAGCTGAAAGATTTTGGGGCTAAACCCGGGAACAGGTTCCAGGCAATGCTCAAGATCCGCAGCAAGAAGGACAAGGTTTCTTACCTGTGATGCCGGGATACTGTCAGCGGTCCTGATCATGATAAGGAGACATGAGAACAGATGAGTTTCTTGGAGTTTTACGGGATTAAGGGACAGCCCTTCTCGAATGCACCGGACAACAGATTCTATTTCAACAGCGAACAGCACGCCCAGGCCCTGCTTCGCCTCAAATATGCCGTTGATTCCATGAAAGGCCTCTCGGTCCTGATCGGTGACATCGGAACCGGAAAGACCACGCTGGCCAGGAGGATGCTGGAAGAACTCCCCGAAGACAAGTATGAGTCCGCCCTGCTCATCATCATTCATTCGAGTGTTACGGCGGAATGGCTGCTGAAAAAGATCTCGGTCCAGCTCGGCGTAAAGGACGTAGCGGATACCAAAATGGAGATCATCGGACAGCTCTACCAGCGTCTTGTTGAAATCCATGAAGCGGGCAAGAAGCCTGTGGTCCTGATCGACGAGGCTCAGATGCTGAACAGCAGGGATCTGATGGAAGAGTTCCGGGGGCTTCTGAACATCGAAAACACCGATGGAAAACTGCTCTCTCTGGTCTTCTTCGGGATGTCCGGACTGAATGACTGTCTGGCCCTGGATCCCCCACTGCAGCAGAGGGTGGCCGTCAAGTACAAGCTCAAATCTCTGAACGCCGAGGCTACGGAGGCATATATCCGGCACCGTTTGAGTATTGTCGGCTCCGAGAGGGACCTCTTTACCCCTGATGCCTATCTTTCCATTCAGGACCACTCCCATGGGATCCCCCGCCTGATCAATACCATCTGTGACAACGCCTTATACGAAGGTTTTCTCGTCAAGAAAAAGGTCATTGATGAAGGTCTCATCTTGGAGGTTGCCCAGGAATTGGATCTCGAGAAAAAGCCCATCGGCATGCTTCGGGATACCGACGAAGAAATTGATCAGGCGGTCGAACGCATCGGAGAAGAGGCCAAGTCGTAAGACCGACCCTGCCCCCATAGTATTCATAAACCTTACCTTCTTATCCCTTGCTTGACAATTCTTTCCATATCCCGTTTTTTATGATAAAAGTAGCTCATGTCCTGGCTTTCTTTGAACATGCAGATCCGTGAGTGCGATGCCGCCCCTGTCAGCGACCTGTTTCTGGGTTGGGGAGCGCTCTCTTCCAGCATCGAACCCATGCCCATGCCGCATGCTTGATTTTTTAGCTTGTTTTTATACATAACGCCTTATATAATGCAGCATAGTTTATGAAGAACCGCATTGGG
>CAKKPE010000002.1:0-60318 GCA_919901565.1 bacterium
AATAGGACATTTCTACTTTGGCCAAATAGGACATTATCATTTTGGGATTACAGATTGAAAAATATTTATTTGATGATCCGCCTCTTCGTGAGGTTTACAGCCAGGCCAAAGAAAATCCAGGAAGGGACTGAAAGAAGCAGGGTCCACCATGCAATGATCCACGATGGGTTTCCATAGATCAGGGAGCGGGAGATGTCCACCGCGTAGGTCAGGGGCAGGAACTTCGACAGGGTCGTCACCCAGGGAGGGAACCTGGTTAAAGGGAAGAAGACCCCGGAGAAAAAAAACATGGGAGTAAGAAAAATGGTAATGTAATAATTGAATGCCTCGAAATTGGGGACAAAGGCGGTGGTGATCATGGACAGCGAGGCGAACAGGAAACTGACAAGGCCTATCAGTAAAGGGATGCCAATGGCCCAATAGGAATCGATGAGCCCGAAGGCCCAGATGACCAGGAACATGATCATGCCATTGATGATGCCTTTGGTGGCGCCCCAGAGGATATCGCCGGCAACCACGTCTTCAATGGAGAGCGGGGTGGCGATGATGGCATCATAGGTCTTCAGATAGATCATCCTCAAATAGGATCCATAGGTGCATTCGAAGGAGGCAGAGAACATGGCGGAAGAGATGACCAGGCCGGGTGCGATAAACTTTACATAACTCATTCCTTCCATCTGTTCCAGGAAATTGCCCAGTCCGTACCCCATGGCAAGCAGGTAGAGGATCGGATCCCCGAGTGAGCCCACAAGACTGACCTTATAAAATTTCATATAGGCGTCTCTGTTCCGCTGCCAGACCCTCAGGCAACGCCAGGAGACGCTGGGGGGGATGAATATTTCTTTCATGATTCCACAAGCTCCCTTCCCGTCAACTGCAAAAAAAGATCCTCAAGGGTTGCCTGCCGATGGACCATCTCCGTATGGTTGTATGGGATGAGCCTCTGCGCCAGTTCACTGAAAAGGTGTTTTTCTGCAGGGATGTAGATATAGAAGGTATCGCCGAATCGATCTGTTTTGAGCTGAAGGTCACGAAGCGATGTTCTGATCCCCTCATCCAGGTCAGGAGAGATTCGAAGTTCAATGATCTCGGCGCCCACGTGTTTTAGGATCATCTCTCTGGGCAGGCCCGCTGCAATGATTTTACCGTGGTCCATGACTGCGATCCGGTCGCAGAGCTGGGCGGCCTCTTCCATGTAGTGAGTGGTCAGGATCATGGAAACCCCGGTCTTTTTCAAGGAGCGGAGCCTCTGCCAGATCAGGTGGCGGGCCTGCGGGTCCAGGCCGCTGGTGGGTTCATCCAGAAGGAGGAGACTGGGAGAGTTGATCAGCGACCGGGCAAGAACCAGACGCCGTTTCAGCCCTCCGGAAAGATGTTCCACCAGGCTATGGGTTTTATCTCCAAGCTGCATGAATTCGATGAGATCACGGGCCCGCGCCAAAGCTTCCTTTTTGGGGATGTTGAAATACCGGGAGTAGACCAGGAGGTTCTCCATGAGCGTAAGGTCCGTATCCAGATTATTTTCCTGGGAGACCACGCCGGTCTGCTCTTTTATGAATCTTGCCGATGTCCGGATGTCCATGCCCATGACTTTCAAGACGCCTGAGGTCATGGGAGAAAAGCCATACATCATCCTCATGGTACTGGTTTTGCCAGCGCCATTAGGTCCGAGAAACCCGAAACATTCTCCTTTGTAAATCGTAAAATCGATCCCTTTTACGGCAATGATCTCACCGAATTTTTTTGTCAGGCCTTTTGCAATGATCAGTGGCTCCATGTCCCTGTCCCCGGGAAAAATAAAAGAAAGCAATTAAATTAAAATAATGCCAAACGAAAACACTTTCAAGCAGAGATTTTTATTTTGACAATCCAGCCAAAATCAGTTAAGTTAATATAATTGTAACCCTATGTTTTTTTAAGGAGTTTTTTACATGCAGCATAGACTTGGAATTTTTTCTGTTTTCACACTGCTCGTCCTGTCCGCCTGTTCGGTCTTCAATCTTCCTCTGGAACAGGGGCCTGCGGCCGTCGCTCCTCAACCCAAGACCGCGGCGCCGGCCAGGGTTCGTACAGCCTCTCCGGAGGCCTATGGCCACTTTTTAAATGCCAACAGGTACCGCTTCAATGGAGATCTGCAGGGGGCTCTGGAAGAGATCAAACAGGCTGAGCAAGCCGATCCCCAATCTCCCCTGCTCGAAACATATCTGGCGTCCCTATACCTTCAGAAGGGAGACCTGGAAAAGGCGGCCGTTTCCTGTGAAAAGGCCCTTTCCGTGGATCCGGAATCGATCGGTTTGATGATGCTTACAGCCGGGGTTTACTCCAGCCTGAAGCGCCAGGACGAGGCCATCCGGCTTTATGAAAAGGTTCTAAAGTCAGATCCCGGACAGAATGAAGCCTATATCTTTCTCGGGACCATCTATATTCAGGAGGGGCGGGCGAATGAGGCTGAAGATCTTTTTCAAAAACTCTCCAGGATCAAGGACCATGAAAGTTTAGGGTATTATTATCTTGGGCGGGTCTATGCCAGCCAGAAGGATTTTGCCCGGGCCAAAAGGCATTTTGAGAAGAGCATCCGGGTTGATCCGGATTTTATGCAGGCCTATCTCAGTCTTGGGATCTTATATGAGATCGAGAAAAAACCTGATAAGGCGATCCAGATCTACAAAAAAGCACTGAAGATCAACCCGCATCAAACACAGATCCAGCAGCGGCTGAGCATGCTCTACATTCAGGGGAATCAGATGGACAAGGCCCTGAGTCAGCTGGAAGAGTTGAGTGAACTGGAGCCGAACAATGCTGACGCGCACCTGAAGGTGGGCTTGATCTATCTCCAGCAGGATAACCTGGACCGTGCGGTCGAGGAGTTGCGGATTACTCTGGCCCTGGAGCCGGGAAACGTGAAGGCGCACTTTTATTTGGGAGCGGCCTATGAAGGATCCGGGAAGCTGGATCTGGCCGAAAAGGAATATATCGAGGTCCTTTCCATCGCTCCGGACGACCTGGATACGATTTTCCATCTGGCGCAACTTTATCAGAAAATGGAGCGGCTGGAAAAGGCCGTGACTCTCCTTATGCAGACCAGGGAAAAGTTTCCGGACAATTCAGATGTCCTTTTGTATCTTGGCATGATCTATTCGGCTAAAAAAGAAGATACAAAGGCATTGGAGGTCATTCAGGAGGCCATCCGGCTGGATGGGAATAACGATAATCTCTATTTTCAGCTGGGGGTGGTTTATGAGCGGCAGAAACGTTTTGATGATGCTGTTGCCGCCTTCCGCAAGACCATCGAGCTGAACCCGAATCATAGCAATGCCCTAAACTATCTGGGATACATGTTTGCTGAAAAAGGGATCAACCTGAGAGAGGCCGAGGATCTCATTATCCGGGCACTCAAGATTCGGCCGGAAGACGCATATTTTCTGGATAGTCTCGGATGGACCTATTTTAAAATGAACCGTTTTGATTATGCCGTAAAATATCTGGAGGAATCCAACAGGAACCTCTCCGGAGATCCTACGGTCACCGAACATCTGGGAGATGCCTATTTCAAGACTGGTCACCCTGAAAAGGCCAGGGAATGTTGGGAAAAGGCGCTCCAGGCAAATCCCGAGGCCCCGTCCCTTCAGGACAAACTGAAGAATGGATTGCCTTGATTCATGCCGCCAGCGGCGGCTTATACATGAAGGTATCTTGGGATCCGCTCCTTGCGATGTACCATAGGGGGGGTACGCGCTGAGTCGCGCGCCTTGATGAGACCGCCCTACGACCCTCTCGGTGCGTGACCATATTTACGAAAAGGACCACTTAGGGGGGGGATGTGAGGAAGTCGGTTTTATCTTTTTTATCTCTCCTGTTCCTGCTCAGCAGCTGTGCCCCAACACCCGGAAGGCTTCTCCTTCCGGACCAGCTCCTCATGCACCAGAAGATTCTCCAGCGGATGCGAGAGCGGACACAAGGCATTCATACCCTCTCCGGAATCGCCAGGCTTGCCATTCAAACATCTCAAGGCCGTGATTCCACGGAAGAGGTGATTCTTTTGCAGCCTCCGGACGCCATTCGCCTGGAGTCCTGGAACTCCATGGGCGGTCTGCAGCTTCTCATGATTTCAAGAGGGAAGAAAGGGGTTTTTGCGATCCCCGGAGAATTCAAGACCTATGAGTTTGCTTCAGAACCGGGCCCCTTGAAACGTCACCTGGGTTTGGATCTTTCAATCCCTGACCTTCTGCAAATCCTTATGGGAGCACCGCCGATCCCGCCCCTTGAGCCGGATCAGATTCTGACCGAGCTGGACACAGGGGGAACCGTCCTTGAAATCCTGCAGGGGCGCCGTGTCATTCAGAAGGTCTGGATAGACCTGTCCGGCCGGATTGTCCGGTGGGAACGCCTCGATGCAAAAGGCAACCCCATGGAGTCACTGATATTTGACGATTTTCAAGAGGTGGAAGGGATCTCCATGCCCTTTCATATCGCCTATACCGGATCAGGGGGGGTGGAACTCGCACTCCGGTACCGGTCACTTTTACTGAATCAGGCCATAGAGGACCGTCTCTTCGACATCTCGGAGGTTATGGAAACCATAAACCATGAATAATGTGTGTGTCCGGGCACCGGCAAAAATCAATCTCGGATTGCGCGTCCTCAAGAAGAGACCGGACGGGTATCACGAGATTGAAACCGTGTTTCAAATGGTTTCCCTGTTTGACGATCTGCGGATTGAGGAGGGCGGTCCCGGAATCCGGATCGAGTCGGATCGGGACGATCTCCCCTGCGGTGAAGGGAATCTGATCTATCGGGCGGCAGAGTTGTTAGGCAGGGAGTCCGGAAGACCGCCGGCGGTCCGGATCCGGCTGTGCAAGAGGATTCCCATCGCCGCCGGCCTGGGAGGGGGGAGCAGCGATGCCGCTGCAACCCTGGTGGGGCTGAACCGGTTGTGGAATCTCGGTTTTTCCAGGGGCAGACTCATGGCACTGGCAGGGGAAATCGGCATGGATGTTCCCTTTTTTCTCTTCTCCGCCACGGCCTTTGCAAAAGGACGGGGAGAGATTCTTGAAAAACTACCCTCCCCCTCTCCGCCCCTATGGATTCTTCTGATTCATCCGGGCTTTAAAGTTTCAACAGCGTGGGCCTATCAGAGCTTAAAATTAGGGTTGACAATAGAACATAAAAATATTAGCATACCAAAGTTTTTCGTTGCTTTTCCCGGGGAAGGCAGGATTCCCTTAGAGAACGATTTGGAAAAGGTAACGTTTAAGGAGTACCCACGCCTGAAGGAAATCAAAGGAACGCTTGAAACTTCGGGTGCTCTCCATGTACTGATGTCTGGAAGCGGGTCGGCCATCTTCGGGCTCTTCCAGGATAAAGATAAAGCGCTCTCTGTTCAAAAGCGGCTGGAACAAAGAAAAGATCTCTCAGTCTATCTGGTGCATACGCTGAGTGCCTTGCCGGCATAGAGGCTGAGATGCCACAACGCACAGGAACATCTTTCAACATCAGAAAGGTGGTGATGCTGTCTGTATGGAGATTACAGAGGTTAATATTTTTCCCGTAGCAGATAAAATGCTGAAGGCTTATGCAACGATTACCATTGATGACTGTTTTGTGGTTCGTGATTTAAAAGTGATTGAGGGACGCAAAGGAATCTTTGTGGCCATGCCCAGTCGACGCAGGTCGGATGGAACGTTTAAGGATACGGCGCATCCCCTTGATACGGAGACACGTGAGAGAATTCAGGAAAGGGTCTTGGCCGAATATGTCAAGGTCATTAACAGCCGGTATATGGGATTTTCACAGGGGACCGGATCCTGATGATCGAAGCCTCCGGACACTTTTTTCTGTGCCAATGACCGGGCAATAGAAATCGGGGGTCGTCCAACGGTAGGACTCCAGATTTTGGTTCTGGCTATCGGGGTTCGAATCCCTGCCCCCGAGCCATGTTTTTGTGAAATTTTATTTCAAGCTTTTTATTAAAAGACACTTCTTGCATGTGACACAAGAGAGGGCCATACGGGAATGAAGATCTTTTCGGGAAACTCCGATCCGATGCTTGTAAGAGAAATCTGCCGGCATTTGAATATTTCTAAAGGGGATGCCGAGGTCAGCACCTTCAGTGACGGCGAGATCATGGTGCATATCAATGAAAACGTGAGAGGCCGGGATGTTTTAGTTTTCCAATCCACCTGTAACCCGGTCAATCACAATCTCATGGAACTCCTGATCATGATCGACGCCCTGAAAAGGGCTTCGGCGCGCCGCATTACAGCCGTCATTCCTTATTATGGCTATGCCAGGCAGGACCGTAAGATTCTTCCGAGAGTTCCCATTACCGCCAAGCTTGTGGCTGATCTCATTACCACCGCCGGAGCAAACCGCGTCCTTACCATGGACCTGCATGCAGGCCAGATCCAGGGCTTTTTCAATATACCGGTCGACAACATGTATGCAGCGCCGATTCTCGTCGATTATTTTCGTAAGAATGATATGCAGGGCGAAAACTGCGTGGTGGTTTCTCCGGATGCAGGCGGTGTGCAGCGGGCCAGGGCCTTTGCCAAACGGCTCAGCGCTTCTCTGGCCATCATCGACAAGCGCCGCACCAAGCCCAATGAATCAAAGGTGATGCACCTGATCGGAGAAGTGGAAGGAAAGAAGGCCCTGATCCTGGATGATATGGTCGATACCGCAGGGACCCTGGCTGAAGCCGCTGGCGCCATTATGAATCAAGGAGCCATAAGTGTTTCTGCGTGTTGTGCGCATCCGATTCTTTCGGGTCCGGCCCTTGACCGGATCAATGAATCGGCCCTGGACAAAGTAGTGGTGACCAACAGCATCCCCTTTAAAAACGGAGACAAGTGCAAAAAGATCGTGATCCTGTCCATTGGAGAACTCTTCGCCAAAGCCATCCGGAATATTCACGAAGAGACTACGATCAGTACATTGTTTGAATAAGTAATTATCAAGAGAGGTGCAAAATGAAAACAATTTCACTCGAAGTATTTCCCAGGGAAGCTACAGGCAAAGGGGCGGCCAGAAAGCTCCGGCGGATGGGGCTGGTTCCGGCTGTGATTTACGGACACGAAACCATCAGGAATCTGGCCGTCCGCCTCAAGGATTTGCAGCAGGTTTTAAAATCCGGGGGGGGGTCGAATTCCATCCTGGATATCACCGTGGACGGAAACAAGAAGACGGCCCTCTTGAAGGACGTCCAGATCAATCCGATCCAGCAACTCCCGATCCATGCCGACATCTTTGAGGTATCCATGGACCAGAAGATCAAGGTCATGGTGGAGGTCAAGTCAGCGGGAGACACGCCTGTGGGGTGCAAGAAGGGCGGGATTCTGACTCATGCCTTGACCGAAGTGGAGATAGAATGTCTTCCACTGGAGATTCCTGAATTTTTCCAGGTTGACTGCTCCAATCTGGATGTCGGAGATGCGATTCATGTCTCGGATCTGCCGAATCTGGGGGTCAAGGTCCTGACGCCTGAAGACCAGGTGCTCTATTCGGTTCTGGCGCCGATTGTGGAAGAAGTGGCCAAACCGGCTGAGGCCGTGGAAGGGGTTGTTGCTGAAGAGGGCACTGCTGAAGGAGGAGAGGCCACGGCAAAGGCCGCCGCTCCCGAACAGAAGCCCGGGTCCAAGAGTTGATGGATTTTCGCATGATCGTCGGGCTCGGTAATCCGGGGCGCAAGTACCAACAGCACCGGCACAATATCGGGTTTCGGGTGCTCGAAGCCTGGGCCGAGAGAGAGCAGATGGGGCCGTGGCGAAGCAGTTGCCAGGCCGAGATCATCCAGGGAGAACTTGCTGAGGTGCCGGTGATCCTGGCCAAGCCGCAGACCTTTATGAATCGAAGCGGAGAATCCGTGTTTTTGCTGCTTCGGAAATTCCGCTCCCCCATTGAATCTATGATCGTGATACACGATGACCTCGATCTGGAAAGAGGGTGCATCAAGCTCAAGCAAGGGGGTGGTCACGGAGGCCACAACGGGCTTCGATCGATTATCGAGCAATGCGGAGCCGATTTTATCCGGCTCCGAATCGGCATTGGTCGACCGGATGAGAGTCAGGACCCTGCTGAATATGTCTTGATGAAGTTCTCAGACCCTGCCGAGGCAAGGGAGGGGGTCAAGAGGGCGGTAGATATTGTGGAATATCTTCTTTTGCACGGACTCGGGGAAGCCATGAACCATTTTCATTCATAACACAAAATGGGATTTCCATAGCATGAAAACTACAACGATAATATTTATTAACTAAACTATAAGAAATTCTAACTTTACTTTCCTGGGGTATTTATAAATAATAATATTCTAATTCTTGTTATAGAAGAGAGTTAGAATCGCGCAGGTGCGTGGTAAAAGACTATCATTATATAAAGAGGAGGAGACAAAATGCAGATGGAATGGGTAACCATAGTGGTGGGCGCTGTAGGCTTGATGAGCGCCTTCCTGATTTACGGATTCATCAAGCGCCAACCCGAGGGAAATGAGCGCATGCGGGAGATCGCCGCAGCGATCCGCGAGGGTGCCATGGCGTTTCTCTTTGCCGAGTACAAGATCCTCGTCTGGTTCGTCATTGCCGTTACCGCGATTTTGTGGTTTTTCATCGGCCCAAAGACCGCCATCGCTTACGTCTGCGGCGGTCTCTGCTCGATCCTCGCTGGATTCTTCGGCATGAAGGCTGCAACCCTGGCTAATGTGCGCACCACCGAGGCCGCTAAGGTTGGGGGACAGGACAGAGCTCTCATCATCTCATTCTTCGGCGGTTCGGTCATGGGCCTTTCCGTGGCAAGTCTCGGCGTCATGGGGGTGGGCGCCTTCTTCCTCTGGTACGGCGGCGCCGACGTGCAGCACATCGCCGGCTTCTCCATGGGCGCCTCCTCGATCGCCCTCTTCGCCCGTGTGGGCGGCGGGATCTACACCAAGTCCGCAGACGTGGGTTCGGACCTGGTCGGGAAGATCGAGGCCGGCATTCCCGAAGATGACCCCAGAAACCCGGGCGTGATCGCAGACCTTGTGGGGGACAACGTGGGAGACGTGGCCGGCATGGGCGCCGACCTGTTCGAGTCCTACGTGGGCGCTATCATCTCCGCGATCCTCCTCGGCATAGCCTTCAAGGTAGGCGGGGAGGCGGCCTCCGCCGACATCCAGCGGAACATGATGCTCTTCCCGCTCCTCTCCGTGTCCGGCGGCCTCATTGCCTCCCTCCTGGGCATCGGTTCGATCAAGCTCTTTGAGAAAATCGACCCGGCGGCGGCCCTACGCTATTCGACCTTTGTAGCCGCCGGTCTCTTTTTAGCGGCGACCTGGTTTGTGGGCAACATGCTTGACGTCAACCAGTACGGCGCCTTCCTCGGCGTACTCGCCGGTACCGTCGGCGGGATCGCCATCGGCCTGCTCACCGAGTATTACACTTCGGGCAAGCCCGTCACTCAGATTGCCGAGAGTGCCAAGACCGGTCCGGCCACGGTCATGATCAAAGGCCTCGCCATCGGTATGGAGTCCACCATCGCCCCGGTTCTTGCCATCTGCGCTGCTATGGGCGCCGCCGCCTGGTGCATGCCCGACAACCCTCTCTACGGGATCTCGGTCGCCGCGGTCGGAATGCTCGGCACAATCGGCATCGTGATGAGCGTCGACGCTTACGGCCCGATCGCGGACAATGCCGGCGGGATCGCCGAAATGTCTGATGCCGGCCCTGAGATCCGCAAGATTACTGACCACCTGGATTCCCTCGGCAACACCACCGCCGCCATGGGCAAGGGCTTCGCCATCGGTTCCGCTGCCCTCACCGCCCTCGCCCTCTACGCCGCCTTCACCCAAGCCGTGGACGCGGGGCTGCTGGCGGCCGGCAAACCGCCGATCTCCCTCGACCTCACCGACGTAAAGGTCGTCATCGGCACCTTCATCGGGGGACTCGTTCCTTTCCTCGTCGCCGCACTCACCATGACTGCGGTAGGCGACGCGGCCTTCGACATGGTGAACGAGATACGCCGCCAGTTCCGAGAGATTAAGGGCATTATGGAGGGAACGGCCAAACCCGAGTATGGGCACTGCGTCCAAATCGCGACCTTCGCAGCGTTGCGCAAGATGATCGTCCCGGCGGTGGCGGCTTTAATCGTGCCTCCGATTGTGGGTCTGACCCTCGGTCCGGCGGCCCTCGGCGGGGCGCTGGCGGGAGCGACTGTGGTCGGCGTGATGCTCGCAATCATGATGGCCAACGCCGGCGGCGCCTGGGACAACGCCAAGAAGTACATTGAAAAGGGCAGCCTTGCCGGCTTCAAGAAGGGCTCCGACCCGCACAAGGCGGCGGTCGTCGGCGACACCGTAGGCGATCCCTTCAAGGACACCTCCGGCCCGGCCATGAACATCCTCATCAAGCTCATGAGCGTGGTTTCGCTTGTACTAGCGCCTCTGTTCGTGTAGTTGTCGATCTTTGGTGGCCGTGGTTGGCCATTAATTGCGTGAGCAGACCTCTGAATGGGACCATCAGGGTCCCCTCTTCTCCTGGAGAGGGGACCTTTTTTTTGCGGTTCAGGCAAAAAAACGCTTGAAACCAGGCTGCTCACTGTGTTATACGTAAAGCCGCACCAGAGAAGACCTGAAACATTCAGGTTATCATAACCCCTTGCTCCGGATGTGCTCCGGGGCTTGATATCCAAAAGGAGGTGATCATGAACTACTACGAATCCATTTTTATCCTCAATCCTGACCTCTTACCTGAAGAGACTGAAAAAATCAAGGAAACCATGTCGGAAATTGTCCGTAAACAGGGCGGGGAGATCCATATCGTAGATGACTGGGGCGTGAAAAAGCTCGCTTACGATGTTAAGAAGCACAAGAAAGGCCGTTATGTGCTCATGCAGTTTTTGGGGAGCGGCAACATTCTTCATGAGCTTGAGAGAAATTACCGCGTCAATGACGGCGTCATAAAATTCATGTCCCTCAGAATCGAGAAGGAGGCCCTGCAGGCCGCTTCGCTCAAGGAGGGCGAAGAGCCTGTGTCCGGCACGCCTCCGCAACAGGCAGAAATGAGGGACTCGTAGAAAGTCCTAAAATGAGACGGCACAGTAAAAAGCTCCGGATGCAAGGCTTGCGAATCCTGAGGAATGAGGCGTACTGAGAGGTACGCTGCAATGACGAAGGATGAAGCGTAACGCCGCAGACGGACTTTTTACGAAGCCGTCAGAGATAGGAGAGTAAGATATGGCATACCGGGAACGGGAACGAGAACAAGACCCCAAAAAGAAGAAGAAAGTTTTTTACCGGAAAAAAGTCTGCCGATTATGCGAGAACAAGATTGCCTCGGCGGACTACAAGGACATGAGACTGCTGAGAAATTTCATTACCGAGCGGGGGAAGATCATTCCGAGAAGGATCTCCGGGAACTGCGCACCCCATCAGCGCATCCTGACCGAGGCCATCAAAAGGGCCCGAAATATTGCTCTCATTCCTTTTGCCGAGCCCTGATCCCATGGTTTAGAGAAGAACCAAAAAAGAGGTTCCATATGGAACGGATCGTGATCCAGGGCGGCACTCCTTTGCAGGGGAAGATCAGAATCAGCGGCGCAAAGAATGCCGCCCTTCCGATCATGGCAGCGTCCCTGCTCTGCCACGGCAGGTGCTCCCTGTCCAATGTCCCGGCTCTCAGGGACGTGAATACCATGGTTGTCCTTCTGCGCGATCTCGGGGTCGTCATCGGGCAGCCTGAACCAGGAAGACTGGAACTGGACGCGAGCGAGGCCCGGGGACACAGGGCTTCCTATGACTTGGTCAGGACTATGAGGGCCTCGGTGCTGGTTCTCGGCCCCCTTATAGCCCGGTTCGGCCGGGCCGAGGTCTCCCTGCCCGGCGGTTGCGCCATCGGCGCCCGGCCCATTAATATCCACCTGATGGGCCTTGAAAAGCTGGGAGCCACAATCAGCATTGAGAATGGGTACGCCTGTGCCGAGGCCTCCGTGCTCAAGGGCGCAAAGATCACCCTGGATTTTCCCACCGTCACCGGAACCATGAATATCATGATGGCCGCCTCGCTGGCAAAAGGGAGCTCGGTCATAGAAAACGCCGCCTGTGAACCCGAGGTCGGGGAGCTCGCTTCCGCCTTGAATCTTATGGGTGCAAGGATCTATGGGGCGGGAAGCGACCGCATCGAGATCCATGGTGTGGAGAGCCTTTCAGGCATGTCGTATGAGATCATGCCCGACAGGATCGAGACCGGAACGTTTCTTGTGGCCGGGGCCATCACCGGAGGAGATATCACCGTTCAAGGATGCCGCCCTGAGCACCTGGATGCCGTAATAAACAAGCTCAGAGAGGCCGGGGCGGAAATTTTCATCAGAGACCACGACATCCGGATCAGAAGGCTCGGGGAACTCCACGCGGTGGACGTCAAGACCGGGGTCTATCCGGCGTTTGCCACGGACATGCAGGCCCAGTTCATGGCCCTGATGACCATCGCTCGCGGGAGCAGTGTGATCACCGAGACCGTGTTCGAGAACCGGTTCATGCACGTGGCCGAGCTTCTCAGAATGGGCGCGGATATCCTCGTGGAAGGAAACAACGCCGTGGTTCGAGGGGTGGAACAGTTAAGCGGGGCCCCTCTCATGGCCACGGACCTTCGGGCCAGCGCCTCCCTGATCCTGGCCGGGCTTGCGGCCCAGGGTGAAACCACGGTGTCCAGGATCTATCACATTGACCGCGGGTACGAGAAGATCGAGAAGAAGCTGCAGGACCTGGGCGCAAAAATCCGGAGGGAGAAGGAACCAGAAAAAAATACCGTTCAAACAGTTTAAAGGGTTCAAGCGGTTTAAACGGCTTGAACGTATTGAACGATTTGAACGATTCTTATATGGAGGTGTTTATGATCAGAGCGGCGGTCACCGGCGCCATGGGCCGGATGGGACAGCGCATCATTCAGCTGCTTCAGGAAGAAGAAGGGATCTGTTTGAGCGGCGCCCTGGAGAAGCCCGGGCATCCCAAGGCAGGGATGGATGTGGGAGAGCTGTCCGGGATCGGCAAGGCCCATGTTCCCCTTTCCACAGAACTCGGGGCTGTACTGGAAGGATGCGACGTGATTATAGACTTCACTTTTCCTGAGATCAGCCTGAAGAATATACGCGAGGCATCGGCGGCCGGGAAGTCCATGGTGATCGGCACTACGGGTTTCTCCGAAAAGGAGATTGAGAGCCTGCGCAGCTTTTCCAGGAAGGTCCCCAACCTCTTTGCTCCCAATATGAGTTTGGGGGTCAATCTCCTGCTCAAGCTCCTTCCGGAAGTGGCAAGGACACTGGGCAAGGATTTTGACGTGGAAATTGTGGAAGCGCACCACCACTTTAAAAAAGATGCCCCATCCGGAACAGCCGTGCGCATGGCCGAGGTCATCGCCTCAGCCCTGGACCTGGACCCGGAAAAATCCTGTGTGCACGGACGGTGCGGCAAGGTCGGTGACCGGGGGCGAAACGAGATCGGGGTCCATGCGGTCCGGGGCGGGGATATCGTTGGGGAGCATACGGTCATGTTTTGCGGCGCAGGCGAGAGACTGGAATTTGTTCACAAGGCCGGAAGCCGGGACACCTTTGCAAAAGGGGCCATCCGAGCCGCGAGGTGGATCGTCAGCCAGAAGCCGGGGCTCTATTCCATGATCGACATGCTGGGAATTTGATGAAGATTTACAGGGTTGTTTTTGAAAGCCGGATTCGTTATGCATTCCTGGATGGCGAAGGCCTCGTTTTCATGAAGAACGATTTGTCGGAAGGATCTGTTCCGACCGAAACGATAATTCCCATGAAGGAGGCGGTTATTTTATCCCCCTGCACGCCCAGCAAGATCGTGGCCGCGGGACTCAATTATCGAGACCATGCCCAAGAGCTTTCCATGCCTGTTCCTGAGGAGCCGGTCCTTTTTCTCAAGCCCGGTACATCCGTGGTCGGGCCCGGGGATGTGATCTATTACCCGGAGATGTCCGGGCAAGTCGACTACGAGGCCGAACTCGCGGTCGTCATAGGCCGCCAGGCCCGGAATGTGGAGCCCCGGGATGCCGAAGCGTACATCTTAGGATATACCTGTTTCAATGATGTTACGGCCAGGGATCTTCAGAGGCGTGACGGGCAGTGGACCCGTGCCAAGTCATTTGATACATTTGCCCCTCTGGGACCGTGCATAGAGACCGAGCTCAACCCGGATAATTTACTGGTAGAGGCCTTCCTGAACGGGGAGATGAAACAATCCTCCTCCACCGCCAACCTGATCTTTTCAGTTCGGAAACTGGTCGGCTTTGTCTCCAGGGTCATGACTCTTTTTCCCGGGGATGTGATCGCGACCGGGACCCCGCCGGGCGTGGGGGCCATGCAGCCGGGAGATACCGTTGAGGTCCGGATCCAGGGGATCGGCTCCCTGGTGAACACGGTAAAGAGGGCATCCGTAAATATGTAATCTTTCCTGTCACCGATTTAAAAAAGAGTGGGTGAAAAGATCAGGGGTCAAGGGGTCAAGGATTCCAGGGGTCAAGTGAAGTGCTCAAAACATAAGGGGCCGAGGGTGCTATGGGTCAAGGGTTTTAGTGTTTTTCTCTGGAGATTTTGCTTGCGTTATCAGTATTTCACTTGACCCCTTGAACCCTGGGATCCTCGAACCCTTCTTACCTACTACAGGATTAAAAATATAGGCGGATACGCCCTGACTGGAGAAGGAGAAATTTGTGGAAGGACGGCCGTTCGACATGGCGAAGCGCTTAAAAGGGATCCCCCCCTATCTTTTTGCAGAACTCGACCGGCTCAAGCAGGCCGAGGTAAAAAAGGGAGTGGATGTCATCCCTCTGGGCATCGGGGACCCGGACCAGCCCACTCCAGAGAATATTGTGCAGGCCATGCACCGGGCCATTGACCGTCCCCAGAACCATCACTACCCTTCCTACGAAGGGATGCCGGCCTTTCGGCAAGCGGCGGCCGGATGGTTTCAATCCCGATTCGGGGTCTCCCTTGATCCGGATCAGGAGATCGTTACCCTGATCGGTTCCAAGGAAGGGATCGGGCATTTCCCCCTGGCCTTTGTAAATCCGGGAGAGGTGGTCCTTGTTCCGGATCCGGGCTATCCGGTCTATGAGATCGGCACCCTGCTGGCCGGCGGGATTCCCTATTCCATGCCATTGACACGAGAGAATGGTTTTATGCCGGACCTTTGTGCCATACCCCATGACATCCTCAAAAAGGCCCGGATGATCTTCCTCAATTATCCAAACAACCCCACCGCCGCCGTGGCTTCACGGGAATTTTTTGACGAGGTGGTCCGGTTTGCCATGGAGAACCGTTTGATCGTCTGCCACGATGCGGCCTACACGGAAATCTTCTACAATGGGGAGAAACCCATGAGCTTCCTGGAGGTGGACGGCGCCAAAGATGTGGGTATCGAATTCCATTCCCTGTCCAAGACCTATAACATGACCGGGTGGCGCATAGGTTTTGCCGCGGGATCGGCGCAGCTCATTCATGGGCTGGGAAAGATCAAGACCAATCTTGATTCGGGGATCTTTCAGGCCATCCAGGAGGCAGGGATTGAGGCGCTGAGCGGGGACCAGTCCGGCGTGGAGAGGATGCGGACCCTTTACCAGGAGCGCCGGGACACCTTTGTGGCAGGCCTGCGTGAGGCCGGGCTATCATGCGATCCGCCCAGGGCCACTTTTTATCTCTGGATGGAGGTTCCCAAAGGCTATACATCAAAGACGTTCTGCGAGTTTCTCTTGAAAAAGGCCGGGATTGCCGCCACCCCGGGCCATGGATTCGGGAAGTACGGCGAAGGCTATATCCGTTTTACCCTGACCGTATCCAAGGAAAGACTGGCAGAGGCTGCAGAACGGATCAGGAAGGTTCTCTAAATACCGGTACAATTCTATCGTTGTTTTCGGAGTAAACAAAACTGTTGAAAAAACAGGGTTCTTCGTATACTATAAAATAAACCCGGTAGAAACCCGTCCTGCAGGTCCGGGATACATGGTGTGACGGGGCCGAACAAATTTTTTTCCTTGATCAAACGATCAATCTTCCGGATCTCGTGTGAAAGGCCGTAGCGTGGTGTTGAGCATGTCAGAAAAAGAGGGCGACGTTTCCGATCCCTTGCTCCAGGTAGTCAGCTTCGAACTGGGCAAGGAGGTTTTTGCCTTTGATATTCTTCGGGTTCAGGAGATTATCCGGATGATGGAGATCACGCAGGTTCCCAATGCCCCGGAATTTGTTGAAGGGGTGATCAACCTGCGGGGGAAGGTCATTCCTGTGGTTGATCTTCGAAAGCGGTTCCGTATCCCCGTGAAGGAGAGCACCTTGCAGGAGCGGATTATCGTGGTCAAGACTGAAGACAAGCCCATGGGGGTTATCGTAGACAACGTTTCCGAAGTGCTGCGGTTCCACAAGGAAGAGATCGAACCGGCACCGGAGATGTTTAACAATCTTGACGCCCAGTGCTTTGCAGGGGTTGCCAAGGCAAAAGACCGTCTCCTGATCATCCTGGACGAAACAAAGATCCTCTCCGTGTCAGAGCAACGCCGGCTTTGAAAGCTTCGTAGAAAGTTATTAAGAAAGACGGCACAGTAAAAAGCTCCGGATGCAAGGCACGCGAGTCCTGAGGAATGAGGCGTACTGAGAGGTACGCTGCAATGACGAAGGATGAAGCGTAACGCAGCAGGCGGACTTTTTACTGCGCTGTCACATCTTGTCCAAAAGCTCCTGGTTTACATTAATGCCGGCATCTTTTCGTGCCTGATTCAGCCAGGAGATGAACATGGTTTCTCTCTTGCCTTGCAACAGCGCTTTTTTTATCTCTTCGCTTACCGCCTGAAATGCCGTTTCATCAGCCGGTTGTTTTTCTTTAAGGGCGATTACATAAAATCCATTTTCCGCAGGGATATAAGCGGCGGGTTTTTCCGGGGAAAGGGTGAACGCTGTTTTTACAAAATCCGGCGACATCACGGTCTGGTCCCGGGTGAAGGGCTCAGTGGTCCCGGTATCTTTGAGTCCGGCCTTGACGGCGGCCTCATTAAACGGGGTTTTGTCCAACAAGGACTGAACTATGTTTTTCGCGTTTGATTCAGCATTGGACTTCCCCTTCTCCTGAAGCGCCGCTTCCACGACGGCCTGGCGAACTTCATTCAAGGGAGGGATGCCCGGGGCCTTGCGCCCGAAGACCTGAAGTAGTATATACTCATTCTCGCCTTTAATGACCCCGCCGATACCCTCCTCGCCGGCGGAAAAGGCCTCTTCGGAAAAACGCTTGTTGATGTCTGCCGGGACCCCCTGGATCAGGGTATCCTTTCTTGAAAAGAATCCGGTCTCGCGGACAGGAATTTTGGCCTCTCCCAGGGTTTTGCGGAAGTCCTTGGTCTTGTGAATCTCGGCATAGAGAAGGCGGGCTTTCTTTCTGGCAAGCTTGATCCCCGAATCGGTTTTCAGCTCCAGGAGGATTTCATCGCGCACCTCATTCAGCGTCTTTTTCTTATCATCCTGTCTCTCCTCTACCTTGATAATATGGAAACCGAACGGTGTGCGTACCACAGGGCTGATCTCACCCGGATTCAACGCAAAGGCGGCCCGTTCGAAATTCGACGTCATCGCTCCCGGGCCAAAGAAACCCAGGTCACCGCCTCGAGAGGCGGTAGAATCCTCGGAATACTTTATGGCCAGACTTGCAAAATCCGTCCCGCCCCGCGCCTCTTTTAGAATATTGATCATCTTTTCCCGGGACGCCTTTTCCGTTTCCTTGCCGGCGTCATCGGGGACACGGATCAGAATATGCCGGGCATGGACCTTCGCAGGTTGAATGAATTCGGATGAGTGAACGCTGTAAAATTTATTGATCTCTTCCTCGGGAACCTGGATCTCATTGAAAAGATCCTGCGGTGTGATGGTGGAGAAGATCACATTAACCTGTTCCTGGGTCCTGAAGTCATCCTTGTGCCTTGAAAAGTATTTCTCCAGTTCCTGTTCGGACGGATTTTCCTGCGGGCGGTGATTCTGGAATGTGATCAGGGCATAATCGGCCGTGATCTTTTCGTTTTTGTGGACATAGGCATCGTGAATCTCATCGTCGGTGACCTTGGCCGAATCCTGTATGAGTTTTTGTAGTTTCTGGATTACCACCATCTTGCGCTGCTGGCTTTCAAAGAATGCAGGGGTCAATCTGTTCTGGGACAGGATCGCCTGATAGGACTGGCTGCTGAAGGCGCCGTTTTCCTGGAATGCCTGAATCGCCTCTATGGATGCCGCAACCTCCTTGTCGCCTGCCTCGATTCCCATTTTTCCTGCATTGTCCACAAGGATCTGCTGGTTGACCAGTTTGTCCAGGACCTGCTGTTTCAGGTTCAGCTGCTTCATCAGTTCGGGCGGGACGTCCCGGAACTGTTCCATGGTCCGGCGGTATTCTTTTTCATACTCCTCCACGGATATGGTCTCATTCCCGACCTTCGCGAGCCAGTTTTTCGTACCCCCCTTGAGACGGGCGCTCTTCATTCCCCAGGCATAAAAGATGGTGAGCACAAAGGCGGCAATAATCAGCCACATGACAAAAGACTTCATATAGTTTCGCATGAAGTAAAGCATTGCGATTCTCCCCTGTTTGTCACAAGAATTAAAGAAAGCTGGCCGAGGCCACACTTTCCCTTCAATTTCCAAATATAACAAAAAATTAAAAATTCATTGTAATACAAGTGCATAAGATTTACAAACAATATTTATTTATGTCATAAAAAAGTCACCATGCTTCCTGCTTCCCATGAGTTTTCTCTTGAAGTATTTTCTTTTTTTCATTATAGTTACATTAATTGTTTAGCTTTTTTTCATAGACACAACGCCAAAAGGGGCCTCGCCTTCACCCTTTTGAAAATTTAAACAGAATCACAAGGTCTTCACCTGAAGAGGAGTTCAATACATGATTTTAGATACGATCCTGAGCTGGTTCTCAAGTGATCTGGCCATCGACCTGGGTACAGCCAATACCCTGGTTTTCGTCAAAGGCAAAGGGATTGTCTTAAACGAGCCTTCGGTGGTTGCCATTCAGAAGGACACGGGAAAAGTTCTGAAGGTGGGGAAAGAGGCCAAGATCATGGTGGGGAGGACCCCGGGAAACATCGTGGCCATCCGTCCCATGAAGGACGGGGTTATTGCCGATTTCAAGTACACCGAGGCCATGCTCCGGTATTTCATCCAGAAGGTTCATCACCGAAAATCCCTGATCCGCCCCCGGATCATAATCAGCGTCCCATCAGGGGTCACGCAGGTGGAGCGGCGTGCGGTACGCGACTCGGCCCAATCTGCGGGCGCCCGAGAGGTCTATCTGATCGAGGAACCCATGGCCGCCGCCATCGGGGCCGGCCTTCCCATCACCGAGGCCAATGGGAACATGGTTATTGATATCGGCGGGGGGACCACGGATATAGCGATCATCTCCCTGGCCGGTATTGTCTACAGCAAGTCCGTGCGGACCGGCGGAAACAAGATGGACGAAGCCATCATTCAGGCGATCAAGAAAAAATACAACCTCCTGGTGGGAGAGCGGACAGCCGAAGAGATCAAGATCGAGATCGGATCGGCCTATCCCATGAATGAAAACAAACAGATGGAGGTCAAGGGCCGCGATCTGGTTTCGGGGATACCCAAGACCATCGTCATCAACGAAGAAGAGATCCGGGACGCCCTGGATGAAGTGGTATCCCAGATTGTCGAGGGGGTCAAGGCCGCGCTGGAGAACACGCCCCCCGAATTGTCGGCAGACATTGTGGACAAGGGTATTGTCCTGGCCGGAGGGGGAGCCCTTTTGCGGGGGCTTGACATCCTGCTCAGAGAAGAGACCAGTCTCCCCATCACCATTGCGGATGATCCCCTCTCCACAATTGTGCTCGGTGCCGGCCAAGTCTTAAACGAACTCGAGCTGCTGCGGCAGATTTCGATCAGGTAGGCGGATTTGGACAACACAACATGCTCAGTTTTTTCCTTCGGTTCCGACAATCTATCCTGCTTTTTATTCTTCTGGTGACCTCTTTGATTTTGATGACAAGCCATGCAAACCAGGGCGCGGGTTTTCAGACACTCACCTTCGGGCTTTTCGAGGTGACGGCGGCCATGGAATCATGGTTTTCCTCCGGGTTCAAGGGCATTGAGAATTACTACCATAGGCATATCCACCTGGTCGGCGTCGAGAAGGAAAACCGGTTGATCAGGGAGCAGGTTACCGTGCTTCAGGAGCAGCTGAACCGGCTTCATGAAATTGCACTCGAAAACAACCGGTTCAAGGAGCTGCTCAAATTTCAGGAATCGGTGCCCTACTCCATGATTACCGCAAGGGTTGTGGGAAAGAGCGACAACAGCTGGTCCAGGACATTGATTCTTAATGCAGGGAGCCGGGCCGGGGTTGCCAAGGGGATGGCGGTGACCCGGCCCGAAGGTGTGGTGGGGAAAATCCTTTCGGTCTCTCCGCATTATTCGCTTGTCCAGTTGCTCATAGACAGTAACAGCGCCATTCCCGGAATTGTCCAGAGGACACGCGCCCAGGGGATCGTAGAGGGGAAGATCACCAATTTATGCCAGATCAAATATCTGGACCGGCTCTATGATGTCCGTGTCGGGGATATGGTCTTATCTTCCGGGTTGGGCGGGGTCTACCCCAAGGGCTTGGTTATCGGGACCGTTGTGGCGGTCCAAAAAAAGTCTTACGGTCTTTTTCAGGAGGTCCAGGTTGCCCCGGCTGTGGACTTATCACGGCTGGAGGAGGTCTTTGTGATCAAGAACAGCCGCCTCCCGGATGATGATCAGCCATTTAAGAGTATCCAAGAATGAAATTTCTGCTGATTCTTTTTCTCCTCACATTATCGGTCCCGTTTCAGACGCACATTTTAAGCCTTCTCCCCTTCCCGTTTCCGTTTGATCTTGTACTGATCGTGACCTATTACTTTGGATATTTCCACGGAAAGAACAAGGGAATGACCGTAGGGGCATACCTGGGCATTCTAACCGATGTTCTCTCCGGGGAGCATCTGGGCGTCCAGATGTTCCTGAAGGCGCTCGTCGGGTATTTTTCAGCGGTTTTCGGCATGGGGATCTTGTCCAAAAATGTGGTCATTCATTTTGTCCTGCTCTTGTTTTTTTCCTTGATGAACGGACTCCTGAATCACTTCCTGATCTATCTCTTTGTAGGAGAGATTCCATTTAAGGATGCCCTGCTGGGAATGATCCTCCCCTCTGCGGCATGGAACGCCCTTTTCGGTTCTCTTATGGTCTTTTTTTTACAAAAAAGGGCGTTGAAGAAGCAGTCTGATTTTTCTTCTGAAAAGATCTGAGACCTTATGTTTGAGCCGTACCATAAGTGGTCCTGTTCGTAAATATGGTGACGTACCGAGAAGGTCGTAGGGCGGCCTCATCAAGGCGCGCGACTGAGGCGTACCCCTCTGGTACACCGCAAGGAGCGCAACGCCGAGGAGAACGCCCTACGGCATTCGAATGCCACCGTATTTACGAATAGGGCCACTAAGGAGGTTTATGCGTGTTATTTAATGGAAACGAACAGGCAATGACTCCGTACCAGAGGCGGGTCAGGATACTCTCTGTTTTCTTAGGTTTTTTCTTTGTAATCCTGATCGCAAGGACCTGGTACCTTCAGATCATGAAGGGTGGCTACTTCAAGGACCGGTCTGAGAGGCAGCGGATCCGGATCGAGCGTGTCATCTCTCCAAGGGGAGAATTTGTCGACCGGAACGGCATTGTCCTTGGAGACACCAAGCCGGGATTCAATCTCACCATCACCCTGGAAGATGTTCAGGATTTGGATCAAACCCTGGAGCGTCTTTCCCATCTCCTTGGGATTCCTGCCGCCGATTTTCACCATACCATCCGGACCGCCCGGGAGAACGGGGTGAGGGTTTTTCAACCGATCCGGCTGCTTTCCAATGTGGATTGGGAGACCGTGGCCCTGATCGAAGTCAACCATATGGACCTTGGCGGGATTTCCATTACACCGGAACCCTTCAGGAACTACAGGGACGGCGATCTTTTTGCGCATCTCTTCGGGTATATCAGCGAGATCAATCCTGCAGAATTAAAGAGCGACACCTACCGGAGCTACAGGATCGGAGATGTGGTCGGGAAGACCGGCCTCGAAAAAAGCCTGGAATCCTCTCTCAAGGGGATGGATGGTGAACGCCAGATAGAGGTCAATTCTCTCGGGAGGGTCATCGAAGAGATCTCTTTCCGTCCGCCGGAGTCGGGCAGCCGGGCTGTTTTGACCATAGATTACGATCTTCAGAAGGCGCTCGAGGACGCCTTCGGGGATCATGCAGGCGCCGCGGTGGTCATCAACCCGAACAACGGCGAGGTGCTTGCCATGATCAGCCGGCCGGCTTATGACCCCAACCTCTTTCCCGGAGGGATCGCAAAAGAGGAATGGAAGCATCTCATTATGGATCCCAATCACCCCCTGACCAACAAGGCCATATACGGACAATACCCCCCGGGATCGGTTTTCAAGATCGTCATGTCCATCGCCGCGCTCGAAGAGCACCGGGTATCACCGAAAGAAACCCTCTACTGCCGGGGGTACACCCCTTTCGGCGGAAGAGCTTACCGGTGCTGGAAAAAGCAAGGGCACGGCAGTGTCGATCTGTACCGTGCCATTGTGGAATCCTGTGATGTTTATTTTTATGAGATGGGCCAGAGGCTGGGGATCGACAAGATCGCGTATTACGCAAAAGGTCTGGGCCTCGGCCATCTGACCGGGATAGCCGTAGACGGAGAGAAGCCGGGTCTGATCCCGACCCGGGAATGGAAAAAGAAGGCCACCGGGGAACCCTGGTATCCCGGTGAAAATCTGAGCGCCGCCATCGGCCAGGGATTTGTCCTCGTCACGCCGCTCCAGCTCGCCAATCTGATCGCTGCCGTGGCCAACGGCGGGACCGTCTATCAGCCCCAGCTGGTCAAGCGCATAGAAAATTATAAGGGGGAGACGCTGCAGGCATTCTCCCCGCAGGTTCTCTCCCAGATCCGGATTTCTCCGGAGACCCTGAGTATGGTCCGGAATGCCCTGGAAAGCGTGGTTTCGGAGCCGCAGGGGACAGGGGGCAAGGCACGGATTAATGGAATTCGAATTGCCGGCAAGACGGGCACGGCCCAGGTCATCCGGATGAAGCAGCAAGGTGAAAAAATGAGCGAAGCGCTTGCGGAAAAGTTCCAGGACCACGCCTGGTTTGTCGCGTGCGGTCCCATGGAAAAACCCGAAATTGCCGCAGCCGTCATCATGGAGCACGGCGGTCATGGAGGATCTGCAGCGGCCCCCATTGTCAGGAAGGTCATGGAGGCCTATTTCAAGAAGACCGGGCGGATTGCGGAACCCCCGAAGGATGTAACATCGGCAGCCCGGCAGCCCGGGATGCGCCTTTCACAGGTTGCGGACCTGGTTCGGATCAGCGGAGAACCCGCAAAGAAAAGGTAGGCTCTTTTTCAGATCGAGTGGGTAAGTTAATATAGACAAAAAAGAATGTCATCCCCGAGTGCTTTTATCGGGGATATGGTTCCCCGATCAAGTCGAGGACAAGTTTGAAGTATCGCGAACAAACAATACTATTTAAGAAATGGAACAGGGCATGGAAAATTGCCTTGCTTGAAAAAAATAATCCTGAATGGCGGGATTTATATTGTGATTTGATAAAGTTAAGTATATATCCCCGATAGAAACATTCGGGGATGACAGGAGAAACGAAACATTCGGGTGCAATTGGGTTACTCACCTGAAATGAGAAAGAACCATAAGGTAAGACCATGCTCGATCGAAGACTGATTACACATTTTGATTTCGGGTTTTTATTTCTGATCCTCTTTCTTTCGTTGATCGGGGTCGGGGCCATCTACAGTGCCTCTCATTTTGCCGGAAGCCCGCCGTCGGCCCTTTATCTGAAACAGCTCAACTGGATCGGATTCGGCCTCCTTGCACTCCTGGTAGCGGCTTCCGTCCATTACCAGACCATTCAGCGTTATGCCTACGTCATTTATGCCGTATCGGTCTTCCTGCTCATCATCGTCGCCGTCAAGGGAAAAGTCGGGATGGGAGCCCAGCGGTGGATTGATATCGGTCCGCTGACCCTCCAGCCTTCGGAGTTGACCAAGATCGCTTTGATTCTGGCCCTGTCCAGATATATTTCAGATACACGGGACCGCGGGGAGATTACCCTCAGGAATTACGGAGTCATGGGCGTCATCATCGGCATCCCATTGTTTCTGGTGGTCAGGCAGCCTGACCTGGGGACCACACTGATGCTGCTCCTCATTTCCATGACCCTGATTTTTATAGCCGGCATTCCCATAAAGATCCTTCTGGTCGGCGGGATAGCTTCGCTGGGTGCGGTCCCCTTCCTCTGGCGCTTCCTCAAGGATTATCAGAAGCAGAGACTCCTGGTTTTTTTGAAACCGGACCTGGACCCGAGCGGCGCCGGCTACCACATCATCCAATCGAAGATCGCCATCGGTTCCGGCGGGTTTCTTGGGAAAGGGATTCTCCATGGGACACAGAGCCAGCTCAGGTTTATCCCGGAGCAGCACACGGACTTCATCTTCTCGGTCATCGCCGAAGAGACCGGCTTCATCGGCGTGCTGGTCCTGCTCCTGCTATTCGCCTATTTTATTTTCTGGGGAATCAGCTTTGCCCTTAAGGCCCCTGATGACTTCAGTACGCTGACCATCGCCGGACTGGTCAGCATGATTGCCTATTATGTCTTTGTCAATATCGGGATGACCTCAGGGGTCTTCCCGGTGGTCGGCATCCCCCTCCCATTCATCAGCTACGGCGGGTCTGCCCTGATCGCCCTCTTCATCGCGGCCGGGCTGATCCTGAACATCCGTATGCGGCGCTTTCAGAGCGGATAAAGGCAAGACGCACCTCGTTCATTGGGAAAAATTGTTCTTTACATTTTGGTGGATTATAGAGAAAATGATTGAGGATTTTATCCGGTTTGGCCTCCCGCGAGAGGTCGAGTGAGAGCGTCAAAATAGGCGTGTCCGGCCGTCTTAACGAACCAGAAAATGCGGAGGAATCTCTTCCTTGCTCAAAGCCATCATCATTTCCATGCGGCCTGACCAGTGGATAAAAAATCTTTTTGTCCTGGCCCCCCTGCTTTTTTCGCGAAGCCTTCTTGATTTTGAGATGTTTTTTGCAGCCTTCCTCGGCTTTCTCATTTTCTGTGGCGCATCCGGGGCGATCTACCTGATCAATGACGTGAAAGACATTGAAGAAGACCGTTCTCATCCGGAAAAAGCAACACGGCCCATCGCCTCCGGCAGGCTTTCGGTCATGGCGGCAGTGGTTTCGGCGATTCTCCTTTCCGGCCTCTGTCTGGGTGCAAGTTGGTTTCTGTTCCCCCGTTTCGCGACGATCCTCCTGGTATATCTTACCTTGAATCTCCTCTACTCTTTCATCTTGAAGGAGCTTGTCATTATTGATGTCATGACGATATCTGCGGGCTTTGTGCTTCGTGTGCTGGCCGGCTCAGCGGTTATCAACGTACCGACATCCCAATGGGTGCTTATCTGTACGGCATTCATAGCACTCTTCCTCGGCTTCTCGAAAAGGCGTCACGAACTCATCATACAGGAAAACAGCGCTGTGTCCTCGCGCAAGGTCCTTTCTCACTACAGCCCTTACTTCCTCGATCAAATGATCGCAGTGGTGACGGCCTCTACGGTCATGTCCTATGCCCTCTATACCGTATCCGAAGAGACAGTTGAAAAGTTCCAGACTTCAAATCTGATCTATACCATTCCCTTCGTGCTCTACGGTATTTTCCGCTATCTTTATCTGGTGCATCAGAAGGACCGGGGGGAGAGTCCCGCACAAATCATGCTCAGCGATAAGCCGATGATGCTTAATGTCATCTTGTGGGTTGTTGTCGTGTTGGCAGTTCTGTACCAATGAAAGATAAATGGGAATGCCATTATGAAACCAAAGGTTGCTGTCGTTAAGACGAGACCGGAGACCGTACTGGAAGACTATAAGAGGCTCTTGCGCCTTGCGGAATATGAAACGTTCCTGCCCAAGGACAAGGACACCGCGCTCAAGATCAACATCTCATGGGAGGTCTATTTTCCGGCGTGCTCCACGCCGCCCTGGCAATTGGAGGGCGTGATCCGGACCATGCTTGATGACGGCTACTCCAGGGAGCTCATGCATGCCTGCCACAACCGGACCGTGGTGGTCTCTGCCAGGAAAGGGGAAATCAACAACAAGCACAAGCCGATCGTAGAGAAGTACGGGTTGCGGAATATCCATCTCTACGAAGGAGAAGAGTGGATACGCTACGAGCCCAAAGGGGAACTGCTGGTCCTCGACAAAATCTTTCCGGATGGGATCAAGATTCCCAAGCGGTTTATCGGTGAGAACATTATCCATCTTCCCACCATGAAGACCCATGTTTTCACCACCATGACCGGGGCCATGAAGAACGCCTTCGGTGGGCTCTTGAACGAAAAACGGCACTGGACTCACAGCGTGATCCATGAAACCCTGGTGGATCTTCTCATGATCCAGAAGGAGATCCACACCGGTATCTTTGCGGTCATGGACGGGACCCTCGCCGGGGACGGGCCCGGGCCGAGGTGCATGGTCCCCCTGGAAAAAAATTACATCCTTGCCGGCGCGGACCAGGTCGCCATCGACGCCATTGCCGCCAAGATGATGGGATTTGACCCCCTCTCCCTGAAATTCATCAGGCTGGCCCACGAACGGGGGCTCGGCGTCGGTGACCCCGCAGAGATTGAAGTGGTTGGCGAGGATATCTCCGGCGTGAACTTTCACTTTCACGGCAATGAGAACACTCTGGCCAGCCGGGGCCAGAAATTGATCTACCATGGGTGGCTGAACCCCCTGGAAAAGCTCATGCTGCGAACCTTCCTGGTCCCCTGGTCCTACGCCGCATCCCGGTTTTACCATGACCTCTACTGGTATCCTTTTATTGGAAAGAAAAGGATAGGTGAGATTCGGAATACGCAGTGGGGGGAGCTTTTTGAGAAGTATCAATGAAATATTAATGCATGACAAAAAATATTAGCCACTAATTGACACAAATAAACAACAGCCTTTCCCTTGTGTAGATTCGTGTTCATTCGTGGCAAAAAGGTTTTTCTCTGTGGTCTGTGGTGAAACAGTATTTGCCCTTCGGTAAGATCTTAAGAAGCGAAATAGCGGTAGATGAGGACCGCTAAGGCGATGAGCAGTCCGGCGTTAACGATATGTTCCCCGTTCCTTACCCACTGGGATGCGGCCCACCCGCCAGGGCCGGTTTCATAGGGCGTCAGCCTCGGCCACATGGCGCGTACATGCGCTTTGTACTGGATGAAATCATCGCCGAAGAGCTTGTGCAGGGTCCGTTCCTCCTTGCGGATACTGGGAACATAGAGCCAGAGGTAGAGTACCGCGAAGGCCGCAAAGGACCATGCCCGGCCCGAAAGGATGCAGAACCCGAGGGCGATCAATACATTGCCCACGTAAAGCGGGTTCCGCACAAAGGCATAAGGACCTGTGGTGGCGAGCTCCCTGTCTTTTTTCACGTAACCCCCGGCCCAGAAGCGAATCGCCGTTCCGAGCAGGGCCAGGGCCGCTCCCAAGGCGACCGTCCCGCCGCCTCCGGGCCGACCAATCACGGTCAGGAAGATGATAAACCCGATCCCCACCACCTGCCGGATGGCATGGGGGCGCCGGGTTTTCTTGGCTATGTATGACAAGGTGTCTTCCACGTGCATTCTCCTTTGAGAAAATTACGTTTGTTACTATATCATAATTAAAAGAGGAGAGAAACAGATTTCTATTTTATAGGCCAATGAAAGATTGCAATGCTCCAGAATTTAAGGAATTCTCTGTCGAAAAGATGTTTAGATTGAGCTGGATGGGGTTGGTAGCGGTGGTTCTATTCAGGGAAATAGGTTGCCGTTCAGCCTCAATCCTTTCTTGCAGGCGACTATAGAGTTCTCAATTCATTCAGAGCTAATTATTAGCAAACAGGGCGATTCTCGGTTCCTCAAGGAAGAAAAGGGTGTCCCTTTCCCGGCCTGACCTTACCATGATCTGTTGCGATGTCCTCGGTCCCCAGCCAAAAAAACATTACAAAGGCCAATATATTGTCAATATTTCTTCAAACGATTGTTTTTGATTGACAAGAGACTAAATCCGATGTTATTCTTTAAAAATATTAAAGGATGCAACTTCCAATTATAAAAGGTGTAAGACTAGAAACGGGGAACGTTTACAGCAGCTCAAATACACATACGAAAAAGGCCCGGCGAATGATAGCCCGCGATACTGCGGGTTATTGAGATCCGGTAATTCTATTCAGGCGCAAGTTGTTTTTCTCAGAAGAATGCAACTGCAACGTAAGAATTCGGCTATGAAAACATCACGTAGAGTCCTTGCAGTTCTTGCATATATGGTAATCTCCTCTCTTTCATCGCCAACACATGCTGAACTTGAATCTCGCCTCGGCGGTAAGGCGTATTACGACACAGTGCTGAATATCACCTGGCAGACCGATGCGAATGCAATCTCAGGAACCGCATGGGACGATGGGTCTTCAACGACAGATGGTTTTGTAAGCTGGCTTTCTGCGAAAAATTGGGTGAGCGGTCTTCAAATTAACGGGATTAGCGGTTGGAGATTGCCAAATATGGATATTGATGGCAACCAGGTAATTGTTGATTGCCGTTATGCCTCCGAGACTGATTGTCGAGATAACGAATACGGGTATATGTACGAACACAATGGTGTGAGTGCAGTGAATCCCGGCCAATTTTCCGTACCAGCTTATGCATTTTGGTCCATGACGGTGTATTTGCCTTTACCTAACTTGGTTTGGGAATTCAATATGGACAACGGGATTCAGCATCCGCTTGGCAAAAGCTATACTCGCCATGCGTGGGCCGTGCGTGATGGCGACGTTGCGCTTTACAAGAATGGCGTCCCGAACATTACACTTGGGACCATTGATTACGGGCAACCTACCTATGTGACTTATGATAACTTTGCCGTTACTGAAGCAGGCGTCATGGTTGGTATGGAATGGTTAGGGTCGGAGCCCGCCGCCGGTTATTATCTGGGAACAGACTTCAGCATATATAGCGGTCCTCCGAACCCAGGGAACCTTATTGTATCAGGGAATGCTACGGCTGTCCGCAGGGATACAGGTATTGTCTTGGCCAATGGAGAGTCTGTCTATGAGTACAGCATAACAGGCTTACAGGCTTCACTGGCGCCTACAGCTACCTACTATCTTGGTTTGACCCAAAATGGTCTCGGGGAAGGGGCCGGCTGGGTAAGAGCATCCGACTCACTATTCGCAAATGGTGTATATCAGTCCATCAATGGCACGCTTAACGGCCCATTTGCCGGTGATACATACTTCCGAATTGTAGGCTATGTCTCTCCGGATACTGACGGTGATGGTATTGTCGATGCCTTGGATACAGACGACGACAATGACGGACTCCTGGACATCTATGAAACCAACACGGGAAGCTATGTCAGCCCCACCGACACGGGATCCGATCCTCTGAACCCCGACACGGACGGCGACACCTACCACGACGGCATCGAAGTCGTCCTGGGTTCCGATCCCAATATTTTCCTGTCGGTGCCCAGTTATGAACCGGGAGATATCGCACCGCGCGGCGCCCCGGACGGAATTGTCGATATGGCCGATGCCTTGCTGGCCATGAGAATCGCCATGGGCCAGATTTTACCGTCCGCAGCCGAAATGGTCCGGGCCGATGTGGCTCCGTTGGCCGGTCCCGACGGTAAACTGGACGTGGCCGATGCCCTCCTGATCATGCGAAAAGCCTTGGGGCTGATCACTTTCTGAACCCCTCCAGACCATCCCTGCAGTGAATAAAACCCCAATACTTTCGATCGGCTGGTTTCAGCGCCAGAAGTACTGCTCATTGAGCTATTCCCGGCAACCAGAAATCTCTTGAGAGAGAAAAGAAAATATGATAGGGTGCCAAGTCAACGATCACTGAGTTCATCTGGAGGGAATGATTATATGGTAAAAAGAAATCAACCGACAATAGTCTTTGTTCTGACCTGGATCCTGCTTTTTTCGAGCCTTTTAGCCTGCGGCAGCGTGGAACAGCGCAGGCAGAAATATTTTGATCAGGGTAAAAAACATTATGAACAGGGCAAATATAAAGAGGCAAAGATTGAGTTTCAAAATGCTATCCAGATTGATCCCAAGTTTTCTGAGGGATACAATCAGTTAGGAAATGCCTCTTTGAAACTTAAGGATTTTGAGACAGCTTTTGCTGCTTTTAGCAAAGCAGTGGAGTTAAATCCGGACTCCCTGGATTCACAAGTACATCTGGGAGAAATTTTGCTGCTTGCGAGACAATATGATGAAGCTCTGGCAAAAGCAAAGCTGGTTCTGGAAAAAGATCCCAACAACAAGCCCGCCCATGAAATAAAGAGGAATTATTATTTAATGACTAAGGATCTTGACAGCGCCATTGAAGAAGGTCAGAAAGTCTTGTCCATAGACCCAGAGGATATCGATTCGATGGTTTTTCTATCAAAAGTTTATCAAACAAAAGGAGAAAAAGAGAAAGCAGAAAGTATTCTAAAAAAGGCCATTGAGAAAAACCCCTCTCTTTCGCAAACTTATGTTGATCTAACTCAACTATATCAATTATCCAAAGAATATAAAAAAGCAGAAGAAGCGATGCTTAAGGCCATTTCCCTGTCACCTGAAGACCCAAGCCTTCTTATGGGGCTGGCAAGTCTGTATGCTGCTCAGGATAATGACGAAAAAAGCGAAGAAACTCTGAGAAAGGGGATGAAACAGTTTCCAGAGAAATTTGAGTTCGTGCTTAACTTAGCCCAATCTTACGTAAAAAAGGACAGAAAGAAAGACGCAGAAAATATTTTATTACAGTCGGTAAGCGAACGTCCTGACGATTTGCAGAGGCGCAACAGCCTTGGTGATTTCTATATGGGAATGAGTGACTTTGAAAAGGCCAAGGCCATTTATAAAAAGTGCATTGAAATTGATCCCACCGCTTCGGAAGCCAGGAGAAATCTCGCCACGGTGCTCGTGCAAGAGAAGAATTATGACGAAGCCCTGAAGATTCTGGATGAGATTCTCTCAAAGAACCCTAAGGATACAAATGCGCATTATTTAAAAGGACAGGTCAGCATGGCAAAGAACAACCCGCAGACGGCTATTGAAGAATTCAGGGTAGTGCTGAAAGATTTTCCGGATAACCCGGAAATACACTTTCGTCTTGGTTTGGCCCACTTGGCCAACCAAGAGGATCTCTTAGGAGAGGAGGAATTAAAGAAGGCGATAGCTTTGAAGCCTGAGTTGATTCCAGCCCAAATGGAATTGGCCAGAATATCTTTGAAAAACAAGAAATTTGACGACGCCAAAAAATATGCTGAAGAGATCATCAAGTTCAAACCGGAATCGGTTGCTGGTTATACTGTACTTTCGGAGAGCGAATTAAATCAAGGCGATTGGAAAGGGGCGGAGTCCGCGGCAGAAAGGATTATAGAACTAAAACCAGACATGCCCGATGGATACTATTACAGGGGACTCGCCAATCATGCGCAGAAGAAAATCGATGAAGCCCTGAAGTCTTATGAGAAAGCATTATCGGTTGACCCTGATCATGCTGATTCTATATACCAAATTGTGAGGATCTATGTAACAGAAAGGAAGGACCCTGATAGTGCAATCCTTAGAGTGAAGAAACAAATCGGGATATCACCTCAAAATCCCAATTTTTATGTACATCTGGCAAAAGTCTATATTGATAAGAAAGATTTCAAATCGGCTGAACAGGCTCTCAAACAGGCAATAGACATAAAGCCTGATCTACAGCCGGCCCTCATGCTTCTCGGGCAAATCTCCCTGAATGACAAGGCCAAATACTTCATGGAAGCGATACAGAAACATCCTGACCAGTTGAAACCTTATCTTGGTTTGGCAGCCCTGTATGAACAGAATGGGAAACATGAGGATGCCATCGGTATGTATGAGAAGGCGTTGAAACTGGATAGCAAGAATGTCATAGCTTCCAATAATTTGGCAAATCTGTATATTGAGCACACAAAAAAGCTGGATCGGGCACAGGAACTGGCTCAGAATGCAATGGCCCTGGCTCCGGAAAACTCATGGATTATGGACACCTTGGGCCTGGTATACTATAAAAAGGAGTTTTACATTAAGGCGATTAATCTTTTTGAACAAAGCATTGAAAAGAACAACCAGGACCCCGTTGTTTTTTACCATCTTGGCTTGGCTTACAGGGAGAATGGCCAGAAGGATAAGGCACGAGAGATGCTCAAGAAGGCTTTAACTTTTGACGCGGATTTTCCGGAGAAGGAGTTGGCACGCAAGGCTTTAGAGCAACTGGGGTAGCTTCTCGATGTTTATCTTGTTTTAGATTTTTTATGCCGAAGAGACCGCATTCTCTCAAAAGCGGCTTGCAGCTTTCGAAAGAATTATCTGAACATCTACAGGCATCCACAGTCTGGGATGCGTTTCCGTTTCTTTCAAAATGGGACGAGGCGAGCGCTTGAGAGACATTGGAGTGGTGATTGGAACCCGGCCGGAAGCCATCAAGATGATGCCTGTCATACGCTCTTTCGAAGAGGCCGGGTTGAAGCCAAAAATATTTGTCACCGGCCAACATCGTGAGCTCCTATCGCCGATTCTTTCCGAACTCAATCTTGCTGCAACTGAAAACTTAGACCTCATGGAAGATGATCAATCCCTGGGAGACCTTTCATCCAGAATTCTGAAAAATATGCAGAGCGCTTTACGGCGCCATCGGCCGGATCTCCTTCTGGTTCAGGGGGATACGACTTCAGCAGCGATGAGCGCCCTGACTGCCTTCTATGAAGATATAAGGGTTGCTCATATAGAGGCCGGTTTAAGAACGTTCAATCCGAGGAATCCTTTCCCGGAGGAGATGAATCGAAGGCTGGTTGCATGCTTAGCGGATATTCATTTTGCTCCAACGGCGCAAGCCGAAGAGAATTTGTTGAAAGAGGGGATAGAATCTGATCATATTCATGTGGTGGGGAATACCGTGGTGGATGCGCTTTTTTATTCACGTGATCACCTGGTGAGCAGACTCTCCCGTGATTTTCAGCTCCAGGAGGCCATGGACCTCGGTCGGTCGATAGTTCTTGTAACGGGCCATCGACGCGAAAGCTTCGGAGCCGATTTGGCCTCGATATGCGAAGGGATCCGGAAAATAGCCGACGAGTTCAAAGACCAGGTCGAAGTTATATACCCGGTTCATCTGAATCCGAACGTTCAGTCCGGAGTTCTGCCGATTCTTTCTTCAGCGCCCAACGTTCGACTGACCAGGCCCCTCTCATACCTGAGATTCATCCAGGTCATGTTGCATTCAAAGCTGATTATTACGGACAGCGGTGGAGTACAGGAGGAGGCTGCAGCGCTTGGCATACCCGTACTGGTAACCCGGAGGACTTGCGAAAGATTGGAGGCGGTCGATGCAGGCATATCCCAGCTGGTCGGACCGGACGCGGAGGAAATTTTCAACGCAGCAGAAGAGCTATTGACCAATGAGTCAGTCTACCTCAAGAGGGCGGTACCCAGCCTTGTATTCGGCGATGGTCATGCCTCCAGACGCATCGTCAAGGTGTTATTGAAGGAAGAGTGATTATGGACCAGTCTCTGGGGAAAGGCGGTGTTGAACTCCCAATGCCGCGAAAAGCGTGTATTGTCCTGCCGGCTTATAATGAGGAGTTCAGTATAGGAAGGCTGTTGGGCCGGATCGAGGAAGTGATGCATGAATCATCATACCCCTATCAAGTGATCCTGGTGGACGATGGGAGCCGGGACAACACAGCGAAAATTGTTGGAGAATATTCCAAGCGGATTCCTGTCGTGATAAAGCAGCACAAAGTAAATCTGGGCCTGGGAGCAACCATCCGTGACGGGCTGATGGCGGCCGCGGAGTTAACTGCGGATCGAGATATCATAGTGACGATGGATGCTGATGATACCCATATGCCGGCCCTAATCCTGCGGATGATCCAAATGATTGACGAGGGACACGATGTGGTGATTGCATCTCGCTACCAAGCTGGTGCAAGGACTATCGGCGTTCCCGTGTTGAGACGATTAATGAGTTTTATGGCGTCTTTTCTTTTCCGGATCTTGTTTCCCATACCCGGAGTAAGGGACTTTACGTGCGGTTACCGGGCCTATCGTTCCACAGTCATCAAGGATGCGATTAAGAAATATGGGAAGAGCCTTTTTAACCAGCAAGGCTTTCAGTGCATGGCGGATATCCTTCTTAAATTAAGAAGGATGAATCTCGTTTTTGGTGAGCTACCCATCATTCTCCGGTATGATTTTAAAAAAGGGAAGAGCAAGATGGACGTTATGCATACGGCATGGAAGACCTTTATACTGGTATTGGTGAGAAGGCTCGGAAAATAATTTTCTGATAAGTCCGATTCCGCTAAGAGATGAAAAGCCAGAGACATTTCAGTATGATCCGGAGATTAGAGTGGACTGTGGGCGCCATGATGGTGATATTCGCCATCACTCTCCACGTCGTCTTTCTACTGAATGCCGGGGGGTTCTGGCGCGATGAGGTCAGCAGAATCCAATTGGCAACCTTACCCTCCCTATCCAGCGTATGGTCCTCTCTAAAATACGATGTTTATCCTCTCCTGTCTCCCCTGGTGATCCGTCTGTGGGCGGGTACCGGCTGGGGTGGAACTGACCTGGGGCTCAGAGTTTTAGGGCTATTCACAGGCATCGCCATTCTGGGGAGTCTATGGTTCAATGCACGTCAATTCAGCCGGTCCCTGCCTCTCCTTTCTATGTCCCTCTTTGCTCTGAGTCCATTGACTATACGAACCGGAGACGCTGTCGGCCAGTATGGATTGGGTATTTTCCTGAACCTGCTGGTGTTCGGTCTGATATGGGACGTGGTCGAATCACCCAGTCTTTGGCGGAGCCTTGCAGCTTTACCGGCGGCTGTACTAAGTATGCAGTGCGTCTATCAGTCGGTGCTGTTGATCTTTGCGTTTTGTATGGGAGGCATAGCTGTTACCATTTATAACGCCAGGTGGAAAAGGGCCGCGCTTTTAGCAGGAATCGGTATCATCTCCGCACTTTCACTTTTTCCATACATGGGAATAATAAAAAGGTCAGCGGACTGGGGCGTATTGGTTCAATATCCGAACACTTTAAACCTAACCTGGGAGATCCTTGAGAGGATCCTTGGTTATCCGATCCGTGCGGTTTTCTGGATCTGGGTCGGGCTTTTTCTTCTTGCAGTTTTTGTAGCGGGCCACCGAATACTCCGGAGAAATACGGAAGTTACAGATCAAAGAGAAAGAGATGCCGCTCTTTTTCTTGGGACGGTGATGGTGACTTGTACCGTGGAATTTTTCATTTTTTTCCGAGTGATGAAAATATTCCCTAATTCCTGGTATTTCCTCTATCCGATGGCCATAGTGGCCGTGTCTCTGGATGCAATACTCGGGAGCAGAAAATCATGGGGTCTATGGCGGGCCGCCTTGGCGCTATTGATTCTTGTCTCCACTTACATTCCTGTATGGAATACGGTTCGCATGCGGCAGACCAACATGGATCTTATTGCTGCAAAATTAAAGGATGTTGCCACACCGGATGACATAATATTAGTCAATCCCTGGTACTTGGGGGTCACTTTCCAGAGGTACTACAAAGGCCGGGCTCCCTGGATGACCATCCCGCCCATGGAAGATCTCAAGATCCACCGGTATGACCTCCTCAAGAAAAAAATGGCCTCCCCGGACCCGCTCCAGCCGGTTTTAAGCAGAATCGCTATGACTTTGCAGGCTGGAAACAGACTCTGGTTGGTCGGATCATTTTCCCTTCCGGAAAATGGGCAGCCCCCTGGATTGTTGGAACCGGCTCCTCATGAAAAATATGGCTGGGATTTTAGACCCTACTTGCTGAACTGGGAGACGAGAACAACATATTTCATCGAGTCGCATGCACGGGATCATGGATTTTTTTGGAAATCATCAAATGAAACGCCTGTAAATCCGAACGAAAATGCCCGTTTGGATATGGTGCATGGGTGGCGATCAGGTTACTGATTGTATATCAGGGAGAAAGGGATGGAAAATCCAATGGCAAAGACCAGGAGATTCTGGAAACAAAATCTCATAGTATATTTTATTTCCGTCCTCAGTTTTCTTGTCGGCTCCTGTGATAACTTTTCTCTCGGTAAGGAGAAGAAGCCTGCTTCACCCAATCTTCTCGTGATTACTCTGGATACTACAAGGGCTGACCGGCTCGGCTGCTACGGCTATAAGTCGGCGGAAACCCCAAACTTGGATCAATTGGCGGAACAAGGGGTTCGGTTCGATAACGCGTACTCCCAGATTCCCATCACCCTGCCATCCCACGCGACCCTCTTCACAGGCCTCTATCCGCCCGAACATGGCATACGAGACAATGGATCCGGTGTGCTTGGGGAGGACATTCCCACAGTGGCAGAGATATTCGCAGATCATGGATACAAAACAGGCGCGTTTGTTGCAGCCGCGGTTCTTGACCATATGTATGGGCTTGAGAGGGGTTTTGAGACCTACAGCGACCGAATGGAAGGGAATATTTCTCCGGATGAACAGATTGCAGAAATTCCAGCCGACCGTGTCTGTGACCGGGCACTGAACTGGCTGGAAAAGAACAAAAAAGCGCCGTTTTTTTGCTGGGTCCATTTTTATGACCCGCATACTCCTCACCGGCCGCCATCCCCCTATCTTGAGAGACACAAAGACAAATATGACGGAGAAATTGCCTTTATGGACTCCCAGATTGGCCGTCTTAAGAATTGGCTGGATTCGAATGGTCTAAGAAAAAATACCCTTGTGATTGCGGTAGCTGACCATGGCGAATCCCTGGGAGAGCACGGCGAGAGCACCCACAGTTTTTTTATTTATGGCGCAACGATTCATGTGCCTATGATCTTCACTGCACCCGGCTGGCTGGCCAGGGGGAAGGTTGTCAAGGCAGATGTGGGCATCGTAGATATTCTGCCAACGGTGCTGAATCTCCTGGGCTGGGAAGTCCCCAAGTCAGTAACAGGCAGAAGTTTTTTACCCGCATTTCAAGATGCAGCATTGGATTTTAGAGGGGTCTATTCTGAATCCGACTATGCGTTCAACAATTTTGGCTGGGGGAAACTTAGAAGTCTGGTCACAGGAGAGTGGCACCTTATTCAAGCGCCTCGTTCCGAGTTGTACAATATGGTCAAGGATCCTTATGAACTCAGGAACATATATGAAGAGGAAAAAGCCCTGGCAGTCAAGATGAATGCCGAGTTGACAGAAATTGAAAAATCCATAAAAACAAGCAAGGTAAAAAACGTCGTGTTGGACCAAAAATCCAGGGAAGCCCTGGAATCTTTGGGCTATTTGAGCGGAGGGCGAGGAGGAGAGAACGGCCGAAGCCGGGAAAATTTAAAGGATCCCAAAGAGATGATTCATGCTTATAACCGGGTCATGGCCGGCCGGAGTTTTATTGCGGGGGGTGACACTAAACGGGGGATTAAGGAACTGGAAACGGCTCTTGATTCCGCCCGGGATTCGGCAATGATTCATTATTCCCTGGGACGGGCCTATGCATCGATCGGCGACAAGGGAAAGGCAAAACATTATTTTCAGGATGCGTTACAGCTTCTTCCCACATACTGTGACGTCCATAATGAACTCGGACTGCTTCTGTCAGAGGAGGGGAATTATTCCGGCGCTATCGCCCATTACGAGAGTGCGCTTCGGGTTACACCCAATTACCCCATCGTCCTTCTGAACATGGCAAATGCAAAGATGGCCCTCGGAAAGATTGATGAGTCGAAAGAGATTTACAGGAAGATCCTTGCATCGAAAGATGACTACCCCGAGGCGTATTACCAATTGGGTATTGCCTGTGCGCTGCAGGGTGATACATCCGGCGCTGTGACCGCCCTCCGCTCTGCAGTCCGGATCCGCAAGGATTATTGGCAGGCATGGAATGATCTGGGGGCACTGCTGGAGAAAGAAGGAAAGCTTCAGGAGTCTGTATCATGTTACGAAGCTGCCCTCAAGGTTAACCCTGAAAATCCTGTTCTTCTTGTGAATATGGCGAATGCGAAGATGGTCCTGGGAGATTTCAAGGCGTCGGCGGAGGTCTATCAAAAGATCCTTGAACTGAGAAAAAACGATCCAGGGGCCTATTACGGACTCGGAACGGCCTACTTGAGGCTTGGAAAACTTCCTGAAGCCGTGACCGCGTTCCGTCAAGCTGTTGGGTTTAAAGGTGACTTCTGGCAGGCATACAATGATCTCGCCGATACGTTTTTAAAGATGGGTGAACTCGACAAAGCCCTGGATGCAGCCCGGAGGGCGGTAGAGATCATGCCGTCTCAACCCTTGGTGCATGTTACCCTTGCCGAGGTATATTCTGAAAAGCAGATGAATCAGCGTGCGAACAGGGCATTGCAGGCGGCCGTAGAAAAGGGCTTTGCAGATGCCGCTTACCTTAGGAACGATAGATATTTCAAGAGATTGCAGGGGGATCCTCAATTTCAGAGCGTGCTCGGCATCATTGAAGATAAGCAGAGAAAACCTGTTGTACCGGAAAAACAAGAATAATTTTCTACTCTTTTGTTACTCCATCACGCTTCCGAATTGAGCATGATTCAATACATCGTCCAGGAGCAAGCACAACTCAAAAGGCCGTTGGCGCCGGCTCTTAAAGATATCCCAACGACTTGAGCTTCTCTCTGGTTTCCGGGGATATATCGCGTCTGTGATCAGGAGGGGCCGGGAGGGCATGTGCGTTTTGCATAATCTGGACTAAGAGTTGGCTGAAGTGATCTATGACAGAAGGATTCTCGTCTGCAATATTGCTCTTTTCATCGGGATCGTTCTTGATATTGAAAAGCTCGAACTGGTTCAATTCACCCAAATCGGCATTCCGCTTTATTTTTTTTGGGTCGGGAATGTAGATGAATTTGTAGACCCCGTCCCTTAGAGACTTCCTTTCCGGGCCAAACTCGGTCTCTTCACTCAATGCCAGTCGTTCGGGCCGGTTTTCACCGTGCATCAACGGAAGGAGCGATTCGCCATCCACGTGAGGCCCGTCTTCAATGCCCAGCAAATCCAGGATCGTGGGGAAAATATCTATGCTCCGGGCCTGTGAGGCAATGACCTTTTTGGGAAAACGGAATCCTGGCGCCCGAATAATGAGCGGTATCTTGATCAGGTTATCATACAGCGAGTGACCATGGTCTGCGCTTCTTTCCGGGTAGTGCTCCCAAAATTCTTCCCCATGGTCACTGGTTAAGATAACAATCGTCCTGCGGCCTAACTGCATGGAATCAAGGTCATGCAGGAGTTTACCCACATAGGCATCGGTGAATCGAATGTCTCCGTCATAAAGAGCTGTAATATACTTCTTTTCCTGCTCGGTGGGAGTCAAGCTCTTATCCCGGAGGCGGAACAAGGCCTCTACGGTAAATTTTGGTCCGATTCGTACGGACTGTTCATCGCCGAGAAATTCCCTGTGTGTGTACGGCACATGCGGTTCATAAGTATGAAAGAACAAGAAGAAGGGGCGTGGATCCTTCTTTGTTTGGCGCTCCTTTAACCATCCTCGGGATCCCTGGTATATTTTTTCCAGGTCATGATCCTCTGCCTGATCGGTGAGTATATCGGCCCAGTTGCCTGCTTCGAAGAATGTATCGAATCCTTTAGAGAAACCGAAGTCTTTTGAAATGTATCCCCCGCCGGTAAAGGCCGCTGTTTCATATCCATGACTGCTTAGCACTTCTGCCAGCATAGTGACCTCTCCCCTGGCAAAAGAGTTCTGGATTGCCGAAGAATTCTTGCCGGTCAACATGGAGACATGAGCCGGGAGGGTCCAGGAGGAAGAGCTCAATCCATTGAGAAAAAGCGCCCCTGATGAGGCCATCTGATCTATATTGGGAGTGGTCTGTCTTTGATAACCATAACAGCTCATATGATCCGGGCGCAGCGTGTCCAATGAGATAAGGATCACATTATACGGCTCCCGATTCGAACACCCGGACAGCAAGGAGAGCAGTAGAAGGATGCAAAGGCAGGGCACACCTGTCCCGGAGATCCAGGATAGGAAAATGGGGCTCCTGAGTTTCCAATGCCGGCTCTTAAGAAAAATCCTATGCGAATTAAGTGGTTCGAGCATGATACGCAGGAATTCCGCAAATACTATTGAACATATCCCAAGGATCGCAGAGTGTTCATGGTGTCGGTGTCATAATCGGCCCGCTCCTCCTTGGATCCATACTGCTTTCTCCATTTCTGAAGAACTTTTTCCAGCCGTCCTGCCTCCTGGAACTGCTCTCTTGAGAGCGGGTGCGCTTCTGCAGGGTCTGTCAGAAGATTAAAATAGAGGTAGCTGTTTGTGCGCACATTGTAAATCGCCTTTTCGCTCTTTGTTCTGGCGCTGACAAACCATCTCCCGGTCATATATCCTTGGACACGATTAATCTCACTAAACGCGATCTCTTTGATCGGTCTTTTTCCGTTCAACTGTTTCAAAAAACTCTTCCCCGTTACTTTATAATCGAATGGTATGTCCAGCATTTCCATGAGTGTCGGAGCGAGGTCGATCATCTCCACCAATCCGGAATATCGAGATCCACTCCGTTTGACTCCGCCGGACACGATCAGCGGGACGTGTATCAGCTCGTCAAAGACGGACTGACCGTGCGTGACACCTCCATGTTCCATAAACTCGTCACCGTGATCAGCGGTGAAAACAATTATAGAGTTTTGGAAGACGCCGGCAGTCTTGAGACCTTGGATCAAGCGGCCGAACTGCTCGTCAAAATAGGCAATACCTCCATCATACAAATCGATCAGGTGGTCCAAATCTTCTCCTGACAAATATAAAGGCTTTCTCTCTTTCATCCTTTGCATGTAAGTGACCATTATACCGTTGACCGGCCCTTCGTATTTCTTGCCGTATTCTCTATTGTAGGGCGGAGGCGGCCAGTACGGGTCATGAACATCCATGAAATGCAGATAAAGAAAGAAAGGCTTATTTCGATTTCTGGCGCCAACCCATTGCAGAGCGGCATCGACGAGCAAGGGAGCTCTCAACCACTTTGGACGGGCGTCTTCATTGAGTAGTAAATTGTAGGAATCAAATCCCTTATCATACCCAAGGGATCGTTTTAACAGGGGATTTGTCACAAACGCCCCTGTTTGAAAATTATTTTCCCGCAGTCGCTGGGCAAGAGTTCTGTCTCCTTCTTTTATGCCCATATTGCTGCTCATAGCAGGGTAGTTTGAAGTAAACATGGCCGCTATTGCAGGCGCAGTCCATCCACTCTGGCTGATTGCATTATCGAGAACCATCGCCGTTGAAGCAAATTCATTAATGTGAGGGGAGGTGTTTCTCTTATAGCCATAGACTCCAAGATGGTCCGGCCTCAGTGCATCAACCAGAACTATTATAAGGTTTTCCGGAGGATGATCCGCAGCATTTTTATTGCCGCAGCCGCACATGCAATTTATTGAAAATGCAAAAAAATAAAGCATAAAGAGGCAGATTCTCATATTTGATCTAAGCCTTCGTATTTACGAATAGGGCCACTAAGTCAGTTACTAATATTATTATAAAAGCCGTTCCTCATTGTCAAGATAAAGGTTCTCATGGGGATTATTTTTTATTTTTTCGCGACTTTTATGGTCCATTGGTTACTATATAAATACAGATAGCGGCCGTCAGGTCATTATAGGAAAAGTTCCAAAAGTTTTCCCAAATGTGGAAAAAGTTTTCATAAAAAGGGAAAAGTTTTTCATACATTAGGACTTTCGAATGAGTGAATAAGCTTGAAATTTTATTAAACAATTTTTAAAAATATTTTATATTACAAGGTGTTGTAATTTTCTGATAAAAAAAACCGCTGTCTTACAAGGATTGGCACAAAAAATGCTTATGTATAATCGTAGATTTGAGCCGATGGGACAAAAAAGTTTAGGGGAATTACCAAAAACAATGATCTCGTTTCTGTTTTGCTTGTAGTATGGTAACGAGTCAATCGGAAGGATTCCCTATAAGGAAGGGGGTGGTAGTTCAAGAATCGACGAAGATTTAAAGTAGTGTAGTGTAGTCAATTTAATACATCATAATTTAAGGAGTGAACAAATGAAAAAATTTTATATGTTAGTCATTGCGATGTTGATCGTCGTCGGCACGAGCGCCATGTCGTCAGCCGCCCTGGCCCCGGGCACCCTGCTGACCATTGACCAAACGTTCGAAGGAGCCGTATCCTATTTCACGATGGCGGTCGGTTCAGCTACGATTCTTACAACCAATATCAAATCCACCAATACCGCCGGTGCTTTTATCGCGAAGTCCACGAGTGGTGGGATCCTTCTCGGGACGCCCCAGGCGGCAGGAAGCGGGAGCCATACCGGGACCACGACTTCGGCCGACTTGAACTCTATTGATGCGCCCTGGAATTTCTTCTTTAATACAGGCGAACACTTCCAGAGCGCTGCGGGCATCACGGACAACGGCGACGGCACCATGAGTATGGCCGGCTGGTTCGTCTCCTGGAACGGGATTCCTGCAATCAACATGGGTACCGGCCCGGCTGCGACCTTCACGGTCAGCGGGACGCATTACACCCTGGACTATATGGCGACCGTTCCTATTGGCGATCCCTCGAGTTTCGGCGGCGTGCCCTACGCTCTGCACATCAACGGGCGGGTCTTTCCGGCTGTAGTTCCTGAACCGGCGTCTCTGCTGTTGATCGGCTCCGGCCTGATCGGCTTGATCGGCCTGGCAAGAAGGAAGAATTAATTGTTTCCGTATGTTTAGTTAGGTGTTAGCATAAGCGGTACCCGGCGATTATACCGGGTACCGCTTTTTTATCATGCGGATCATGAAACTTAACGGAGAATCAATCATGTGGAAATCCATTGTTTTGCTATGGGTCATTCTCAGCTCGATGTCGCTCAATGGGTGCGTGGGGCTGAACACCTTCCCCAAGTCCGCTCGAGCGGGCGACACCATCACGATCGGTGTGGGAAACGCCTACCTGCACGGCGGAGAAACCGAGAACATGACGCGTACGAATACCATGGTTATGATTTACGACGGGGGCTCGATCAACTACAGCCTGACCCCGAGGGCAACCCTGAATCTTTTTCCGGATTCCCGCAGCAAGCTCGTGAACTATAATCTCTGGATGACCACACCGAGCCTCGACGGCAGGCCCTATGAAACCGTTATGGTTGTGGATCTTCCCACGGATATCCCCGTAGGCTCCTATACCGTAGAGGTGGTCTCCTCTGTGGCGGGACTGGTCCAACCGTACATATCCAACCTTAATATCGTGGGGACAGGCGGTTCACCTGATAGTTTTCTCGATGAATTCGGTCTCGCGGAGAATGTCAAAGAGCTGGAGACCGCTCCCTTTTCTGAAGTGACGCTTTCCTCATCAGCCGTCCCGGTGGGCGCAGTGCAGTTGGATATCGGATTCGACAATACGATTGTTTCATCCAGTAATATTCGTGTTGTACAGGCTCAGTTTGACCGGGTGGAAAAACAGAACAATCTATTCTGGCGTGTTGAGCCGGGCATTATTCATGTCTACATCCTTTCACCGGAAGGGGTTTCACAGACGAAATACCTGAAGCTCTATCTGGTCAGACCGCAGGGTTCAGGTGATCCTTTATTTAATGTCCTGCCGGGGGCCAAGATCGTGGACGTCGATGGAAACCCGATCTCCGGTATGACGGCAAGCATAACGAGCATGAATTAAGGTATGATCTGCGCCGGGACATGATCCCGGTTTCATGCAGTGCCGCTGCAAGCAATGCCTTCTGGGCCCATTCCAAGTTATTAATAAGGCAGCATATATTCATTTTAGAATAAGTGAAATCTTTTTCACAAAAGTGGAAAAACATTTCCTATTTTAGGTAAAACATTTCCCATGTATAAATATTGAAATCAAGAAAATACTATATGATTTTATAAAGAGAAAAATTTATTCTCTTTAATTTCAAGGATTTTCAACTGATTGAGTATTTTAAAGAGAGGGTATGGCCGATTGGCATCTTTTTTGCTTTAAAACAAAATGGACAGGCGGAGATATTCTTGCCATCCCAGGGGGATTATTGTCATAGGGCTCAGTTTACTTCGAAGGGGGTTGCTTATGAAAAAGTATTCGTATGCCGGTTTGGTGTTGTTACTGGTTTTTTGCCTTCGTTCAAGTGCAATGTCGGCGGCATTGCCTTCAGGAACCTTATTGACCATTGATAACGGGTTCGAAGGGGCCGCCTCCTACTTCACCATGGCGGTTTCAAGTACTACGATTCTTACTACCTATCTCAAATCTACCACCACCACCGGCGTCCAGCATCCAAAGTGCTTGAATGGCGGTATCCTTCTCGGGACGAACCAACCCGCAGGAACCGGGAGCCATACGGGTACGACGGTTCCCGCCGACAATGGTCCCATTGACGCGCCGTGGAATTTCTTCTTTAATACAGGCAATGATTTCCAGGATTTGGCCGCGGGCGGCGTGACCGACAACGGCAACGGCACCCTGAATATGGTCGGCTGGAGAGTCTCCTGGAACGGGATCCCATCCATTAACATGGGCATGGGCGGCGGGGCGAACATCTTCACAAAGAGCCTTGACGGGACACATTATACCCTGGATTATATGACTACCGTACCTCCGGGTGATCCCTCCGGATTCGGCGGTGTCCCCTATGGTCTGCATCTGGAAGGAAGGATCGTTGTGGTGGATCTATGCGCTGACAACCATTGTACCGACAGCAATGCCTGTACGGTTGATCTTTGTGACAGCGGAACCGGAGCCTGTACCAATACACTGGACTGCACGCTTCCCGGTTGTAACAGTACCGTAGATCCCCGCTGTGACCTCTGCAATGGGGTGGTCTGTGATGACGGCAATGCCTGCAACGGCGTAGAGACCTGCGACTCCAATACCGGCGGGTGCATTGCAGGGACCCCGCTGAACTGCGACGACCAGAACATTTGCACGGACGACACCTGCAATCCGGCGGCCGGGTGTGTGAACGCCCCGGGTTCTGCCAATTGCCCCTCAGGGAATGTATGGGTTACGCCTGCTACCGGCGGAGAAATACGATTCTACGACTGGGGTTATACCGGCCCCGGAAAGGACGGATGTGCGGAGGGAGATCCCGGATGCACGGACTGGAGGAGGGCCTTGGAGTTCAACCCGATAAGCGGATTCGGAGGCCCTGCAGAAGGGAATGCCCTTGACCCGGCCGGCGGCATCGGACAGCGGCAGCACGTGATAACCCAGGATCAGGACTGGCTGACCCCGGATCCGGCCCACAACATTGTTGGTGATTTTGATGGCGGCGAGAATTTCCCCAATGCGAATATGGATGCAAACGTCAATTTCTACAAGTGGGGCTATACCACGGTTGCGGGGTCTGCCTTCAATAACATGATGATTGACTATGACGGCGACTATCTGATTCCGAAAGGGGACATGCATTTCGTGTTCTACGATATTTTCCGGTACAAGGATATGACCGGCGCCAATCCGGACCAAACCTTTGATACCCGTATCAATTTCCAGCCTTTCCCGATCTCCGATGCCATCGGCTGGTGCGGATCAGTCTTGACCAGTCATCCTGCGGCTCTGGAACCCATGGCCGGCCAGGTGACCTTCGATTTTGCCTTTGAGGCATACTTCCCCTTTACGGATCTGGGACCCAACGGGCTGCCTGATCCGGGTGAAGGTTCCGTCCAGATTGTTCCAGGATTCATCATGCGAAGCTACGGTACCCTGGAAGTTGATGTCAAGGAGTCTCAGGGTGGCGCCGGTAATCTGCATTTTGTAGCCAATGCGGTCATTAATAATACCAATCCGACCCTGGGAAGGGACGCGTCTCATCCCTACGGCTATCCGGACCCTGCCTATTACAATCACGTATCCTTTATGGGCGGGGGCGTGGTTCCAGGCGGAGTGTGGGTCTATCCGGATGGTATAGGCACGCACGATGTCCGGGTACATCCGGTTCAGGGAGCGCCTGGGACAACGCCCGGAGAGGTCCGTGCCGATGGCGCCGTATGGCACATGAACAGCTTTGCCGGTTATCCGTTTATGCTTCGTGCCGATGCGATTCGCTACGTGGAGTATTTTGATGCCGCCCGCTACGGCGCTGACACGGATGATGATGCAGTGCCGGATACCCAGGATAACTGTATTCAGGCGGCAAATGGGCCCAAAACGCCGGACGCAGGCGGTAATGTGCAGCGTGATACCGACAGTGACGGGTACGGCAACCGCTGCGATGCGGACCTGAACGGAGACGGTATCACCAACTCCCTGGATTTAGGTCTGTTCAAACTGGTTTTTATGGGCAGCGATGCGAATTCGGACCTGAACGGAGACGGCATTGTCAATTCCCTGGATCTGGGGATCGTTAAAAATCTCTTCATGCTGCCTCCTGGGCCATCGGGAGTTGCGCCATAACAATATATAATAAACCTATTGAAGGTAAAGGAGGAACCTATAATGAAAATATTGATCTCTTTAATAACGGTGATGATGCTTTCCACAGCCGTTTTTGCGGCAGGTCCGGTTGTCGGCATTAACCCGCAGAAGACCAAGGCTGCTGTGGGCGGCACGGTGTCGGTAGATATTGTGGCACAGGACCTTCCGGTCAGCGAAGGGGGTGGAGTTACCTTGCGCTTTGACCCCTCCGTGGTCCAGGTTACCGGTGTTTCAGTGAACACGGCCCAATGGAGCTTTGCGAGCAGCCCGGGGGGCATTGATAACACAAAGGGCGAAGTTTCCAATATATGGGTCAGCAGTTTCTCCGGTGTCAGCGGCAATGCAATAATAGCGACGGTCAAGCTTCAGGCCATCAAAAGAGGGGAAAGCCAGCTCAGGCTTCAGGAATCCGCTCTTAATCCTTTTGCAAGCGCAGGGAAGCACCTGTCGGTCAGATTTGTGAATGGGGTAATTGGCGTGGCAGGCAAGTAGGGGGAATCCTTTGGCAGAGATGCCAAGGGTGTTGTTTAGATAAGGGGAATGGGGGATCAATTACATGAATGGAAGGGGGAAGGAAGTTATGAAAAGCATTGTATCCATGATCACTGTTTTGTTCCTGTGGACAACAGGCGCACAGGCCGCAACCATAGGTTTTGACCCAATCAGCTCGAATGTTTCCCTTGGGTCGGGATTTTCAGTCAACGTCGTGGGAACCAGTTTCCCGCAAACCCAGGGCGGGGGCTTCAACCTTTACTTTAATTCGAGCATCGTGAACGTGACCTCTGTGAGTATAAATGCAACTGTTTGGAATTTTGTGAACGGAACCGGCGCCATCAACAATCCGGCCGGTTCTCTGACCAGCGTTTTTATGAGTGCGTTTCCGGGGGTGGGACCGGGCAGCTTCACTGTCGCCACGATTAACTTATTGGCGGTGGGGTCCGGCTCAACTCCCCTTACATTGACCGAGTATGCCCTGAATCCCTGGGCCAGCGACGGAAACCCGATTTATCCACTATTTAATGCCGGGTCGGTTAATGTTGCTGCTGCCATCCCGGAGCCCGCTTCCATTCTTCTCATTGGCACCGGCCTTGCGGGGATGCTGGTGCTGGTGCGAAGGAAGAAATAGTTGCATTGAGGTATGACTTAGATAGAAGATTAGGAAGAACATAAGGTCATGGTACCGAGAGCCATCAAGAACCCCGCCTCATCCGAGTGTGGGGTTTTTTGTTTATCCGGTTTGTTGATTCGGGGAGGGATTATGAAAAAGAAAACGGTTCTGATTGCCGCGTTACTTTTTCTTGCAGCAGCCTCCTACGCCGGGGCCGTGCCGTTTCCGGCGGGATCGCTCATCCCCATGGGGCCCGGCGCCAAGTATGGATTTGAGGTGTCCCCTGGGCTTATCGCCTGGACTTCCCTGCATCCGGGCACGGACGGGGGGATTGTCTTGGGGAAGAACCAGGCTCCTGGAAAAATCGATGCCGAAAATATCCATGGTACAGGAAACGGTAGCCTGAATTATATGGACGATGCCGGTCTGCACCTCAACGACTGGTTGATTTTCATGTACGGGATCCCCGCAATTCAATTGGGTGGAGGTCTGCCGTCACCCGTTATTTTTAGCGGGAACAATTTTATCTTTGATTATCGCCAGACGGTCCCGGCAGGCGACCCCAGCGGATTCGGAGGCGTCCCCTATTATTTGCATTGGGAAGGGACCCTTGCCTCTGTTCCTGAACCGTATTCTCTTGTTCTTCTCGGCTCCGGCTTGGCCGGAATTCTGGGGTTGGCTCGAAAGAGAAGGTGAAAATAGCGATTTGCCACAATGTCGGTTTTGTTTCAGAGATCTCCATGAATCAAGAAAAGAGGAAACTCATGGTTCTTTGATCATTTTGTGAAACTTTTTATCACCTGAGATGCTTTTCAAATCGTCATCGGTCTTTGCTATTTGCCGGTATTTCTCGCCCCCGAGTCTAATTGCCTGACCAAGGCTGTTAAGAGCATCCTGCGTATTGCCCAGCCGGGATTTCACGCAGGCGTAATTATACCACGCGTCCGCATTTCCTGCGTCGAGTTTCAGCGAATCCGTGAGGCTTTTCTGCGCCATGTCAAGCGCATCTTTTTTAAGATAGGCCACACCAAGGATCATTTTCGCCTGAGCGGAATCCGGGTGAGTTGCTATGCCTTTTTTCAGCTCTTCAATGGCCTGGTCAACGAGATTCAGTTGGAGCAGGCAGGCGGCCAGCTTGAATCGGACTTCTGAGAGTGAAGGGTCGATCTCCAGCACTTTTTTCAGATGAAGGGCCGCTTCGTCAAACCGGGACTGGCGCATCAATTCCGTTGCCAGGAAATTCCGGTACAAGGAGTTCTCCGGATCCAGATCAACGGCTTTTTTCACCAAGCCTTCCGCTGCGGCGAGCTCTCCCAGCTTCTGCTTGACGATTCCCAGAGAATAATAGGCATCGGCTTTCTTGGGAAGGAGCTTGATGACTTCAGACGTCTCCAGGTCCGCATTTTTCATATCACCCTTTCGGAAGTAAGCCGTTGCAAGATAAATGTGAACATAGCTGAAATCCGGCCTTCTCTTCTTCAGTGTCTCGAGTATTTCAATACTTTCGTCTAGGCGGCCCAGTTCAAGTAAAGCCTGCGCTTTGAGGAGTTGTACATTCAAGTTGTCCGGATCGAGTTGCAGCGCTTTCTGAACGTGCAGGAACGCCTCTTCGTAGTCTGAAATCGCAATATAACCCTGTGCCAGACCGTTCTCTTCGATGAAGTCTTTCATCTCTTTTGGATCCGTTCCGGTCGGGTCAAAACTCAACTTTGACAAGGGTTCCGCCTTCCCAGCTCCGGCAATATATCCAAGGCTTTCGAGTCGGCTTCGCGTCTCCGGGTCTATATTTTTTGCGGGGCTCTCTTTAGATGCATTCTGAATTGAGCGTTTAAAGACCTGCTTGAGGCGCTCTTTCATTGCCGAGGCTGTTGCCGGTTCTTCCTTGATGAGATTTCTTGTTTCAGAAGGGTCATCTGTCATCCTGTACAGCTCCGGTTTCGGGGCGTTGATAAACTTCCATTCCTTCGACCGGAGCGAGCGGAGAGCGCTCCATCCGTGCTGGACATGGCCTGGCATCGCCTCACCATAGGATTCAAGGCCGAGATCATCTGAGCCGGATGACAGCATGGGGATCAGGCTCACGCCCTGGATATGATCGGGGATTTTGAAGCCCAGAAAATCGAGAGTGGTAGGGAGAATGTCAATGGACCGTACAATCCCATGCACACGGCGCTCGCGGGGCAGGACCGCCGGCGCAGAAAAGATAAGGGGGATGTGTAAAGTGGATTCGTAGACAAAGTAGCTATGATTTGCCTCGCCATGCTCTTGGAGACCTTCCCCGTGGTCAGCGGTCAGGATAATGAGGGTCTTTTTATCCATGCCTGACTCTTTTAAAGTTGAGAAGATCCGGCCCAAACACTCGTCCGTGAATGCGACCTCACCGTCATACGGTGTTTGAGCATATTCATCTTTATATGGAGACGGAGGGCTGTAGGAAAAATGCGGGTCAAAAAAATGCAGCCACAGGAAAAATTTCCTGGACTGGTTTTTCCTGAGCCATTCTATGGCCGCCTCTGTGGTCTTATCGCCTTGACGTTCAAGCAAAGGTTTTACTTTCGGCTCTCCAGGAGAATTAAACTTATCATCATAGGAGTCAAATCCCTGGTCCAAACCAAACTGGCGGTCCAGCACAAAGGTGGAAACGATGGCCCCTGTGGTGTAACCATGATCCTTGAGTATTTCTGCCATGGTTATCTGTGAATCCCGGACGTAAAACACCCCGTTGTCCATAATTCCATGATACGGAGGGAGCGTGCCGGTCATGATTGAAGTATGGGAGGGAAGTGTCACCGGCGCCTGCGACTCTGCATGCTCAAAGAGCACCCCGCGATTCGCCAGGGCATCAATATTTGGAGTTTTCACCTCCCTTGACCCGTAGCAGGCAAGATGGTCGGCTCTCAATGTATCTATGGTAATGAGTAATATGTTATAGTCCATGCCGGGGGCCGGTTTTTTCCCAGTGCACCCCGCAAAGAACAGAGCGCTTAAGAGAGCGGCGGCAATTTGGAGTATTTTAAGTAATCGGTTGAATGGGTTTGAAAACATCGTTTTGATCCTTTCTTTACTTTTTTTTCTGCTGACCGGATAGGGACGCCATCCGATTGACAATTTCCTTGAAATCGGGACGGGCCCTCAGGGCTTTCAAGTCCGGATCCTCATTCAGGATGCGCGCATCACCCATCCCTTTTTCCAGGGCATCCCGGAGCCGGTCTATGGCCTCTTCAGGTTTTCCATTTGTTGCATAAAAGCACGCAAGGTTGTATGACAGCAGGTAGTCATCCGGGGAGGCCGTGATGGCCTTGAGGTAAAGATCCTCTGTTTTCCATTTCTCGCCGAGGTTAGAGTAAGCCAGAGTGATCAAGAGCAGGGCATTAGCATGGGCCGGTTCGAGTCGGAGTGTCGCCTCGAGGGCTTCGACGGCCTCCCCGGCACGCTTTGTATGGGTGTAAAAGACAGCAAGATTGTATCTGATTTCCGCATTCTCCGGATCAAGCTCTACTGCTTTCTTTAACTGGATTAATGCCTCATCCAGGTGGCCCTGCTCTTTATAAACCGATGCCAAATCGCTCCTTAGCGTGCCGTCTTCGGGTACCAACCTCACGGCCTCTTCCAGGTGTGTGACTGCTTTCTCCAATTTGCCCAGTTTCATGCAAGCAAACCCAAGATTGCTTCTCGCTTCAACATATGTGGGATCGAGTTCAACACTCTTTGAGAGCTCCCGTTCCGCCTCCTGAAATCTTTCTTTTCTCATGTAGATTTCACCGAGACCGCCATGGGCTTTTCCGTTATTGGGCGCTTTGGCTACGGTATCCAACCAGAGGATCAGGCCATTTTCCCAAACTCTGTTTCGATTATAGAGAACCAGACCAAGGACCCCTATCAGGAGAGATACGGTTACTGCAGCAACAATCCTATGGGTTTGAGAATTTTTCCGGATTCTCTCGAAATATACGACAAGATGAGAAATGAGCCCCGCGACGGCCACCATGGGGAAATAGAGGTAGCGGTCGTTCATTAAAGTCACAATGGGAATTATTTGAGAGACCGGAAGTAAAGCAATGAAATAGAACCCGATCCAGAAAGATGCCCAGGACCTCTTCCGGTACAGCCGGAAGAAGATCAGACCGATCGCTCCGATGACCATGACTGCCGGCAGCACAGCCGGAGAGAAAAAGGTGGTCTGAATGGGCGGATCGTAGAGGGCTGAGAGACGAACCGGAAAGAGAATCATGCGCAGGTATTGGAGATGAATGGTCAGGACGGTCAGAAAGGTCGCAAAGGGTCCGCCGCCATAGAACTCCCGAATGCCTCCACCCTTCTGTTGTGTAAGGACCGCCACGACCGCTATCGCACCAGCCGCCACAATAAACGGCGCCGGATACGCGAGGATTTCCCGGAACCTTCGCTTCGGGCGATCTTCAATCAGATGGTAGAGCAGGAGGATGGGGGGAAGGATGACTGCTACGGATTTTGTCAAAAGGGCTGCCCCGAAGAGGGTCAGACTTCCCGCATAGGCAGAGCGGCGATGGGTCTCGAGGAATCTCAGATAGAACAAAAACGAGGCAAGGAAAAAGGACATGGACAATATGTTTTTCCGCTGGGAGATCCAGGCCACGGATTCCACCTGTACCGGGTGTATCGAGAAGATCAGGGCGCCGATGAACGAGGCAGGTCGGTTGCGGCAGAACCTGAATAAAAGGAAAAAAACGAGCAGGGCGTTCAGGATGTGCAGTAACAGATTGGTGAGGTGAAATCCCATAGGATTTAATCCCCAGATCCTGTAGTCGATCATATAGGAGAGCATCTGGACCGGGGCGTAATTTCCCACGAATTGTTCCGTGAAGATGCCGGCCAGGTGTTTCCATGTGAACCCGCGAATAAGGAGATTTTCCGTTACATACTTGGTATCGTCCCAATTCTGAAGAAACTCGTGGGAAAGCGTATTCAGATAGACGAGAAAAGTCAGTATCGTGAGAACCGCGAGCCAAACCCAGGAGGTCTTTTTTTCAAAAATTTGTTTTTCTACCTGTGAATGCATGGATTGTCTCGTCTCAATAAATGAGGATTAGACTATTGCCTGATACTCAGTCTTGACTGCCCTGCATGCGGCACTCGGACGTCTGAGGAAAAGCCTGTACGAATGGGGAAATCATACCAATATAGCGGTTCCCGATTTTTATTTTCAACGTCAAGTATAAGGAAAAAATCAAAAAAAAGCTACGACAATTTGGATGTTGCTGCTCTATTCCGTCATGCCGCCGTTTCCTACGTCATGACCGCTGTGCCCTGATCGCCAGACTCTAACTCGGACCAATAACTCTTCTGCCCAAGTCGAAAGAGAAGAAAAGTTTACGGTTTCGGTCCAGGTAGAATCTTTGATCGGTGCCTGTATGAGGGCTGTAAAATCTTCTCAGTTATAAAAATATAATACTTCTCATCTTCCACAATTCCAGGAGGAATGTATTTGAGCAAGTCAATTCTTACGTCATCGCTGAGCATTGCGTGTTCAAGATTAAATGTTTGACCGTTCTGAACGTATGTCGACTGGTTATCGAGAACCACCAATACCTTCTTCTCTCCTTTTTCCATAAACTTCAATACACCTGAAAATATATCCATCAGCTTCAAATCACTATTTCTTTTATTGTCCCATATAACAAATGAGCCGAGACTTTTTCTTTCGGGATAATAAATCGGCCTATTTAGATAGGATGACAAAGGGGAAATAACAAAATCAGTTGAACCTACGATGGATAGATTATCCAACCCATTTTCAATGATATACCGCGCAGCTTCTTTGCTTGTACTGAATTTTAGCCTGAAATCTTTTGAGAAAGCGGTAATACCTCCTGCAGCGCTTACTGCAAGCACGATGACCAGAAATATATTTTCTGACATTTTTCCAAAACCGGACATCATCCTCAGTAATGTATTCTTAATATTTGCTTCCTTGCAATAACGAGCTATCCAGAATGAAATAATGAGTACAAGATAGAAATGACCGTAGTAGCGTGCGTGAACAAGAAGCGTCCAGTAGAATAGAAATCCAAATGCAGCAGTGCACCCCGCGTAAAAAAGCAGCGCAAGCGGCTTCCGGATAAAAATGCATATGCAGATCGACAGAATTATTATTGGGATTACAGGATTAAGTGCATTCTGATTACTCGTGAAGACATTGGTGTTCCAGAAATGCATTCCTTTTAAATCAGGAATGGGAAAATAGGATGAAAATAATTTCCATGAAATAAGGTAAAACCGGTTTTTGTCAAAGCCCTCCGACCAGGAAACGGGGAACGAATTGCCCGGTTTGGGATACAACTGCCATAATGAAAGAATGATACCTGCCATGAAAATAACTGCCGGCAATGTAAGTTTTACAATAGAAATATTCCTATATGACTTTTCTTTAATAATGGTTATGAAAATAATTCCTGCTAACCCTGATGACAAAATGAGCCCATAAACAGTGGTGTTTGCAAGGAGCAGCAGAAGAAGAGATATAAAAAGTAAGTTTGAATTTCGTTTAGGGAATAGAACACAGATAAGAAATGCGATCAGCACGCCCAAACCGTAGCCTCTGCTGATGAGAGCATATTCGTATAAAACGAAATAGCTTAGAACAAAAAGAATTTTTACAGAGAGAGAAAAAGGCGCGTAGCGACAGAACAAAAAGACATAAGAAACAGCAATGATGACGTGAAAAATCTGCATGGCGACCGGCTTGGATGTAAACGATGAGATAACATAGAGGCATAAATGCCAGAGTGCGGGATTGCCCTCGTATTTGAGGTTTTGAAAAAGTCCTGAAATAGAGTGTGCATCTCTTGCAACTAACCATGCCTGGTGCTCATCACGCCACATTTCGTGATGAAGAATCCCTATGAGTATAAGCAGGAAATACCCGGCAGTTATTGCATAAGCAATTGCAGGATTATCAGCTTTCTGAATGTTTTTCTTTCTCTTTCCTTTCATAGCATAGCAGTTCCCGGTTTTCATTTTCAACGTCAAGTATAAGGAAAAAATCAAAAAAAAGCTACGACAATTTACCTCGACTTCCGAAACTCAGGTCAAATTGGCTTTACAAGTTTATAAAGCTCGATCTTTACACATTTTGTGCTTCTGTGCTATGCTGACCCCAGACAATAACGAAATACCCTTTTCTTGCCAAAGAGAGGACGGCGAAATGTGCGGGCAGGATTCCGGAGAAAGGGTGTTCATCTGCCTGCGGTTATTTTTTAGTGAACGTGAAACCCATGAGTACTTTATCAAGGTATACTCTCATTGCGGCCTTTCTCATTTCTCTGGTCTATCTCCAATCTTTGCGCTATCCGTTCCTTCAGACTTGGGACGACCCGGAATATGTTACGCTTAACGAGAACATCCGTTCCCTGGACATGCCCCATATCCGGAGGATCTTTACGTCCTTTTCCATGGGGAATTATGCGCCGGTGCAGATCTTGTCTTACGCCGTAGATTACCGGCTATTCGGCGCCGGTCATTTCGGATTCAGGGTAACAAATCTGTTCCTCCATTTTCTGAATTCCATCCTTGTTTTCCTGCTGATCAGAAAGATAAATAAGATCGAATGGATTGCTGCGGTCGGAGGGCTTTTGTTTGCGATTCACCCGGTGCAGGTCGAGTCCGTAGCCTGGGTTTCTCAACGCAAGAATTTGCTCTCGGCATTTTTTCTTTTACTTTCTTTCATATTTTATATTGGTTCCAGCGAAGAGCGCAATCTCCGCAAGTACTGGGCATCCGTGGTTCTCTTTTCGATCGGCCTTCTTGCCAAGGTATCCATTATTATTTTCCCATTCTATATACTTGCCTGTGACATATTCGTGCTTGGGAAGCGTATCCGCTTCAAACAATCGGCCAGGTATATCCCATTTGTTCTCCTTTCAGTGAGTGCAGGCCTGATCACTCTTCAGGCTCAGTCCATTGGCGGGGTGAGGGCGCAATATTACGGTAACTCCGTTTTGGAATCCGTTTTTGTCACCCCGATGCTTTGGCTGGCCTATATCCGGCAGATACTGTTCCCTTTCAATCTAAGCGCTCTTTACGATGAGAAGGTTATTGCTTCCTTCTCTCTCGCAAAGGCCGCGTTTTTGGCCGTTTTGTTTGTGATGCTTCTTTTTCTCATCTATTGGTGGACCAGGAAAAAACAAAAAATCGCGCTGTTCTGGCTTGCATGGTTCATTGTCGGACTGCTTCCGGTCTCTCATTTCATCCCCATGGTGACCATCATGAATGATCGATATCTCTATTTTCCTGCTATCGGGATTTTTGTTTTAATGGGGATGTGTTTCCGGATTCTGGTGCAAATGTCCCATCCAAAGATCGTGAAGGGCTTTTCAGCGGCTCTGCTTATTGGGGCTGTCACTGTTTTATGCATGGTATCCGCGCAGCGGGTCCATGTGTGGGCCGGTGATTTCGAATTATGGTCGGATGCGGTCTCCAGGTTTCCCAACCAGGCTAAGGCAGGAAATGGTCTCGGGGCCTATTACATGAGCATTGGTGAGAATCAGAAGGCGATCGCGGAATTCAAGAAAGCCCTTGAGATTAATCCGGATTTATATCTCGCGCGGCTGAATCTTGGGGCATCGTACCTCAACATAAGCAATGCCCGTTCCGCAGTGGATGAACTTAAAAAGGCGATCCATATCTTTGACGGAGACCCAAAAGCCCATTATTACCTGGGAATGGCGTACTACCTGAGCGGTATGAATGAATCAGCCATCCCGGAACTGAGATGGGTTGTTGACCGGTTCCCTAATTGGAGCGAAGTGACTCTCAATCTGATCGAGGTCTATCAGAAGTCCGGGAAAAAAAAGGAAGCCGATGAGCTGATTCACTCTGCCCGTTCAAGGTTCAAGTATGATATCAAGATTCTTTCTGAGTTGGGGAGGTTTGCCGACAGGAGTAGCTATTAGGGATAATGAGTGCTTTCCTCTGGACGTATCTGGGAAAGCCTTTTTCTTGCTTCCGGATAATTCGGGCTTGCAGCAGGGATTTCCTCCAATATTTCCCGGGCTTTTGTGAGGTTCTTTTTTTCTATATACATAGACCCCATCTCAAGCTTTAGCGGCTCCATGTACGGTTTAAGTGAAAGTGCTTTCTTATAATAGATTTCAGCATTGTAAAAATCCTTTTTCAGCATGGAAAGAGACCCCAGGTTTTTGTTGGCCTGGTAATTGTCAGGGGCAATTTTAAGGGCTTTTTCAAAAAACTCCTGGGACCGGTTGAAGCCGCCTTCTCTTCCCCAGTAGACTGCAAGATTATTGTAGGCAACAGGTGATGGACTGCTCTTGATGGTCTCTGACCACAAAGTCAAATCGTTCTTCCAGATTCCAACCCGGTTATAGCTTAAAAACAGCAGCATCCCACAGACAGCAAACACCGATGCGAGAACAGTTTTCCCGATGACTGTTGTGAAATTATACTTTCCAAAAAACTTCTGAAGAGCCATGGCCATCAGGCAGAAAATGCCTACTGCCGGCAGGTACATGTAGCGGTCCCCCATGACCGCGTCCAAAGGAACAATCTGCATGTTCGGCAAAAGGGTGATAAAGAACCATCCAGCCCAGAACAGGATGGTTTTGTCTTTCCGAAAGATGAGCAGAAGGACAAGGATGATCAGAATCCATGCAATGGAAAATATAACCGGAGGGGCGAAAAGTGATTGATAAGAAAAATAATAGTAGGCGCTCAGATTAAAGGGGAAGAAGATCAGGGAAACATATTTTCTCAGAGCCACAATCATCGTGCAGAGATTTGAAAGCAGTGATCCTCCATGAAAGCGGAGTTCCCCGCCATACGCGATGAATTGAGCATATAGAGAGATCAGTCCAAATATGAAACTCAGGGAAAAAAAGGGGATTATATCGGCGAATGATGCCTTTGATTGTTTTTTTTGGAAGCAAACATCGTACAGAACCAACAGGAGGGGGAGCGTTATCGTGCTGACTTTGGAAAGGAGTGAGCAGAAGAAGAAAAAGAGTGACCAGTAGTAGTTCCTGCTTGAATGCCCTGTTGCAAAGCGAAGATACTGGATAAAGGAGAGAATGAAGAAGGCCTGAGCGATTAAGGTCTTGCGCTGTGAAATCCAGGCAACGGTCTCGACATTGACGGGATGTATGGCAAACAACATGGCCGTCAGCCATGCAGCGTTTTTATTTCTCGTAATTATGGAAACCAGATAAAATGTGCCGACGGTATTGAATAAGTGGAAGACAAGATTAGTGAGATGATACCCCTTCGGATCCAATCCCCAAATCTGGAAGTCCAACGCGTATGTGCATAAATGGAGCGGGGCATAATTGCCTAAGAAGGTATTTGAAAAAAAAGCAGCGATGTTTCGGATGGAGAGTGAGCGTATGAAGGGGTTCTGGAGCACGTAGAGATCATCGTCCCAGTGGGTAAAGTCCAGATTGAGAACCTGCATGTATGTTGCAAGCCCTAAGATAATCAAAGAGGATAAGTAGATAGCTTGCGTCTTTTGCCGGGACCGGATAGAAATCAAAATGGGTGGCTCGCCGTGAATGAGCGGTTCCGACTTGCTGTGCGGAGCCGCGTATTAAAAACACGAAATTCCTGAAGTAACAATTTCAGCTCAATGGATGTTGATATCGGGCTGCCTTTAAAATTATCACAGACATGAAAACACGGGCAAGCTTAAAATTGATAGGCTTATATAAATAGAATATGCTAATATATTAATTAACAAATTTCAATGTGTCTTATACTTTTTTATTGACAAGTGCTGGGATATATTATATTTACATGGTTCCTTCAAAAAAATATATTTAAATTACGACCAAAATAGTAATGACCAAAATAGGGAAACTTCAAAACACGCAAGAATTCAAATTAAAATAAGTATGAAAAAATTTACCATTAATAGGAAATGTTTTTCACAAAATAGGAAAAAATTTTCACATTTATACTTTTATGGATCAGGGAAAAACTGTTTTATTTCGTTGAACAGGATAAATTCGGCTGAGGAAAACAGACTGAAGAGAAACTGTTATTCGAAGGCATCTGATTGATAACGCACAATATATTGTTTATCATGGTTGTTTTATTGTCTTAGCCGAACGAGCGATTTTGATTAAACGAGCAAAAAATGCATTTTCTGGCATGAAGGTTGCAATATTCATTATTGATTTGTAAGTGGAATGAAGAAGTCATATCATTATAATAATGAGGTATGAAACAGGAGGAGTTTATGAAGAAGAAGATATTTCGCTTGTCAATGTCTATGCTGTCTATGCTCACGTCTTTTTTCTTATTGCTTGGTCTGAATTCAAGCGCCGTGGCCGCCTCCCTTCCGAACGGAACCCTCTTGACCATTGATAACGGGTTTGAAGGGGCGAGTTCTTACTTCACCATGGCGGTTACAAGTACTACTATTCTTACTACCCAGATCAGATCCACTACCGCGACCGGAACTCAGCATGCCAAGTCCACGATGGGCGGTATCCTTCTCGGGACGCCCCAGGCGGCAGGGAGCGGGAGCCATATCGGGACCACGACTTCGGCCGACTCGAACTCTATTGATGCGCCCTGGAATTTCTTCTTTAATACAGGCGAACACTTCCAGAGCGCTGCGGGCATCACGGACAACGGCGACGGCACCTTGAACATGGCCGGCTGGAATGTGTCCTGGAACGGGATTCCTGCGATTAACATGGGGAGCGGTCCGGCCGGCGTCTTTAATAAAAGCGCAGACGGTACCCATTATTCCCTGGATTATTATGCAACCGTGCCTCTGGGCGATCCCTCGAGTTTCGGCGGCGTTCCCTACGGTCTGCACATCCAAGGGAGGATCGTACTTCCTGCTTGCACGGATAGTGATGGAGACGGATACGGGACCTCGGATAACCCCAGTTGCGCTCAGACTGGAATAGACTGTGATGACGGCAACATAGCGATCAACCCCGGGGCCACTGAGGTGTGCGACGGTGTTGACAATAACTGCGCAGGCGGTATAGACGAAGGCGTGACGAATGCCTGCGGCACCTGCGAACCTGTGCCGGTCGAGATCTGCGACAACGTTGACAATGACGGAGATGGTCAGACGGATGAAAATCTGATTCAAGACACTACCTGCGGTGTGGGGCAATGTGCCGGCAATACCGGGACCAAGACCTGTACAGCCGGGGTCTGGGGCCCAGATACCTGCGATCCGCTGGCCGGGGCCACTCCCGAGGTATGTTACAACGGAGACGAAGACTGCGATGGGCAAACCGATGAGGGCGGTGTCTGTGCTGGTCAAGCGTGTCCGGATCAAGATAATGATACTTTTGCAAACTGTGTAGAGGGGTGTGTTCTGAGTCCTGGCGATAACTGCGATGGCGACTGCAATGACGGCAACATAGCGATCAACCCCGGGGCCACTGAGGTGTGCGACGGTGTTGACAATAACTGCGCAGGCGGTATAGACGAAGGCGTGACGAATGCCTGCGGCACCTGCGAACCTGTGCCGCCGGAGGTGTGCGACGGTGTTGACAATGATTGCGACGGCCAGATAGACGAGGGATTGAAGAACGCCTGCGGTGCCTGCGGACCTGTGCCGCAGGAAGTTTGCGACGGTGTTGACAATGATTGCGACGGCCAGATAGACGAGGGATTGAAGAACG
>CAKKPE010000002.1:60418-74443 GCA_919901565.1 bacterium
CCTGCGGCGCCTGCGGAGCTCTGCCGGCGGAAGTTTGCGACGGAAAAGACAATGATTGTGACGGCCAGATCGATGAGGGCTGGGCCACGACGATCTTTTACCATGACGAAGATGGTGACGGATATGGTAACCCCTTTAATGATATAGAGGCGTGCAGTCAGGATCAGGCTAACAGCGAAGGAGCTTTTGTTGTTGCCAATACTGATTGCGATGACAACGATGACAGCCGGCATCCTGACGCGGTAGAGGTCTGCGACCTCATTGACAACAACTGCAACGGCCAGGTGGACGAAGGGGTCAAGAATGTTTACTACGCCGACAAGGATGGCGACGGCTATGGAGACCAGAATGACAAGACAGAGACCTGCGCGGGAACCCCTCCTGCCGGTTATGTCACGGACAACACGGATTGCAATGTCTATCAGTCGGAGATCAACCCCGGCGCCGGCGAGATTTCCGGAAACGGGAAAGATGATAATTGCAATGGCGTTGTTGATGAGGTGAATGTGGGGTTGCAACCCAATCATAATTATGAGCTGAGAATACTCCCGGTTCCCACCACCCTGCTGGCAGGGAAGCTCGTGATCGCGGCCGTGGATGAGAATACCGGCCAGTTGAACTCGTCTTTTACCTTCGCTGCCCTTCCCGGAGCGGGATCCAATTTGCTCCTTGACAACGGTATTACTGCTGATCCGACCGGTACCACCTTCATTCATCAAGGTAAATCTTATCCCATCAGTGGTGTGACAGGTTTTGGTTCCGGAATAGCAGGCGATGGGTACGGCGCAATTATCCGGTTCACAACCGGTCCGGATGGAACGACCTTTACAGGAACGACTGGAACATCCGAGGATATGCACTTCGATACTTTTTACGACACAGCCGGCGGCGACTTTGCCACGGAATACGATCCGAATGGATGTGCCTTCAGCGCGGAATTGGACTATCAGGGTAACGGATGCCGCCCCATGGGGTCTTTTTACGGCACAATCGGGTCCATTGGTTCCATGACTTTCGTGCCGGACGGCCGAACAGGTGCAACGGAAAACTTCCCCTGGTTTATCGGCGGCCGCTGGAATGTTGACAAGAGAACCGGTGAATACGGTGTTTTCACCACGGATTTCTCGTCTAACGATAGTGGAACGGTCCACGGAAGCCGGATCACACCGAACGGGGATGGCACTTTCAGTGTGACGCTTGTATACGCTGGTGTTATTGGTAGTGATTGGGCGGGTTTCGCTGGGGTACCCTACATCGAGGTCTGGAAGGGTGTGGTCGTGGATGCAGGGGCATCCAATACCAACCTCGTGGACCACGATGTAGACGGTTTCAGTGTAGCCGTCGGAGACTGCAACGATGTGAATCCTGCAGTCAATCCTGGAGCGCAAGAGAGCATCTACAACGGGACTGATGAGGACTGCAGCGCTCAGATTACCCTGAATGCCAATAAAGCGAATAAAACAAACACCATAGATCCCACTCGGGACGATGATCTGGATGGCGATGGGTACCCTGCAGAGACGGATTGTAATGATAACGATAAAAATGTAAATCCTGCCGCCATGGAAATTAATGACGGGATTGACAACAACTGTAATGGAGTGATAGACGAGGCATGGAAAGACCTTCCTGACGGCAGTTATGTTTTCGTAGTTGATCCGGATGAGGAGCATATTAATTCCGGGGAGGATACAAAGCTCAAGACCTACTTCTGGATGGGAGGCAAATGGAAGGCGATCGCGGGAAGCAATAACCTTCCGAGCATGGTCTATCCTCAAGATGTCGGCTGTGATTCCAATGGGGACAACTGCCTTAAAAAGGCCGGAGATCTTCTCAAACCTGCCGGTCTGATTTATTTTACTAATAGCAGTGGGAGTATCTCGTTGACCGGCCAGACAAAGAAGCCGGATGCATCCGGGCAGATGAGTTACCCTGGGGATTACCGGATTGCGAAATTCACATCACCCGGAGGTGAGTATACCTCATATCTGGAGACTATGGAAAATTCTGGAGAGTACTCCGGACAAAGCAGCAGCACACCGGGGCAACTGGAACTGGATCTGAATACGGCAATGGCGGATACGCAGTATGCAGGAACGAAGATTCCCTTCCCCTATGCTCCTCTTGGGACGGAATCATATGATAATACGAGTGAAACTCATAAGGGGATCCGGGCCCAGTACCTGGGTGTTTCGACGAAGGATCTCAATGGAGACGGAGTTGCTAATGATGATTTCTGGTCTGTGACCCTGGCTGCCGCCGGGAATGTCCCGAATAGTGTTCCTGGTTTTGCAGGCGCGCCATTCGGGCATGTGTTAAATGGCTGGATCATCTATCTCGGATCATCGAAGAACCACGTTCCCACAGCCGATGCCGGCGCGGATATGATTGTCCAGGTTGAGTCCGGAGGGGCAACGGTCCATCTGGACGGCGCCCAGAGCTCTGATCCCGATACCGGAGCCGGAGATGCCGTTGAAGAATACGCATGGCGGCTGATCAAGAAGCCACTGGGAAGCCGCGTCGTGGTGCTGAATCCAACGGCATCGAGTTTGGACATCGCCCTTGACCGGATCGGACTCTACACATTCGGGCTGGCCGTCAAGGACAGCAAGGGTGCGGCCAGTTCCGAGGCTATCGTGTCGGTTATCGCCCTGGCAGGCGGTTCATACTGCATAGGTGAAACCTGTACCGAGTGCATGGATTCTGACCAGGATGGGATGTGTGATAGTGATGAGTCTATAGGGACCGAATTTTTCCCGGATGCGGACCTTGACGGGACTCTGGACGGGGAAGACCTGAGGAACGCCGATAACAACGTCGACGCTATGACTCTTGTGGACACGGATGGAGACGGGATCACGGACGGGCTTGATCCCTTCCCGAATGATGCGGCGTCTTATTTCTCAGAGGACAATACCCAGGCCTATGTTCAAGGCGCTGACGGGGTACAGACCATGATCCAGGTTGGGAACACCAACGGGATGAACAAGAATGGCGTGGTAACAGAGCTGACCAAGCAGGCCCAATTGACTTATGCCAAGGTTCTGGATCCTTCAGATCCCAAGCTGACAGGGGTTGATCTGCCGGACGGCGCCATGGTCCTGGAGTACAACATCGAGTATAATCTGACCACCTTTGAACCCGGAGCAACCGTGACCGTAACGATTCAAATTCCCAACGGGATCACGAATCCTTCTGTTTACAAGATTGTAGACGGCAAGCTCCAGCAAATGGATGCTGATGTGGATGTTTCCGGCAGTGGAACGGTGGTGTTTACGGTGACCGACGGCCACACTGGCGATGAAGACGGATTGGAGAATGGGATCATTGTGGATCCGGTGGTGATCGGACAGTCCGGCACCGGAGGCGACACGTCTGTTAGCGGCGGTGGTGGCGGAGGCGGCGGCGGCGGAGGATGCGCCATCTCCGGTTACTCGAACACCATGGATGCGGCGGTTTTCCTGCTGCCCCTGTTTGTCCTTTACAGCCTCCGTTTGGCCAGGAAAAGGGTAAAATAAGAACGGTTATGCGGGCGGGAACGTTGTTCCCGCCCGCTGTTTTCAAGTCGATTTCTCTCAGTTTTTTTTGCTTGCTTCAAAATATTTATTCTACTATAATTTTTCATCTGAGAAGGGATGAGCGGATAACTGCTTTTATTCTCTTTGATCTTATGAAGGCATCAAGTCGCCCTCCTTTGTAAGGAGGTTGAAAATATGAGATACAAAATAGTGCTTAAAAAGACCGCTGAAGGCTACAGCGTTTCATGTCCTGGGCTTCCTGGATGTTGGTCCCAAGGTGGAACTGAAGAGGAAGCATTGGAAAATATTTGTGATGCGATTAAAGAATATTTGACTGCCGTATCGGATTCCATTAAAGGAAATGTCAAAAGTTTAATGAGAAAAGGATGAGAGATGAAACCACAGAGTGCACAGAGAAATACTCTGTGTTCTCCAAATGAATTTCCTTTAAAAGAAAAAACTGAAAGGATCATATCTTGCGCTATAGAGGTTCATTCGGCTTTAGGACCAGGTTTATTGGAGAGTATTTACGAAGAGGCATTAGCTCAAGAGTTCAGGCTGAGAGGGGTTGCATACGAAAAGCAAAAAGCGATAAGCCTCAAATATAAAGGCGCTGATATAGGCAAACACAGAATAGACTATTTGGTTGAAAATGAGATAATTTTAGAATTGAAAGCCGTAGAGGCTATGAACAAAATATATGAAGCACAGTTACTGACTTACTTAAGGGCAATGAATAAGAGAGTTGGCTTGCTGATAAATTTTAATGTAGAAAGATTAAAAAACGGAATCAAAAGACTAATAGTTTGAGAGGACACAGAGGGGGAGGAAATCTAAATCTTGCCTGCTTCGTTGGTATCGAAGGATTTCTCTGTGTTCTCTGTGGTTAGTTTTTGACGATACTAATTTCTAACCAGGGAGGGCAGAAATGAAAAGAATCGTATTGATGCTGGTATTGGGGCTCGTGGGTATCTTTATCGCCACCGAAGCCATGGCCACCCGTGGGGCCATGCCCCATGCGTACGGGACAAGGGCAACAGGTCTGGGAAGCGCCTTTGATGCCATCTCCGATGACGCAATTTCTCCTGCGGTCTATAACCCCGCAGGCCTGACCCAGATCAGGGACATGCGCTTTGACATGGACATGATCTTTCTGAGACCCTATCTGAGTTTCAACAACAAAGATGTGAATCCGCAGAACGGGCAGAACGGCCGGGCCACCTCGGCAGGCTTTATTCCTGAGGACTATCTTCTGCTGAACAACAATTCCGGCGGCAGGACTGCCAAGAACAACTACTTCATCATGGGCGGTATGGGGCTTGCCATGCGGATCGGAGAGAAGACCGTATTCGGGGCGGGTTTCGTGGGCCGGGCCGGAGGGGGTTCTAACTACCGCATGAAGCAGTCTCCCTTCTCATTTGTCCTTCCCTATGATGCAAACGACACCCCCTCTAACAGGGCTGATGATTTCCTGGTCCCTCTGGCCCAGACACGACGGGGGACCATTACGGGGCAGCCAACAGCGAATCTCCCCATGACCGACAGCCAGCAGTTGACCACGCCATCGGATCAGGCCTATTTCGTGACCACCGAGTATACCACGGACCTCAAAATCCCGGAATTCGGGCCGGCCATAGGATACGAGGTGAATGATTACTTGTCCGTTGGGGTGAGCGCCCGCGTGGTAGGCGGTGCGTTCAGGTTCCGCCAAGGTGTGGGGACCGGATCCGAAATCATGAAAGGGACGGGAACCTTTAATAATGGTCAGAAATTGGGAGCATCTGCCCCCGCAGAGGTGATAGCTCTGGGACTCAACAACTATGGCGGGGTCCTTTCCGGCAAATTCAAGGATCCCAATCTCGGTGGCGTTCAGTTTGGCTACCAGGAAGTTCAGGGATACGGGCAGTTGGAAAATGCCTATGCCGGAGGGTTCGGCTGGGGAACCGGTATTCACTACAGACCCTTCGGTTCCAACAAACTGGTCCTGAGCGCAAGCTACAAGTCCCGCGCGGTCATGGATTTCAAGGGCGGAGAGCTGATGTTTGATTTTTCGGACCAGTTCAGGAAATTCTATTATGATACGGCCCAGTTCGGGGAGTTCGTTTCCTCCACATTCGGTACGTCCTATCTCACAAATGGGACACAAACGCTACGGGGGCCGAAGTTCTTCAATGCCCTTCTCGGCACCATTGATTACCCGGCTTCTCAGGGGGACGTCCTGGCGCAGAAGGCCATGGAATGGTTCTTCAACGGCACCAACAAGGACGGAACACCGACCCTGGTCCGGGACGCCAACAATTACGTCCGCTACATCAATCTGACAGCCTTTTACGACCCCTATATGCAGTTTGCCATGCCCAGAGAGCTGGCTTTCGGCGCGGCCTGGCGGCCTACGGAGCGGCTGCTGCTCTCCCTGGAATACCGGCAGATCTACATGAACGACATGGTCGGGGATAATTTTACCTTGAATCTCAGAAGCGGAAGCAGCCCGTTTTTTGACTGGCTCCTCGGCGTGGAGGAGGGGGGGCAATTTGATTTTTCCATGTACACGGATTTCAACACCATCCGGAGTATCTCCCTTGGGGCGGAATATGACCTTGGGGACAAGTGGACCATCCGGGCCGGTGTCCAGCATTCCAACAACACCTTCACCGCTAATCATATCCCCTTTACCTTCAATATGCAGCCCGAGGACGAGTTCTCAGCCGGATTCGGCTATAAACTGAGCGATCACTGGCTCCTCGATTTTGCCGCAAGTACGGCCTTTACCTTGGATACGACTGAATCCAAGGGTACGGAAAAAAGCGACCCGGCCACATATGTGGACGGTAACGGAGACGGATACATCGATCTTTCTCCTGGCAGCACGAGCGGAGATAGTTATAGCAAGGGCTCCGAGATCGACCAGTTCCACTCCAATGCCGAGTTCGACCACAAACAGTGGCAGGTCAACTTCGGTATCGCCTATGTATGGTAGAAGGCTTTATCTAATAGGGGTATCTACTTGACTCCACCGACCCCAATATCTTGAAACCATATCCCCGATAGAAACACTCGGGGATGACAAATAACTGCTTGATAAAATGTCATTCCCGAAGGTTTAATCGGGAATCTGGTGCTGCAGAGAGACACCACATATTGTGCCTGGTGGAGTCAAGTAGATACCCCTATTTCCCGATGAGGATCGGCTCAAGGACCTTGTTAAGACGGCATTTCGTGAAGTCCTCGATGAGCGGCGGGATTTGCTATGCGAGGTATTGGAAGAGGCCCTCGAAGATGTGGGGCTCATCCGAGCCATAGAAGAAGGTCAACGCAGCAATCTGGTGCACCGCGACAAGGTCTTCGATCTTCTTAAGAGCGAGATGTGAAAACCCGATTCAGAGAGAGTTTTGCCAAGGATTTACGAAATTAGATAAATAGCCGCCTTGACGGTACGGCCCATATCCCGGGTTCTGACAGCTTCCTTATTTCATTGCCTTGATAAACAACAAGACCTCCATGCCATTTCTTTTTAAGGACTGATGCGATCTCTCTCATGGGTCTGATGTCGGAAGAGACAATCATCTCACGGCCTTTAATTTCGATCCCTATGAAACCGTTTTCGGTACTTAGAAGCAGATCCAGTTCAAGACCTGAGCGGGTTCTATAGAAAAATATCTCTACGTTCTTTTGCGCAGTCTTTATCCACTTGAAGATCTCATTGACAACCATTGTTTCATAAATTTCTCCTGAAAATTCTTCCCTCTGGCCGCTCAGCCGTCTTAAAAGTCCGACATCAAGCCAGTAGAGCTTCGGTGTCTTGATTACTGAACTGGTAATATTCTGATAATAAGGCTGAAGGAGCATGACCTGATATGAAAGACGGAGATATTCCAGATATCTGCGGGCAGTATCGACACTCACCGATGCATCCCGGGCAAGCTCTGAATAATTTAAAAGCTTGCCGGAGCGCAATGCAGAGAGCCTCTGGAATTTCGTAAAAGGTTCAAGATCTTCCAGCCTTGCCAGATCGGACAGATCTCTTTCAAGATAGGTATATTCATAATCCTTCAACCACTTCCATTTCTCGTCATCAGATAAAGGAAGCAGCGCCGGCATACCACCCCATTTAAACATATAGTTTTCTGCAGTACGGGCCTTGCTGTCTTCCATGTCAAGGAGTACCGGCGGAACGTTTTCAAAGACCTCATCAAATGTTTTTTTGGAAAATAAGCTGTCAAGAAGTGGGGGCTTTACCTCTGTCGCATTATCCTCTCCGTGAATCTCGCTCATAAGCAAAGGCCACAATTCAAATATGGCCACGCGTCCGGCCAGCGATTCCCGTATCTTTTTTAAAAGCAATATCTGGCTGGAACCCAGTATGAGACAGAAGGATATCCCCTTCTCATCGTAGGCATATTTTATTTTCTCGAAGATGACAGGCTCTTTCTGTGCCTCGTCAAGAACAGCATTGCCTACGGTTTTTGCCCAGACCGGCGTTGTTATTTTTCTGAGCATCTCTCGGTTTTCGGGCGCATCCAGGTTGATATAACGCAACTCAGGATATTTTGCCCGTGCAAGGGTTGTCTTTCCTGTCTGCCTTGCTCCTGTCAGCAAAACCAGACTTCTCCTGTTTGAGGAGGGGATGTAAGCTGACAGGAATCTATATTTCTGCATATTTAAGCTCCATGTCGTATAATATACAGTTAAATTTACGACCAAGCAAGTAATTTTATATTTTAGGGTTTTTGAGAAAGAGAACGCTTCTTGGGACGTTGTTTCTAACAATGCTTTTTCTTGACAGGCCCTTGGAGCGGACACCGAGCCATTATCGGGAATATCGGGAAGGCATCGTACTCTTGGATGGACACCGAGCACCTCCTCAGTGAGTTCGGTAGTACCAGGCACCAGGCCATAGCGGAATACCGGAAGTTCATCCAGGAAGGGATAGGGATAGGTCAAGGTGCAGAATTCACCGGCGGAGGCCTCCTGCGGAGCCAAGGCTGGTCTCAGGTTCTTGCGATGCGCCGGAGAGGACAGAAAGAACAATACGACGAGCGCATATTGGGAGGCGCCGACTTTGTCAACAAGATACTCAAGGACGCCGAAGAGCGGCAGCTCCGGCAGACCAAGCTCAGGCGAAGCGGCAGAACTATAGAGAAAATTATTGATGAAGAATGCAATGGCCGTCAGATCAGCGTTAAGGAACTCAAGGCCGGCTGCAAGCGATGAGGTGTAAGCGATATGCGGGCCACGATAGCCTATCGATGTCGAGAGGAATGGGGCTATGTGCAGCGGAGATCGCAAGGCACTTGGGTGTTAACACATCCTGCATTGTCCGGGCGATAGAACGGGCAATGCAGGGGAGATAGTAAAAGCATGATTAGAAACAACGTCCCATGGGAAGGTGTCCCATGGGAAAGTGCGTCCCTCCTATAGTCCCGATCCTCTCTGTATCTTGTCGAATACCCAGTCCCAGAACTCGATGCGTCCTATTCCTATGGGATCCAGTCTGAGTTGGTCCTTGATGCGTGGCCAGGCTTCAAGGAAAGCCTTAGGGCTGATGAACCGCGTGAATACGTCCCAGAAAGAAGCCCGCGACAAAAGCCTGGCAACAGACCAGGCAAACCTCTCATCCGATGGATCTCTCAGGATTTCTCTGAACTCGTCGTCCGAAATTGTTACATCCCAGGTCAGGTATCCCACGATTTCAGCCCTTCTTCAAATATCTCCGATGCTATTTCCTTGAGCCTGCCGTAAATGACATCCTCAGAATCGCTTACTTTTAGAATGGTCCCGCCTTCCGCGATCTGTTTCCTGGCAGAATCCCACATGCCGGAGAAAGGATCCTCGAGAAAATCGAGCTTAATCTCCTGGTCCATAACGCATACGTAAGACACCGCTCTCAGCAACCCCGGCTTGTCCGTTGTTCCGATCTGACGGCATTTCAGGTTCTTGCTCCTCAGCGCGTTGATGACTTTCTCGACAGCCGGAAAATCAAATTCAAAGCCGGTAAAATAGAAGTCCAGGTCTTCCGAGACTCGGTGGTACAGATAGAACCTGGACAAACCCGTCCCTCCGGAAAGCACAAACGGGAAGAATGCCATAGTTGAAACTTCTTTGAGTATCTTGTCCTGGTCCTGGTAAACTGGGATCATTATTGTTAATAACCTATGTGGAGTCGTGGTATTACCGAAAATGTTTCATGACCTCCTTGTATGCCTTTTCATCCAGTTGGAAGCCTGGCTTGACGACATGGACCGGAATTTCCCGTTTCTTTGAATAGTATGGTTGATTCTATATTCTAACTGTCATATTGTCAACACGAACTGCAGCGAGGTTTTTCTTCAGGCAAAAAAATAACTGCAGGAGATGATGTGGGTGAGCCAGGCCCGCACGCTCTCCTGCAGTCAAGTGGTAAAACCACTCACTTGTGGGGTACCCTTGCGATACCCCTGGGGGAATGGGGGTTATGCAACGTTTATGTTTTCGCGCTCTACCAGTTCATCCAGTCCGAGGAAGACCACCTTGGAGCAGATGGGGCATTTATAGTAGACATCAAAAAAGATGGCCCCGCCTTCATCACGATTTAAAGGAAGAAACCGGGTATCATCTCTGAACATCCTGGAACCGCATTTGCCGCAGTGCATGAGGTAACCTCCCTTTCTCTGAACCAGATCCATGGTTTTTGTCAAGACCCAAATACAATCTACAGGGTGTTATAGCAAATCGTATGCCAGTTTTTGTCTCTGGCCTGTTCCGCTCGAGTCATAAGGAGAGGCAGCTTCCTTCAAGTTACAATATATTGAGTAATTGAAATCGGTTAGTACAACCTGTACAGATTTGTCCGGTGCAAATAATTTTATTTTTTTCACCGGTATGCATAAAAAGTCAGGCGGGTTACCTAAAAAAGACCCCAAAACGCGGTCTATATGGATCGATTCGGTCAATAAAGACCGTTACTTTTTTGTCAATGACAAAATTTTGAGCCCGGTCTTCTGACAGAGCCCCGGCCCCGGTTCCCATTCCGGGGTGTAACGGGGCGCACAGGATGCGGCATAAGAAAATTGTGAAGAACGGTAAGATTCATGTATAATTAAAATGTCTGCTTAACATTCTTAATCAGTTGATATGTAAAACTGTATTCTGAAGCGGGTCATATGCCTGACGTAATCATCATAGGAGCCGGACCTGCAGGGATTTTCGCTGCAATGACCCTGCTTGACCGGGGCATCAGCGACATCCTCCTGCTCGAACGGGGAAGTGATATTGAAAAAAGGCGTTGCCCTGCCCGGGAAAACAATGGACATTGCCTCCATTGTACGCCCTGTTCCATCCTCACGGGGTGGGGCGGTGCCGGAGCGTTCAGCGACGGGAAGCTGACCCTGACGACCGAGGTAGGCGGGTTCCTTGGCGAACTGGTCCCAAAGTCTGAACTTGAAAAGCTGATCCGGATGGCCGATCAGCGGTTCATGGACTATGGGGCTCCTGCGGAAATCTACGGCGGGTCAACCCGGGAGACCCGAAGGATCAAGGCCCTGGCCAAAAGGGCGGAGATGGCGCTGGTCGAGATGGAGGTCCGGCACCTGGGGACTGAGAATTGCTACCAGGTTTTAAAGCGGATCCGCAAGGATCTGGAGGGTCGTCTTGAGATCAGGACTGAAACCCAGGTCAAAAGCATCCGGGTGAAAGATGGCACGGTGAAAGGTGTGGAGACCGAGGACGGGGAATTCATTTCCGCTAAATTTGTGGTTTCCGCTCCGGGCCGGGTCGGGGCAGACTGGATGAGAGGGGAGTCCAGGCGCCTGGGCCTTGCGGCCATTCCGAGTCCTGTGGACATCGGCCTCCGGGTGGAACTCCCGGCCGCGGTTCTGGAGGAACTCACGTCCGCAACCTATGAATCCAAGCTGATTTACTATTCAAAGACCTTTGATGACAAGGTCCGGACCTTCTGCATGAACCCTTATGGAGAGGTGGTCACCGAATATACTGGTGACATCATGACCGTGAACGGTCACTCCTATGCTGAAAAGAAGACCGATAATACCAACTTCGCCCTGCTGGTCTCCACCATATTCACCGAGCCTTTTGATGATCCCATTGCCTATGGAAGGTATATCAGCCGTCTTGCAAACCTTCTGGGGAAAGGGGTGATCGTCCAGAGGCTGGGGGACCTGCTCAACGGCCGCCGGTCCACACCTGATCGTATTGCCCACTCATCGGTCCGCCCCACGCTGGAAAGCGCCACGCCGGGCGACCTCAGTTTTGTCCTGCCTTACCGGTACCTCAAGGATATCACGGAGATGCTTGAGGCCATGAACCAGATCGCTCCTGGGGTGAACTCTCGGCACACGCTCCTCTACGGTGTGGAGGTCAAGTTCTACTCCCACCGGATCGAGGTGGATCGGAACATGGAGACGAGGATCAAAAATCTCTTTGTGGTGGGGGACGGCGCCGGCATTACCCGAGGGCTGATCCAGGCCTCGGCCAGCGGCATCCTCGCCGGAGAGGCCATCTCAGAGGGGCTCTCTGGAAAAACCAAAGGTAAAAAGTCCGGCAGCGGACGGCTGGTCAGGGAATATCGTTGTCCATTACCGACGGATTAGAGTATTATGAATGAAAATGTGAAGGGAGGGGAATGCCGCCATGCTGGGCAGAGAGATCAGGGGCAGGGTATCCGGGTTGCTGCTGTTTGCTTTTTTTCTTTTGTTCCACCTTCGGTATCTCGTCCAGAGATGGCATCTATTCGATCGGGTGGCCAGGCTGAACAGCCTGCTGATCACATTGACCATTATATTATTCCTGTCCGCGTATCTGATCCGGAAAAGGGCGGTTGAGTTTCCCCATGGATTTATGGAAACGGGATATCCCCTTGTGTGCGCGGCCCTTCCGCTCATCATTTATCACAATGTGGAGATATTGCATTACATCTCCACGGACAGCCGGATTTACAGTCCTCTGAGCAGGTTTCTGGGTTTATACAGGCACCACCTGCTGGGATGGAATCTCTGCTCGATGACGCTGATCATCGCCGGCAATCTGATCACGCTATCGGGCATGGTCTTTCTGAAGCGGTCTTTCAGTATCATGGTCGAGGCCAGGGCGCCTGTGTATCGCGGGATATACGCCTATATACGGCATCCCCTCTACCTCGGCGAAATTGTTGCGACGGTGGGGGTCCTCATATTCAGGTTCTCAATCATCAATATCATTCTGACCCTGCTTTTTGTTTTAGGCCAGAGAATCAGGGCAGGCATTGAAGAGAAAAAGCTTATTCATGCTTTTCCTGAGTATCTTGAATACAGAAGAAAGACAGGCGGGTTTTCCCCTAAGTGGCCCTATTACGATAATAGGGCCACTTAGTTTGGTTAATTGTCTGTAATGCTTACCTTGTTCATGATCACATCAGACAAAGGTTTATCGTTGGTGTCGGTATCCACGAGGCCGATGGCCTGTACCACGTCCATGCCTTCCACTTCCACCACACGTCCGAAGACCGTATGGACGCCGTCCAGCCAGGGTGTTGCAGCCAGTGTGATAAAGAACTGGCTGCCGCCCGTATTGGGCCCGGAGTTGGCCATGGAGAGAATGCCGGGCCCATCGTGTTTCAAAAGAAGATTGCCTGAATCGTCTTTTGGGAACTCGTCAATGATCTTGTATCCGGGGCCTCCGGTCCCGTTCCCATTGGGGTCGCCTCCCTGAATCATGAAATTTTCGATCACACGATGGAAAATCAACTCATCGTAGTACCCGGTTTGCGCCAAATGGATGAAGTTCCTTGTGGTCAGAGGGACGAGGTCTTCAAAGAGCTCAAGCTTGACCGTGCCGTAGTTTGTTTCGATAACGGCAAACCGGTTGGGCGGAAGGCTGTCCGGCACGAAGTCGCCATCTGTATCTATGGCCGTACGTTCATCCAGCGGGAAAGGATCATCCGCATCCATGACCCCATCACCATCATCGTCAGGATCAACGTCGTTATTCTTCCCGTCGTTATCGGTATCCAGAGAGCGAGAAACACCATCATCCGTCTTGTCCGTGTCATCCGTGATCCCATCATAGTCGTCGTCGAGATCGGCATTGTTCCCGATCCCGTCCCCGTCGGTATCAAGACTTTCAGCCGGGTCGAGCGGGAAGGCATCGTCCGCATCCAATACGCCGTCATTGTCGTCATCCGTATCGGCGTTGTTTCCGATGCCGTCCCCGTCGGTATCCAGACTTTCAGTCGGGTCCAGGGGGAAGGCATCGTCCGCATCCAATACGCCGTCATTGTCGTCATCAGGGTCCAAGATATTATCTATACCGTCATTGTCCGTATCGAGCGGGTAAATGTCAGTTATGTCCGGTATTCCATCTCCGTCGTCATCGAGGTCGGCGTTGTTCCCGATGCCGTCGCTGTCGGTATCCAGACTTTCAGCCGGGTCCAGCGGGAAGGCATCGGCTGCATCCAATACGCCGTCATTGTCGTCATCCGTATCGGCGTTGTTCCCGATGCCGTCGCTGTCGGTATCCAGACTTTCAGCCGGGTCCA
>CAKKPE010000003.1 GCA_919901565.1 bacterium
TGCCTAATGAAGATGGGAGCCGCTACGGAATTTCAACTAAGAATGGGATTGACTCATTATACCACGACAAAACAAAAAGAGGAAAAACATACAAAACAAAGAGATACTATGTGGTGATTAAACCCTTATCCAGAATCCTCCTCACCTCCCGTGCCAATTTGCTTGGCGTCAATGGTTTCTGCATGAAACTGATCTCTTGCTCCTCTGCGCCGTAATGAGCAAGTACGCTATCCGTATAACCTGACATGAACATGACTTTTGTTCCCGGCCGTTTCGATTTAAACGTCTCAGCCAGTTCCTTGCCGCTCACTCCCGGCATGATCACGTCGGTCAACAAAAGGTCAATACCCTTTTCGAAGCTATCGCTGATTCTTAAGGCCTCCGAACCATTGGACGCTACGAGAATACGATAACCAAGAGGATCCAGTATGTCCACAATGAGTGAGCGGATGGACGCTTCGTCTTCCACAACAAGGATTGTTTCAGTTCCGCTCAGTTCTTTGGGGACCTCGGCCACTTCCTTCCCCTCTTCCTTCCCCTCTGCAGCAGGCAGACAAACTTTGAATGTGGTGCCATGGCCAGGCTCACTGTAAACGACGTCGATATGCCCATTGTGCTGCATGACGATTCCGTACACCATTGACAGCCCGAGCCCCGTCCCTTTCCCGGCCTCTTTGGTTGTAAAAAAAGGGTCGAAAATATGATCCATCACTTCACGGCTCATTCCCTCGCCTGTGTCGGTTACGGCCATCATCACGTAGGAACCTGCCTTCATTCCTCCGGATCCTCGGACATGCTCAGCATCATTTTCTATGTTCATCGTTTCTATAATCAGGCGGCCACCAGCAGGCATGGCGTCCCGTGCATTGACCGCAAGATTCATCAGAATCTGCTCAATCTGAACAAGGTCGGCCTTTACATTCTTCAGTGACGGTTGTAGGTGCAATTCAATCGAGACATTCTCCCCGATCAGTCTGGCAAGCATCTTGGCTGTATTTCTGATGATATGGTTCAGATTAATCACTTTAATATCCAGCACTTGTTTGCGGCTGAAGGCTAAAAGATGACGCGTGAGCGCAGCAGCCTTCTCACCTCCGTCCAGGATAATTTGGAGGTTTTCCCTCACGGCGTGATCGTCCGGAAGGTCACGCAGAGCCAATTCGCTATAGCCGATAATAGCGGACAAGATATTGTTAAAATCATGGGCTATCCCTCCCGCAAGCGTTCCAATAGCCTCCATCTTCTGAGCTTGCAAGAGCTGGGTTTCGAGTTTCTTGCGTTCAGTAATGTCCAGAATGATTGCAACAAAAACAGGATGAAATTCAAGTGTGGAAAGATGGAGATATACCTCTACAGGATAGACCGATTTGTCCTTACGAAGCTGAAGGGTGGTAAATTGAATCATATTCTGTTTGCCGGTGCGAAGCGGCTCTACAAGATCTGCAAATTTATCGGGTGTATATTCTGGTTTTAAGTCCAAAGGTGTCATCTCTCGAAGTTCTTCCATTGAATAACCAAGATTTTCCCGTGCACCCCGATTTACCTGAATGAACTTCAGTGTTTCTTCATCGAAAATGTAGATTTCGTTTAGAGATCTCTCAAGAATTCGACCTAAAGACGCTGCTTTCTCCTCCGCCATCTTGCGCTCGGTGATATCTCTTAAAATATCATGAAAAACACGTTTCCCGGAAAGTTCGATGACTTGGCTATTTATAAGGACATCAATGATTCTTCCCGTCTTTGTCCGCATTCTGGTCGCAAATTGATCACTGCCTTTCTTGAGGATTTTGTTTATATGTTTTCTGATTTCATCCGGAGTCTCAACCGCTTCATAATCAGAGATTCTGATATTACAAAATTCCTCACGAGAATAGCCCAATAAATGTAGAAGCTGATCGTTGAAGTCAATGGGCAGTTCAGTTTCCGGATCAATAGTCACGATTGCATCCGGGGCCTGTTCAAACATAATTTTATAGCGTCTCTCCGCCAGATTGATTTTCTCATCCATCGCAGTGCGGTCTTTCATCATCTGCTTGAATGCACGCGCCATTTCATCCACTTCCTGGCTGCCGCTCTTCTGATCTGCTCCCAGCAATTTTTGGACCAAGGCCTCGGGAAAACCGCCATCAAAGGAGTGAGAAAAGATATTTCCGTTAAACCCAATGAGATAGGCAAAATCTACATCTTCCGTACGCTCTACAATCGATTTAAGGGCCGCCTGTGCAGATAACTTGTCACGGTTTATGACATGGATAGTGATCAGTTCGGACACAGTTTGGGCAATGGCGATGCCTTTTTCTTCAAGTTCTACCTCATGGTTGCCCATCATTAAGCGGCCCACCAGATAAGATGAGATAAGACCGATAATCAGAGCCAGAATTAAGATAAGAAGGGCGATTTTCGTTTGCAGTTTCATGGTGCCCCTGTATGATTGGACTCAAGATGTCTGTCGAGTTTGACCATCCAGTCACGAATTTCAGCATAATCGGCGTCACTGGCCGAGGTAAAACCATTGGGCATCTCCGTTCGATCCCAGTGGTAAAGGCCCGATGCGTCGCGTCCCTTGGGTTGGAAGTCAAGGAGGGCCTGTCTGATTTTCTTGATCACATCAGGGGCTAACCCATCTTCCGCAGTTGAAAAATCAAAATATTGGTAAATCAACATGTTACCCTTC
>CAKKPE010000004.1 GCA_919901565.1 bacterium
TATATCAGGCTTCCAAAAAAACCCAGCAGCATACCGCCCAGTATGATCCAGAGGATCATGGGTATCGACAGGAACGAGACGGAGATGTCCTGCAGGAAGAACATCCCGGCACTCTGTTTCAGACGCGGGATCCAGAAGTAATAAATTCCAACAAGGAGAAGGAGTGAAAACAGCGAACCCAGCAGCCCCTGCAGAAGCCCTTCCATCAGAAAAGGCCCTTTGATAAACCCGTTTGTTGCTCCGATCAGCCTCATCACAGCCAGTTCATCCCTCCTTGCATAAACCGTCAGGCGAACCGTGTTGGCAATGATAAAGATAATGGCCACCCCCAGCAAACCGCCCATAATAAACCCGATGAGTCTCAGAATATTCATAAAGGTCAGAAGGCCCCTGGTCCACTCCTGGCCATACTGGACCTCCTGAAGATCGGGGATGTTTTTGATCTTTTCCACCAGGTGGTCTACAGCTTCCCGGTTCTGCGCAGCCTTGGACAACTTTATCTCAAAAGAGGCGGGCAGGGGATTTTCATTCAGACCCCCTAACAGATAAACCGCATCCACATGTTCGGCCTGTAACCGTTTCAGGGCCTCTTCCTTTGAAACGTATGCAACCTTTGAAACCTCCGGGTTTTCCCAGAGAATTTTTTTAATCTCATCCCCCCGGCCTGAAGACACCCCATCCTTGATATACACCGTGATTTCGACCTGCTGAACCCAGTTGGATGTAATGTGACCGACATTGGAATAGACAATCAGAAATGCCCCGAAGATCAGCAGGGCGAAGCCGATCGTCACGATCGTCACCACACTGATGAATCTGTTCCGACGTACGCTTCTGAACCCCTCGTCAGCAAAATAGGTCAGGTCAGCAAAGAACATGCCCGGCGCTCCCTTCAGATCGGCAGGTGCGGATGCACCTGGATTTCATTCTCATCAGGATCCATATCCGTAACCGGATGGGTATCTGAAATGCATCTCCCGCTCTGCAGCCGGATGACCCGCTTATTCATTCTTTCCACGATGTCCATGTTGTGGGTAGCCATAACGATGGTCGTGCCGCGGTTATGAATTTCCTTGAGCAGGTCCATGATCTCAGCGGCCACGGCCGCGTCCAGATTCCCGGTCGGCTCATCAGCCAGAAGAATGACCGGATCATTGACTACGGCCCTGGCTATAGCCACACGCTGCTGCTCTCCTCCGGAGAGATGGAGAGGGTAACTGTTCATCTTGTGCTGAAGACCTACACGTCTGAGAACGTCCCAGGCTCTGCGCTTGATCTCATTTTTAGACGTTCCTACGACACGCAGCGCAAAGGCGATGTTGTCGTACACAGTCTTGGAATGGATCAGCTTGAAGTCCTGGAAGACGACACCGATGTTGCGCCTGAGATAGGGGATGCTTCCGTTTCGAAGGCGTGACAAATTCCGTCCGTTAACCAGGATCTGCCCCGTGTCCGCACGCTCCCCGCAATAGATGAGCTTCAAAAGCGTGGTCTTTCCTGCCCCGCTGGGTCCGGTAAAAAATACAAACTCTCCCTTTTTGATATGAAGCGTGATTTCCTTGAGGGCGCTGAAATCTTTATCGTAATGCTTAGTCACATCAAACATCTGAATCATGGATAGATCCCAACATCGAGGCTGCGGGTCAGCATTAAAAATCTTTTCTCTTTCGTGTTTAAGTTGAAACGCTCAGAAATTGGAAGTTAAAGTATTTCTTGCACGCCTTAAGAATCAAAGATCAAAGATAAAAAATCAAAATGGCAAATCAAAATATAAAAATGGCGCGGCCTCTTTTGAAAAGCCTGCCCTGGATTCAAGACATGAGTTCCCAATCGGGCAAGAAGCCGAAGCACCCGAACCCGTCTTGATATTCATTTTTTATTTTTACTCTGTCATTTTGATTTTTGATTCTTTATCCTTAATTTCCTATACCCGTTCAACTTTCTTACGAAAGAACCAAAATCTTTTCTGATCTGGAAGCTGTCTAATGGCGGTTGCTCTATTCTTCATCGTCCGACAGATAGTCGAGAATGACCTCATCAAGGCTTTTCCCGGGCTTTAATTCCACGGGGGTCTGGGGGGCCGGTTCCTCTTTGACCTGTCCATGGAACTTCCCGTCCTTGAGATCTCTCATCATCTGTTTGTGCTGTTCCTTCATCAGCTCACGTACGGCACTATCCAGACACTCTGCCTTCAGGATATCCGCATAACCGACTTTCCTTGAGCAGAGAATTTTTCCTGCCTGATATAGAAGGGTCACAATAACCGGATTCTTGATTCCGTTGTCTTCGGTTTGAACGTGAAAATTTTCACCCTTATAGACAAAATCCGTATTATAGCCGGTCAACATAATCTGTCAGCCCATTTATCGCATATCGGGGAAAAACCGATATCCCTTTTCTTCTCAAAAATATAGCATAGTTAACTCAGGGGTTTCAAGACCTAATATCCGCATTCCTATCCTCCTTTCTTGACGGGGACCCTGGACTATGATAAAAACTGTAAATCAGCCAATTTTTAAAAAAACCATGATATGGATTTGACTGGACGGACAGCCCACATGTCAAAGCTTCTGATCGACGGATATAACCTGCTGCATGCGGGGTCCTCTTCCATACTGAAATCAGAAGGAGAGGTTGAAGAGCTGATAGAGCGGCTCCGCAGATACAAAAGGCAGAAAGCCCACACCATCACGGTGATCTTTGACGGCCATGAGCGGGGCATGCCCATAGAGCGCAAGGAAAAAATCAAGGGGATCTGCGTGGTCTACTCCAGACTTGGAGAGAAGGCCGACCAGGTGATCGAACGGCTTGTAAGGCAATGCGGAGGATCCTGTATCGTGGTCACATCCGACAGGGCGCTCACGGATTCGGTAGAGAACGATGGTGCAGCGGTCATTGATTCTGAGGCGTTCATAGAGCGTCTGGACATGGCGGCCTATCTTGAGTTAAAAGGAGAGAGCGGGACAGATGAATCCCAGGAGGCCGGGATCCATACCAGAAAAAAGGGGAACCCAAAGAGAAAATCAAAAAAAGAGCGGGCTACGATCAGGAAACTCAAAAAATTGTGAGGTTTATGCCCAAAGAGATCACGATTCTTACGCCGGCCGGTGCAAAAAGGAACAGGATCGACCTCTTTCTTGCCAGGGATAGGCCGGAATTGGGGCTTTCCCGCACCCGGATCCAGGATCTGATCCGGCAGGGCCTGATCACAATCAACGGCAAACCGACCAGGATCCACCAGAAGCTCTCAGGCCGGGAGACCCTGCAGATTACGATTCCGGAAATCCGGCCGCTCAACCTGCTCCCGTCGGACACCCCCATCCGCATCCTGTATGAAGATGCCGATCTGATCGTGGTGGATAAATCCGCAGGCATGGTTGTCCACCCGGCCCCCGGCAACTGGGAGGGGACGCTCGTCAATGCCCTGCTCCACCATTGCAAGGATCTCTCCGGGATCGGCGGGGTGGAGCGCCCCGGCATCGTGCACCGCCTGGACAAGGATACCTCGGGCGTGATGGTCGCGGTCAAGAATGATCAGGCTCACCATGCGCTCTCGGCGCAGATCAAGGCCCGGAATATCAGGAAGATCTATTTGGCCGTGGTTCGGGGAGAAATGAAGAAAGACTCCGGTTCCATAGAGGCCCCCATCGGCCGGCATGACCGCCTTCGAAAAAAAATGACCATCCATTTGCGCAGGGGGAGGGAGGCGATCACCTTTTATGAAGTACAGGAACGATTCGCTGGGTATACCCTTGTCCAGATACGGCTGAAGACCGGAAGGACCCACCAGATACGCGTGCATTTTTCCCATGTCCACCACCCGGTTATCGGAGACCCGGTTTATGGAGGGAAACATTTCCAGCACATCCGCCATGACCAAAGGGAGATGGTCGTCAAGCGGCAGATGCTCCATTCCCGCCTTCTGGGCTTCATGCATCCCCGCACAGGAGAGTATATGGAGTTTGAAGCCGAAATCCCGCCGGACATGCAGGAGGTCATCGGTTTTCTCAGGGGCCGGGTATAAGCCGCGAGGGCAGGCACAATTTTAATGGGTAAGAAGGGGTCAAGGGGTCGAGGGTTCAAGGGTTCAAGTGAAATACTTAAACGCAAGCAAAATCTCCGGAGAAAACCTCTTGAACCCTTACTGTAGTAGCCGTCCCAGACGGTCCCGGCCCGGCAAGAATAGATTTAAGGAGATGCCGGGATCTATCGACAAAAATAGAGAAAGGCGGGACACGCGAAGCGTAACCCTATGACCATCGGGTCTTTATGTTTTCAGCACTTCACTTGACCTCTGGATCCCTTGACCCCTATACTCATGAAAAAAAGGAGGCGTGTTTCTTTTGGCGCATAAGAACAAGATCCACGGAAATACCCTGGGGTTGAAGCCGAGCCAGATCAACGCCCTTGAAAGGATTTACCGGAGGAGGATCCCCCCGGACCGCGTGATGACCGAAGAACTCGCCCGGTACCTTACGGAACTCTCATATGAGATCGGAAGACAGGTTGGTGTTCTGGCGGACCGGAAAGGGGCCATCCTGTCTGTGGTGGCAGGAGACCGCCGCGGGCTTCTTCTTCCGGATCTCTCTTCTTACCGCACTTCCATTGTCCGGCTGTGCGGCCTCAGGCTGATCCATACCCACCTCAACAGTGAGCCATTGACCAGTGACGATCTGACCGATCTTTCCCTGCTGCGCCTGGACCTGATTTCAGCCATCACAGTCGGGGACCGGGGACTTCCCGGTCTTGTCCATATGGCCCACCTGCTGCCCGGCAAAAATCAAGGCAAGCACTGGAAGATTCTGGACCCCCTCCCGGTCCATCAGATCCGGATCCAATTTTCAGAGTGGATCCGGGATCTGGAGAATGAAATATCCCGGTCTCAGTCAGGAACCGGGACACAAGGCCGGAAAGACCGGGCCATTCTGATCAGGATCACCACCGGCAGGCATGCCGATGCGCAGGACTCCATCGAGGAGCTCATGGAACTGGCCCGTACGGATGGGATCTCCGTCGTGGACACGGTGATACAGCGCCTTGCCCGAATTCATCCCAAATATGTGATGGGGGAGGGGAAACTCAAGGAGATCATCATCTCGGCCAAGCAATCCGGTGCGGACCTGATCGCCTTTGATCAGGAACTGACCCCGGGCCAGGCCCGCTCCATCGCCGATCTGACGGATATGCGTGTCATTGACCGCACACAACTGATCCTCGACATATTTGCCCAGCACGCCAAGACCCGTGACGGGAAGGTCCAGGTGGAGCTGGCCCAATTGAAATACCTCCTCCCCCGCCTGACCGAAAAAGACTCGGGCCTATCCAGATTGACCGGCGGTATCGGAGGCAGGGGTCCCGGAGAAACCAAGCTCGAAATCAGCCGGCGGCGCACCAGGGAGAGGATCCAGCGCCTTGAAAAGGAACTGAAACAGATGAACCTGGCGCGGATGCAGCGAAGGGCAAGCCGGATACGCAAGGAGATCCCGATCATCTCCATCGTCGGATATACCAATGCCGGCAAGTCTACGCTGCTCAACGTCCTGACTCAGAGTTCGGTCCTGGTCGAGGACAAGCTTTTTGCCACATTGGACACCGCTACCAGACGGCTGCGGTTCCCGCGCGAGCGGGAGGTCATCATCACCGATACCGTGGGTTTTATCCGGGACTTGCCTGAAGACCTCCTGGGGGCCTTCAAGGCCACACTCGATGAACTCCATGATGCGGACCTTCTCCTTCATGTTGTGGACCTTCCAAACCCGCACTTTGAGGATCATATCCGGGCCGTGGAGAAAATCCTGTCAGACCTGGATCTTCTTTCCGTTCCAAGCCTTCTGATCTTCAACAAGATCGACCTGATGGGGGAGACAGAGGCAGCGAATCTCAGCAGGCGATACCATGCCATCCCGATTTCCGCGATAAAGAAAACAGGATTGACCGAGGTGACACTGGAGATAGAGAAGATGATCTGGCCGAAGGCTCGTAGAGGGGACCCCTAAAGCCCGGAAACAAAAACAGGTGATTTTGTATTGATTTATAGCCGGGGATATGATAAAAGATACACTTCTTCGGGATGATATAGGATAACGACAATAAAAAAATTAAATATATTCCGGATTAGAACTCAAAAAATGGAGAATTTGGCTATTTTCAAGTTCCTCGTTCCATATGGATATGCACCTGCAGGTTATGGGGTATATTTTGTTTTTTGATAGAGATTGCATATCATGATCGTTCAGCTTCTGGATCTCAGGGGGCAGTACAAGGTGATCCGGGACGAACTCCTTCCGCAGGTTGAGCGACTCCTCGAATCCCAGCAATTCATTCTCGGGTCCCCTGTTGAGACATTCGAGGCAGAAGCCGCCTCGTACTGCGGAACCGAATTCGGGATCGGCGTGGCCTCGGGCTCGGATGCCCTGCTCCTTTCGCTCATGGCTGCGGACATCGGCCCCGGTGACGAGGTGATCACCACGCCGTACACCTTCTTTGCCACGGCAAGCGCCGTGACCCGGCTCGGGGCCAAACCGGTTTTTGCGGACATCGATCCGTTATCCTGCAACATCGATCCGTCAGCCATTGAAGGGAAGGTCACTGAACGGACGCGGGCCATCATTCCTGTGCACCTGTACGGCCAGGCTGCGGATATGGACCCGATCCTGAAGCTTGCGGCAAGGCACAATCTTCTCGTGATCGAGGATGCGGCCCAGGCCATCGGGACCGAATACAAGGGCAAGCGGGCCGGATCAATCGGGGATACGGGCTGTCTTTCCTTCTTCCCCTCCAAAAATCTGGGCGGGTTCGGAGACGGGGGCATGGTCGTGACAAAACGCCGGGACCTGGCCGACCGGATACGGATGTTACGCGGTCACGGCATGAACCCCAAATATGTGCACAAACTCGTGGGGATCAACAGCCGGCTGGATGCCCTTCAGGCGGTGGTTCTTTCGGTCAAGCTCAGGTATCTGGATCAGTGGCAGGGAAAGCGCAAAGAAAATGCGGAGAGGTACAACCATCTCTTCCGGCATACAGACCTGTTTCAGGATCAGGCGGTTGTTCTGCCCAGAGAAATCTATGCCGGAGAAGCCGGAAACACTCATGTCTACAACCAGTATGTGATCCGTGCCAGAGATCGGGACGGGCTCAGGGTCTATCTTGAAACGCAGGGTGTCGGGACTGAGATCTATTATCCCATCCCGCTTCATCTTCAGGAGTGTTTTACTTCTCTGGGCTATGGCGCCGGAGACTTTCCTGAATCCGAACGGGCGGCCAAAGAGACCCTGGCGCTCCCTATTTATCCTGAGCTGACTCCGGAGATGCAGGAGTACGTGGTGGATCGGATAAAAGCGTTCTACCGAGGCGGGAAGTGATGGGCGTGACCAGAGATCTGAAGAAGCGGATTTGTATCATATCCCCCTTTGAAAACTTGTCCTCGAATGATTTTATCGGGGAAGGGGGACGAAGGGCATACTGTTCACTTAAAGATAATCGGTCACGAATTTTGTCATTCCCGCAACGATTCTGAGCGGGAATCTGGTTTAAACTGCCTGAAAAACCATATCCCCGATAGGGACATTCGGGGATGACTTCATCTTAAGTGAACGGTATTGCCACTCAGGGGGATTTAATCAGCGCTCAATTCCCCTGCCCCTTTTTATTAAAGGGGGACCAGGCCTTTTCACTGGGAAAGCCCCCTGAGGTTACATATATGTAACCGAGAGGGCGAAGCTGTATCGTATGGAAGAGAAAGGTAAACGGACCAAGATGGCAAAAAGGGACACGAACATTGCATTGCCGGCTCAAGAACTGCTCGGTGGAATCGGAGGGAAGTACAGCCTTCGCCTGATCCTTCTCTTTGGATCGCAGGCCCACGGAATACCCCATACCAGGAGCGACATTGACGTGGCCGTACTCACGGAATGTGGATCCGGGATGCAGATGTCGGATCAGCTTGATCTCATGTCCGACCTTGGGGAAGCGTTCGAGAGAGAGGTGGATCTTTCCATACTCGATCATGCCGACCCTTTGTTCCTTCATCGGGTTGCTGAAAGCGCTGTGCTTCTTCACGGCTCCAGCCGTGCATTGGCCGAACTGCGTATCAAGGCCTTCAGAAAGTACCAGGACTTCAGGCGTATCCTGAAGATGGAGCGTGAGTTCGTTTTGAATCATTATAAGGTCGGAGAACCGGACCATGATTGACAGCGATCTCGTCTACCGCAAGATAACTCTGATTACGCCGGACTTGAACGCCTTGGAGAAACTGGCCTCCCGTGCGAAAAAAGATTTTCTCTCAGACGACATCGCCACTACGGTGGCGGAACGGTACCTGGAGCGTGTGATCGGAAGGATGATCGATATCAACTATCACCTGATCACCTCGGCCGGCGAACCGCCGCCCAAGGATTATTACCTATCCTTTATCCAGTTGAGCAAGCGTCCCAAGATCCTTGAAGAGGATTTTGCTGTCCGTATTGCCCATGCCGCAGGCCTTCGAAACCGCATTGCCCACGAATACGACGAGATGGATTCCGGCCTTCTGTTTGAAGGCATGTGTGCGGCGATGGAAGATATTCCTTTATATATTAAGGCTGTCCTGAAATATCTTGAAACTCAGGGGAAGGGCCATAACCTGGATGAATGATGATGCTTGATTATATCGCTATCTTCAAAAAGTTTAATGAAAAAAAACTAAAATATATCGTGGTTGGCGGGGTTGCAATCAACCTTTATGGAATTCCCCGGATGACTTATGATATCGATTTAATGCTTGACCTTAAAGATAAAAATTTGGAAAAATTTTTGGAGTTAATGAAGGAGTGGGGCTTCAAACCCAAAATACCTGTTGAAATTATGGATTTTGCAAGAAAAGAAAGAAGAGATGAATGGATAACGAACAAGAATATGAAAGCATTCAACCTTATAAACCCCAAATGGGCAATGTCTGAAATCGACATTATCATCAGTAGTCCTATCGATTATAAAGAGGCATCAAAAAAAATGAACCGCATCCGCGTTCAAAACATTAATATCCCGGTCATATCCCTCAATGACCTGATCCTCATGAAACAAGAAACGGGGAGAAAACAGGACCAGGCGGACATTCGATATTTAAAGGAGTTACAGAGTGGGAAAAGGTGAGAAACAGGGGTTCGATTATTATTTAGACCCGGCAATGATCAAGAGATATCAGGAAAAGCCGCTTGAATTACGCCTGGCATGGCTCTATCAGGGGAATGTTTTCCGTAAGGGTTATCCCAAAAGCATCATCAGATTGCAAGATACATTTCGTGTTAGGGGTCGCTCAAAGTGATTGATAGAGCAATATGCTCAAACGAGGATGATAGAAAATGAAATCTATTTATATTGATGTATGTGCTCTAAGCAGACCGTTTGATGACCAGTCATTTCTCAGGATAAGGTTAGAAACAGAGGCATTGAATTTGATATTATCAAAGATAAAAGAAGGAAAATACGGATTGATGGTTTCACCCGTTCATTTTAAAGAGATCGAAGGAATTTCTGAAACGTATGAGCGCATAGAATTGCAGGCGATTTTAGAAATGTTGGGAGATCCTGTAAAGGCGAAGTTAATAAAAGTAAGAGAAAGAGCTGAAGAACTGGTTAGGTTTAATTTCGGTATAGCAGATGCAACTCATGTTGCTTTTGCAGAACATGCGAATGCAGAGTTTATAACTTGCGATGATATACTTGTCAAAAAGTGCCTAAACCACAAAATTAGCGTATGGTGTGGCAACCCAGTATATTTTTGTGAAAAGGAGAGAATCAGATGAGGACTATAAAATATATGGATGAGGACGTTTTACTTAAAAAGGCAATAAAATTGCTTGTTAAAGAATTGGGCCCTGTCGAAGCTATAAGGTTTATTAACATACCAAGGAAGAAGAGGATGGAAAGCATAAAGCGACATCGGGAATGGCAAAAACAGTTAGATAAAGAGAAATTTTATGATGAGGTATTTGAAAGCTTATAGTCTTCAATTTCGTAGAACTCTTTCTGTCTTCTCTCCAATAATAAAAGACCGAGTAGCAGATAGCAGATATATTTAAAGTTGAGAAATTTCTAAATAAGAGATTATGGCATGTTATTTGAATATATTCAAGGGGCGTTGGAAAAAGGGGTCTGCGACATAAAAGTGGGTAGATTTGACTTTTCTCTGGGGTAGGTTTATAA
>CAKKPE010000005.1 GCA_919901565.1 bacterium
AGACGCTATAAGTCAATAATATTATGCTGCATTAATTATGACGCTGTGTATAAAAAGCACACATGAGCTAAAAAGCACTTGACATGAGTTAACACATAGGTTAACATCTATGACGAAAAGGACGGTTACTTTTTACAGAACGGCTGATGGGAGATGTCCGGTACAAGAGTTTCTTGATTCCTTGCCCTCGAAGGTCGCACAGAAGGTGACATGGGTGCTCAATCTGTTGGAAGAGCTGGACGTTGTTCCGGCTTCCTACTTCAAGAAGCTTGTCGGAACGGAAGAAATCTGGGAATGCAGGATTCAGTTTGGTTCAAATATCTACCGCATCTTCTGTTTCTTCGCAGGCAATTCCGTGGTTGTCCTAACTCATGGGATCATTAAGAAAAGTCAGAAAACGCCGGAGCGTGAAATCGAGAGGGCAGAGGCTTACCGGAGAGATTTCCTCAGCAGGAGGCTCAAACATGAGTGACCTCAAAAGATACATAAAGGCCAGGAAAAAGAGGGATAGGAAATTTGCCCAGGGCTTTGATGAGGGCTATGACCGGTTCAAAATCGGGATGATACTTCGTGAGGCGCGGGAGGCGGCTGGACTGACCCAGGAAGAACTCGCCCGGAGATTGAGGACCAAGAAAACCGCGATTTCCCGAATCGAGAACCATGCAGAAGACATCAAGCTTTCAACGTTGGAACGTGTTGCTGCAGCTTTGGGAAAGCGCTTGCAGGTGAGCATCGCTTGAAAACAATCCGTTTTTTCGCGTTTCTGCGTAGAACCTGACTGGGATACGGCGTCAAAAAGGGGGATTATTTCTTTCGTAAAATTTCTTTTTCAATCAGGTCGGCGACCCCTTGGACATTGTCCATGGTAAAGACGGAGAATGGTGCTTTGGGATACGATCCGTCCGTGACCAGGGCAAAGGGAGATGACCCCTGTATAAAAAGGGGTTCAGGATGCCCCGCTCCGGTCCGGAAGATCTCGATTCTCGGCAGGTCATCTCCTTTGTACCCTTCAATCAGGACCAGGTCCACATCCCTGAAATAGCTGAGAACCTCCTGCAGGGGGAGTTCCTGCTTCTGTTTCCGGATCAGGGCCATCTGGTTGGGGGCATTGATGATCACCACGTCCGCTCCGGCCTCGCGCAGACGGAAAGAGTCCTTGCCGGGCTGATCTATGTCGATGGTATGATGCGCGTGCTTGACCACACCAAGGCGGTAACCCCGGCCAGTGAGGACCGGGATGAGTTTTTCCAGGAAGGTGGTCTTGCCCGTGCCGCTCCGGGCTACAATGGAAACAGCGGGGATCATAAACGCTCCTGATTGAAGGCGAAAAGTATCTTAGGTGGATCGGCGGGGAATGTCAAGAAAGAGCAGTGGCTGAATTTGTAAGGGTTTTTCAAGCAGGCCTTAAAAAAACCGGACAAAAAAAATGTGATTATGTCTTGACGGGACGGGGATGATCCGTTAATATCTTCACGTCTTTTAGAATATCTGAAACAAACAACAAACAACCAAGAAAGCCGGAAGGCCTCATCCGGCGCCTGGTGTTTCCGAAAAGGTAAAAATATGAAAATTTTTCCAAAACAGGTCGATTTTTTTGAGATTTTTGATGAAGCCTCGGATAATGTCAATGAGGCGGCCTCTCATCTCGTGGAGCTTTTCACCGACTTCAGCCTTCTTGACGAAAAGATAAAAAAGATCTATGACCTCGAGCAGAAAGGGGATACCCTGACGCACGAGGTCATGAAAAGACTGAATATGACCTTCATCACGCCGATCGACCGGGAGGACATTCATACCCTGGCCGCCCGCCTGGACGATGTTCTGGACCTGATCTGGGGGGCCGTGGACCGCTTAAGCGTCTTCCGGATCAAGGCCGGCACCCCGCAGGCCCTTGAGCTTGCAAAGGTGCTCCACAAGACGACCGAATCCATTGCCCGGGCAATGGATTATCTTAAGGAAAAGAAATATTCCTTTGTTTCAGACACCTGCATTGAGATCAACCGGCTGGAAAACCAGATGGACCGGATCTTCAGGGATGCCCTGGGAAAACTCTTTGATGACATCAAGGACCCTTTGATGATCATCAAGTGGAAAGAGATCTACGAGCACCTTGAAGATGCATCGGACCGTTGTGAGGATGTGGCCAATACCCTTGAGAGCATCGTCTTAAAATATGCTTGAAGCTATTTTTATCATCGTGTTTCTGGCCGTTCTCTTTGATATCAGCAACGGCTGGAACGATTCTGCCAATGCCATTGCCACGGTTGTCTCGACCCGGGTGCTCAGCCCTTTACAGGCAGTAACCCTCTCCGCCTTCATGAATATTCTGGGGGCGTTTTCATCAACAGCTGTTGCCAAGACCATTGGCAGTGGAATCGTGGCCCCGGCTTCCGTCTCCAATGTAGTGGTGGGTTCCGCCCTGCTCTCGAGCTTTCTATGGAACTCAGCCATGACAGTTATCGGCATGCCTGTGAGCGCCTCCCATGCCCTGATCGGGAGCCTGATGGGAGCGGCCGTGGCCTTCAAGGGAATGGGGATCCTGCAATATGCGGGACTGACCAAGATCTTTCTGGCGCTTCTGATCTCTCCGATCTTTGGGATACTGGGAGGCTATTGTCTGATGAAGGCGATCCTTGCATTCTTCGGTACCCGTTCTCCTGGCAAAATCAACAAGGTCTTCGGCAGGCTCCAGATCGTCTCATCCGCCTTCATGGCCTTTTCCCACGGCTCCAATGACGCCCAGAAGGTCATGGGGATCATCACCCTGTCCATGGTCAGCGGAGGCTTTCTGCATTCCCTTGAGGTCCCTTTCTGGGTCATCCTTGTCTGCGCCATGGCCATGGGGCTGGGGACGGCCATGGGAGGCTGGCGGGTAATCAAGACCCTCGGCGTACAGATGCTGAAGCTGCAACCCATCCACGGATTTGCGGCCGAGACATCGGCAAGCCTGATCATCATCGTGGCCAGCTTCCTCGGCCTTCCGGTCAGCACTACCCATGTCATCTCCACCAGCATCATGGGGGTCGGGGCCACTCAAAGGATCAGGGCTGTCCGCTGGGGTGTGGCGGGAAAGATCGTTATGGCGTGGCTTTTTACCCTCCCCATGAGCATCGTCATGGCGTGGCTGATCTGCAAGGCCTTGCTCCGAATCTTTTAATCATCTGCCGCAGAACACGATACAGTCCATTCATCTCACCCGGTTATTTTCGGATTTTTCCCGAAAGAGCCCTGTCCATTGACCAGAGGCCGCCCCCCTTGATCATCAGGGCGAGGGCAATGGCCGCGGCCAGGATATGGTACTCGAACCCTTCACCCTTCTGGTCCCCGAACCAGTTCATGAAAAAACCGTTCTGGAAATGAATCATATAAACAGCCACGGCCATGACGCAGGCGATGCCGAACGCGGCGACCCGGGTCAGCAACCCGACGATCAGCCCCAGGGCCCCGAGGAATTCCGCCATGATGGCCAGAAAAGCGAAGAGAGCGGGGATCCCCAGAGAACCCGTGAAACTGTTCATGGTCCCTGCAAAGCCGTGACCCCCAAACCAGCCAAGGACCTTCTGCGCGCCGTGCGGGAAGAAGACGATCCCGAGCAGGACTCGAAGGACAAGGGCGGATATGTCCTTGTCTGTGCGAAGTAATGTGCGTAACATAAATGGCCTCCCTGAAAACAAGCGGTACATAAAAACGGATTCAGCCGATACCTGGTTACAATTAAGTCAGAAGGCGGGTAAAATGTCAAGGCGGCGTGGGTTGTGACGGGCCTGTTTTTTCCCTGCTTCCCTGATACAGCTCGTATTCAAGGAGTCTGCATTCGATTTCGCTGTTGTAAAAAGGGATTTTTCTTTTTGCCTTCAGTCCGACCTTTTTGGCCAGTCCGGGGTTGCCGGTAAAAATATATCCGGTATAGCCTTTGCATCTCTGTTTGAAAAAATCGCCTATCCCCCTGTAGGTGGCTTCGAGTGCCTCGGTCTTTCCCATCCTCTCGCCGTACTCGGGATTGAGCACAACCACGCCGCCGCCCTCCGGGACCGGAGTTTCCGAGTAGTCGCCTGCGTGGAATTCGATCAGATGCTCAACCCCGGCATAGGCTGCGTTCTTCTTCGCTCCCTCAATGGCTTTATGACTGATATCTGTGGCGATGATCCTGCCGTTCAGGGTTTTTTTTACTTCTTTTTTTGCTTCCCGGCACAGGGCATTCCATAAAGAAATATTAAACCCCTTCAGGTGCATGAACCCGAAATTGTCCCTCAACAGTCCGGGGGGGCTGTTCAGCCCGATCAAAGCGGCCTCAATGGCCAGTGTCCCGCTGCCGCACATGGGGTTGATAAAATTCCCGCTGCCGTCCCATCCTGTTGTCAGGACCACGGCGGCCGCAAGCGTCTCCTGCATCGGCGCTTTCAGTGGGATCTTTCTGTATCCTCTTCTTGAAAGGGGTTCCCCCGAAGTGTCCAGATAGACCGAACAGTGATCCCCTTTCCAGTAGAGATGGGCCACGGTCCGGCCTCTCTCCGGGCCTGAATCCGGCCGCTGCCCGCGTTTTTGCTTTATCCGGTCCACAATGGCATCCTTGCACTTGACATTGGCATAGCGTGAATCTCTGATGCTCGGATTGTCCACGCTGGATGTCACGCACAGGTACCCATCTTCGGCGATGTAATCTTCCCAGTTTATTTCCGAGATTTTGCTGTAGAGGTCTTCACCGTCTCCGGCTTCAAATTCCCTGACGAGAAAGAGCACGCGGTGCCCCGTCCGGAGGAAGAGGTTCAGCTTCATGGTATCCTCAAGGATCCCTTCGGTGGCAACGCTTGAAACCGTCTCGAACATGACCGGGAAACCAAGGGCAAGGATTTCCTGTTTAAGGTAAGGGGGGATCGCCTTGGGGCATGTGACCATGATCCTGTTTTTTCTCATCTTTATCCACCCTGACAGGCTGCGGTTTGACCCGGCCTGCAGACCGCAAGCTGAACTATACAAAGAATCATCCGTAAAAGCACGGCTTATAACCTATAATAAGGACAGCAGCGTGTCAAAAAGAATTTAAGATTGCGTTTTGAACGGTTTTTCATATATGTTACACCCTTGACAAAATTCCTGGAGTAAGGTGTTATCTGTTACAGATGTTTACTGAAGACGGAGGAAATCATATGGCACGGAGATTGTGGACGCTTTTGGGGATGATGCTGATTTTCTGGGGACTGATCCGCCCGGAGGTTTGCAGTGCCGCTGGCACGGGTTCTGCGGGATACAAGGAGGTTCTGCGTATGGAGGGTCTTACCAAGATTTTGCTGGACAATGGTCTTTCCGTGGTTATCTTTGAAAATCATGCCGCGCCTGTGGTGGCACTGCAGGTCTGGGTCAAGGTAGGGAGCCGTTATGAAATGGACGACCAGGCCGGGATCTCCCACGTGTTTGAGCATATGCTCTTCAAGGGAACGAAAAAACTGGGTGTGGGGGAAATCGCACGGGAAGTGGAGACCGCCGGAGGGAACATCAATGCCTACACCTCCTTTGACCACACGGTCTATCACCTAACTTTGGCCAGCCGGTACTTTGATGTGGGTCTGGACGTGCTTTCCGATGCCGTTCAGAACTCTTCTTTTGATCCGGGCGAACTGGCCCGGGAATCCGAGGTGGTGCTGGAAGAGCTCAAGCGGTCGAAGGATGACCAGGACCAGGTGGCGGGCATCAAGATGTTCGAGACGGCCTATACGGTCCACCCCTACCGCAGGCCCGTGATCGGTTACGAAAAAACCTTTATGGGACTCACACGAGACCGGTATCTCAACTATTTCCATCAATGGTATGTGCCGAACAATATGAGCCTGATCGTGGTCGGGGACATCAAGGCCGAGGAGGTGATTCCCCGGATCGTGAAGGCCTTCAGTGGTTACGCCCCGAATTCGAACCTGTCTCATGAGGTTCCGCAGGAGCCGGAGCAGAAGGAGACCCGGACTGCGGTCACGAGGATGGAGACCAGCCAGACCTATCTGAACCTGGGCTACCATATCTCCAGCCTTCGTGATCCTCGGAATCCCGCCCTGGACCTCCTCGGGATGATCCTGGGGCAGGGCGAGACCTCCAGGCTCTACCGGGAGGTGAAGCGGGAAAAGGAACTGGTGCGCAGCATTTATTCCTATGCCTTCACACCCATGGACCCGGGGATTCTGATGATCGATGCCACGCTGGATGTTGAGAAGATCGAAGAGGCCCTCAGGGAGACGTTGCGGCAGGTCCACCGCCTCCAGGTGGAGCCGGTGAGCGAGGAAGAACTCTTCCGGGCAAGGACCAATGTGGAGAGCGACTTCATTTACAGCAAGGAGTCCATGGAGGGCCAGGCCAGAAAGATCGGCTATTACGAATCCGACTTCGGTGACCCTTTTTATCAGAAAACCTATCTCAAGGGGATCGCCTCGGTCACCCCGCAGGAGATCATGGACCTGGCCAGGACCTATCTGCGGCCCGAAAACCTGACCGTTTCCCTCCTGCTCGCCCCGGACCAGCGGGCCGACCTCAATGCCGAAAGTCTGAAGACGATGGTGGGAGAGATCACCCGGGAGATCGAAAAGGAGTCCCGTCCGGCCAAAGTTGGGGAAGAAGGCCTGCCGCGGAAGCTCGTCCTTGCAAACGGCATCCGGCTGATCGTCAAGGAGAATCATGCGGTCCCCACGGTCTCGGTGAAGGTCGTCTTCCCGGGGGCGCAGCGTTACGAGACCGAGGCAACGAGCGGTCTCTACAATTTCATCGCTTCCATGCTGGAGCGGGGTACGGACAAACGCAAAGCCTCGGAGATCTCTGCGGAAATAGAGGACATGGCCGGGAGCGTGAGCGGTTTCTCCGGACGGAACAGCTTCGGCGCTGAGCTGACGATCCTGAGCCGGCATTTTTCCAGAGGCATGCATATTCTTTCGGATATTCTCCTGCATCCATCCTTTGATCCATCCGAGATGGAGAAGGTCAGGCAGGATATCCTGACCGATATCAAACAGCAGGAGGATATCCTGACCCAGAGGGCCGGGAACCTCTTTCGCAGGACCCTGTATCAGACCCACCCCTATCGCATGCGGGTCATGGGAGAGGAGCAGACGGTCAAGGGGTTCACGCAAACAGATCTGAAAAAAGCCTATTTTGATTCGATCTCTCCGGACCGGATGGTGATCGCCGTTGTGGGAGACATCACGGAAAAGGAAGCGGTTGCAGTGGTTGAGGATCTCTTCGGAAAGATGGAGAAAAACAAGCTCATCGAGCCGGACATCAAACAGGAGAAACCTCAGGACCAGGTGCGGGAAAGCCTGGAGATCGCAGACCGGCAGCAGGCCCATATGATCCTCGGTTTCCTCGGGACCACGGTCACCTCCGATGACCGGTATCCTCTTGAGGTTTTGAACAACGTACTGGCCGGGCAGGGCGGACGGCTCTTTTTGGAGCTCCGGGACAAGAAAAGCCTGGCCTATGCAGTGACCTCCTTTACCCAGGAGGGTGTGGATCCGGGATTCTTCGCTGCCTATATCGGATGCAGCCCGGAGAAACTCGTCGAGGCCAAACAAGGGATCATTGCCGAGCTTCGCCGCATCCGCGAGGAAAAGGTTTCCAAGGACGAGATGGATCGTTCCAGGAAGAACCTGATCGGTCAGTTTGAAATTGATCTCCAGACCAACGGGGCCATGGCCTCCTCCCTGGTCTTTGATGAGCTGTACGGAAACGGTTTTGATGCCTACAGAAAGTATGCGGAACGGATCGGGAAGGTCACGGCAAAGGACGTGCAACGGATCGCCAAGAAGTATATCGATCTCACGAGATATACGGTAGCCGTGGTGGCCCCTGGGCCGGAAGATGAAAAGAAAAAAGAATAGAGCAAATAGCAAATAGCAAAATTTCCCTCGCCCCATGAATGGGGAGAGGGGAAGGGTGAGGGGTTGACAGGAAAGAGCCCCCTCATCCTAACCTTCTCCCCAAAAGGGAGAAGGAACATGAAGGAAGAGATCAAGATTACGACACAATCTCCCGGCGGGAGGGGATTTACCCGTTATAAGTTCCGGCGGCCAATAGACATCCCGTTCCATAAAGAATAGCGGGGTAAATGGAAGGGCCCGTGCAGATGAAAGACCCGGATAAAAACAAAGGGCCGTATTCCCCATGGAAACCATGACCGAAACAACAGAGGCAACCCCCACACTCAAGGATTTTTTAAACCTTTCCCGGGGCCCCAGGGCGGTTCCGATCTTCCTGAAGATCCCCATGGGGACGCTCGACCCGCCTACGGTTTTTGAGCGGGTCCGCGAGGGGAGGGACTCCTTCATCCTCGAGTCAGTCAAAGGGACATCACAGATCGGCCGGTATTCCTTCGTGGGTTCACGACCTTTCCAGGTCTTTGAGAGCAAGCATGACCAGATCCGGATCCGTGACGGGCTCTATGAGACCATGATCCAGGGGAACCCCTTTATGGAACTCAGGCGCCTGCTTCAGGAAACCCCGGTGGTCAGAATGAAAGGCCTCCCTTTTTTTACCGGAGGGGCAGTGGGCATGATCGGGTACGATGCGGTCCACTTCTTCGAGCGCATCCCCAGGACGGCCAGAGATGATCTTCAGATCCCGGACCTCTATTTTTTGTTTATGGATACGGTGGTGGTTTTTGATCACGTGGAGCGGGAGATTATCCTGGTCTATGTCCCCATGCTGAGGAGGCGTCCGGATGAGGAGGAAGCAAAGGAACGGGCATACAGCCGGGGCGTGGATAAACTCAAAGCGCTTCTCCAGAGGGTTAAGACGCCTGCTTCGAAAAGGGCGGCTCCATCTTATGCCGGGCCCAAGGATTTTACCGTGACCGCCAACATGGGGAAAGAGGACTACATGGAGATGGTCCGCCGGGCCAAGGAATATATCCGGGCAGGCGACATCTTCCAGGCCAACCTCTCCCAGCGGCTGACCGCAGAGATCGGGGACCTCGCTCCTTTCCGCCTCTATAAAGTTCTGCGTGAGATCAACCCTTCTCCTTTTGCAGCGTTTATGGACCTTGAAGGTTTTCAACTGGTGAGTTCCTCACCCGAGCGGTTCATGCGCCTGCAGGAGAGGATCGTGGATACCCGCCCCATCGCCGGGACCCGGCCCAGGGGCAAGGATGCCCGGGGAGACCAGGCCATGAGCGCTGAGCTGATCACCAATGAAAAGGAGCGGGCCGAACATATCATGCTGATTGATCTCGAACGAAACGACATCGGCCGCGTCTGTGATTACGGTTCGGTCTCTGTGGATGAATTCATGGTGCTCGAAGAATACTCCCACGTGATCCATATCGTCTCCAATGTCCGCGGGAGACTGCATGAGAAAAAGGACCTGTTTGACCTGATTCGAGCGACCTTTCCGGGAGGCACCATTACCGGCGTGCCCAAGGTGCGCTGCATGGAGATCATTGATGAACTCGAGCCGGTCCAGCGCGGGCCCTACACCGGCTCCATCGGGTGGCTCGGCTTCAACGGGGACATGGACCTCAACATCATCATCCGGACTTTTGTGATCAAGGACGGCAAGGCCCATGTGCAGGTGGGCGCCGGGATTGTCGCCGACTCGGACCCGGAGCGGGAATACCATGAGACCCTGCACAAGGCCGACGCATTGCTTCAGGCATTGAAGGTGCTTGAAGGAAAGAAGTAGGACATCTCTCATTCTGCTTTCAATCAAACGGGTATTCAATCAAACGGGTATTGACATTCCTTGAGATTATGTGTACTTTGTACATATGACTAATATTCACTTTGAATGGGATGAGAGAAAGAGCCGCGAGAACAAGAAAAAGCATGGTGTATCGTTTGATGAGGCGCAATCTGTCTTCCTTGATGAGAATGCTATTCGATACTATGACCCTGACCATTCTCAAGACGAGGATCGATTTATAATGCTCGGCATGAGTTTCAAATTAAGGGTACTGGTCGTATGTCATTGCTATCGTTCGAGTGACAAGGTTATCCGTATTGTCTCGGTACGCAAGGCAAACAAAAAAGAGATAACCGCTTACTGGAGGTGATACCATGAGGGCGCATTACAATTTTTCAAATATGAAAGGGCAAAAAAACCCCTATGTTAAACATCTGAAGCAACCGGTTACGATCCGCCTCGATAAAGACTCCGTGGCATATTTCAAGGCCATGGCGAAGGAACTGGGAATTCCTTACCAAAAACTTATCAATCTCTACTTGCGGGATTGCGCAATGAATCGCAGAAAGCTTATGCTCAAGTGGGCATCCTGAGAATACCCACGATCTGAACGTGGGCGGCAAGAGAGTCCGTAGCTTGGCCGATTCGTTGCAGCACGGAAGTCTCGGGGTGTTATATGGAAACCCCATATCACCTCTGTAAACCCGGCAGCAAAGATCCAACCGTTGAAAGGCGTGGAGACATGGACTGAAGAGAAAGGTGCGCTATGCAGTATTCGAGCAGACCATAGGTTTTATCGAGGAACTATGAATAGAAGGAAAAACCAGAGATTGTCCAGCCAGGAGAAGGAACTTGAGAAAAGAATTCGTCCTAAGACCCCCGCTGCCCTTCGCAGCAAGTGGAGGCGTTGGTTACCCCGATTGAAAGGAGACGTAACTGACTTATACAGGAAGTTGCAAATTTATAAGGAGTTAGTGTCAATTGTCAAAGCCGACAAAAAGACTCTTGATCCTCCTGCGTTTTTTAATTGGGCACGTGATAATTATATCGTTGCAATTTGTATTGGGATACGCCGTCTATCTGACAAGGATCTTGATTCAATTTCTCTGCGCCGTTTGTTGGGAGAGGTCGCGTTGCGGCCAGATGTAGTAAGTCGAGATAGTTTCCGTGCTCTGCACTGGCAGAAGGATTGCACGTCCAGAGATGCTGATGTTTCTTTCGATAAAATTGTCGGCCGTGGAAAAAGCCACGTCTCGGCGCAAATGGTGACAGCAGACGTTAAGAAGCTTGCTCAAGCCGATGAACGAATTCGTAGATTTGTGAACAAGAGGTTAGCGCATCATGTCCCTCTTGGTCAGATTCGCCGGTTTCCAACCTTATCAGAAGTCGAGGAGGCATTGGAAGTCTTTGATGAATTGTTTGCAAAATATAACATGCTAATCTCAGGAGACGGTTTCATTACACTGTATGCAACACCACAGTATGACTGGCGTAGAGTGCTCGCACACGCGTGGATGAGCAATACCCCGGGCCGAAGACCGAAACGGTATCAAGGTCCGAAGCATGTTTATATCTCTTTCTAACCGTCAATCGGGGCAGCCGGGCCCCATTATCAGTTAAGAACCATATGCAGGCGACTTCCGAAGTCAGCGAAATATTGAAAAGATTGAAAAGGCGCAAAGTCGGTCTTATTGGTATTGATGGAAAAGACGGATCGGGCAAGAGTACCTTGGCGAGGGAATTGGCAAGCCGGTTGGGGTATATCCATGTTGAATTAGACGATGATGAATACGTGGAAAAAAATCTTGGCCAATTTGTTCAGAATATTAAATATGACAAGGTTCGAGAAAAAATTAACAATGCACAAAATACGCTGATTCTTGATGGTGTCTGCCTTCTTGCTGTGTTCGACCGGCTCCACATAGATCCAGATTTATTGATCTACGTGAAAAGAACGGGCAGTTATGGTGAGTGGCGCGATGAGGAAGAATGTGATGTGAGTGAGGACATAGAAGGATTCATCGCAAGAGAGAATGAGGAGTATCACAGGTTTGGTGAAGCAGAGGCCGGCATCGAGGGTAAAAAGTTTGACCCAGACGAATGGACGTTGTCTGAGTTGCAAAAAGAAATTATAAGATATCACTATGACTTCAGGCCTCATCGTAAGTCAGATATTATTTACAATCGTGGTGACTGATACCCATTCATGGGATCTGACGCTTAATGGAGTCACTCCGAATCTGTCGTTGAGGAAAGAAGAATATCAGAAACGTCTCCGGGAGATCGGACTATGGAGAGGAAAGGAGGAGGGATGCCTAAGAACACATCCAAATCGAAGCCGACCGGACCACGATGCGGTCTGTGCGGCAAGACCGGCAATCTGATAAGGACCGAGTGTTGTGGAAATTGGATTTGCGATGACGAGGACAAGTACGTGATTTTTTCATACGCACGGAATAGCTGAGAAAAGACTTCGTCAAAGAACAACCGCACCGTAGCGACGTAGCAAAGGACGTGCCTGACGTTGAACGTTGATGCGACTTTAACTTGATGAGCTTATGAACAGTGGCTATCAGGTTACGTAATATGAACCGTGACCCCATGCTCCTGTATGCCGTTGTTCCCGTATCCCAGGACGTTCCACACGGTCTCCATGGGCTGTTTGCGCCCCTCGGAATCGGTGGAGCGGGCCATGATGGTGTAGTCCCCCTTTTCTTTTGCATTCCATACAAACTGCCACTGTCTCCAGGCAAAGGGTTCATGCGGCCCGATGAATTCTGCGGGGTCCCAGTTCTTGCCGTTGTCCACGGAGACCTCGACGATGACCACATCGGTTTCCCCCGCGTAGGATGCGCCCAGGATGGTGACCGGTCCGGCCGGGAGCGTCTCGTCCTTGAGCGGCTGGGTGATGATGGTCTTGACGTTCATGGCGGTGACCACGGTTCCGGTTTTGGGTTCCTCCCCTTTCTGGAAGAGGCGGTAGACGTTGTCCATGAAGAACCCTTCGTAGGGCCGCTCCATGACTGTGATCCTGGAGAGCCACTTGGTGCAGTTGGCGCCGGTCCATCCGAGTGCCAGGGCTCGAAGCGGATAACCATGCTTCAGAGGCAGGGGCTCTCCGTTCATCTCATAGGCGAGCAGGGTCGAGGTCATGGCCTTTTCTATGGGGATGCTGCGGATGAATTTGATCCCTGCGGAGCCGAGGGGTTTGTCCAAGCCTTCAAAGGCCACATGTTTTGCGCTCTTTTTCAGGCCGGCTTTTTCCAGAAGGTTTTTGAGCCATACGCCGCTCCAGACCGCATTCCCCACACCGCCGATGGTCCATGGGTTTCCGGTGGTCTTTTCCTTGAGGAGAGACCTCCCGTTTCCCGAGCATTCGAGGGTATTGGAGACGATGGTCTTGGGCATGCGGAGGATTTGGTCGAATGTGAACCGGACCTCTTTTTCAACTTCTCCATCAATGGTCAGTTCCCATTCGGACAAGGAGACCGGTTGATCCATGATCGCCCCCTGGTTCCGGTCATAGAATACGGCGTTGGCCGTGATCCATGAGCGGAGATGCTGGTTCGGGGTCTCCGCATTCAATGGTTTTTCGCTCATGATGCGCATATTCTGATCCATATCACGCTCCTCAGGTTAAACTGTTTGTGCTTTTCGGAAAGGTGACCGTCCTGATTTATAGCAGAGCCCACCTCTTCCTGTCAAGCTTCAGATGGAATTGGGTCCAGACACCAAAATGCCTCTCAGATAAAAGCCTTTTCCGCCACCAAGGCACAAAGGCACTAAAAAAAATATTCAGCCACGAATTGGCACAAACCAACAACTATGAAAAGGGAAACCACAGAGTGCACAGAAAAATACTTTGCACAGGAATGGGTGTCCCAAGTTCCACCACCAGGAATTCACACGAAGTTACAGAAGGAAACGCCTGTCCTGTTTATGTTAGGCTGGTCTATCGCTGTTTCGGGGTTTACGAAGTTCCTTGACGGCCCGGTGATTTTCGGATAAAAGTGATTTATCAGGACATGGAATCAGAGAAAAGGCGGCGGCCATGAATACCGATCAACCCCCGGACTCACCGGTCAATCTCCCCATCACCGATGAGTTGGACCTCCATACTTTTGATGTGCGGGATATCAAGTCTGTGGTGGAGGAATATCTGTATCAGTGCCATCTCAAAGGGTTTTCCGAGGTCCGCATAATCCACGGCAAGGGGATCGGCACTCAGCGAAACATGGTCCGGTCGGTTCTAAAAAATAGCCCCTATGTCCGCTCTTTTTCAGAGGCGCCTCCGGAGTCCGGGGGTTGGGGGGCGACCCTGGTCCGGATCGAGCCGGGATAATGAAAAGTGAAACCACAGAGCTCTGTGGTTAGCTTGTTACAGAGGGAGGCCGATATGGAAAAATTGATCGGGAAGACAAAGCTGACCCTGGTACGGGGGGACATCACGCAGGCGGAGACCGAAGCCATTGTGAACGCGGCCAACTCATCGCTTATGGGCGGCGGAGGGGTGGACGGGGCCATTCACCGGGCCGGAGGGCCGAAGATCCTAAAGGAGTGCAAGGCCATTGTGGCCAGGCAGGTGAGATGTCCCACCGGAGAAGCGGTGATCACCACCGGCGGGAATCTAAAAGCCCGATATGTGATCCACACCGTGGGGCCGGTCTGGTCCGGAGGGGACCGAAAGGAGCGGGAACTTCTTGCCGGCGCCTACAAGAACAGCCTCAAGCTCGCGAAAGAGTACAACATCCGGTCCATCTCATTCCCGTCCATCAGCACCGGGGCCTACCGGTTCCCCATCGGGGAGGCGGCCGGGATCGCCCTTTCAACGGTTCGGGACTTTCTCATGGAGCACCCCATGGACGAGGTCCGGTTTGTGCTCTTTTCTGAAAACGATCTTAAGGTTTATGAGGATGCATTCAGGAAGGTATTCCCTTGATTAGAGATCCGCGGCCCTTATTCATCTGTGATTAATATCAATTTCTTCATAGATCCAAATCGTCATTCTGGAATCCATACTTTGATCCTGGTTCGCTGACTATCCAGCGTATATTCTCAGCGGTCATTTTGCCGATCCCTTCAACTATCAATTTTTATGGGAATTGTAAATCTAATTTTTCTTGTGGAGAGCACGCCTGACCAGGATCCGAAGCAGGGCCCGGTTGCTCAATTCACAAAAGCGGGGGCGTTCTGAAGGATATCAAAGCCCTGGTCCACGGAGATGTCCCGGATCATGTAAACGCTGAAGACCATGTGGTAGACCGAGGCATCCAGTTTTTCCCAGCCTGTGGAGATAAACCCCATGTTGCCGAACTGCCCGGGGACATTCTCCGGAGGGTCCGGGCGGCTTTGGTCATCCATGATGTATACCCTGTACCGGACCGGAAGATTCTTTCCCAGGTCCATGGAGACCAGGACCTTTCCGTAGGTGCTGGAGATGACCAGGTCCTGGTCCCCTGAAGCGTTGATCCTCTTCTTTTTCACGGACATCCTCCCGTTGATATCTGCGCCTTCCCTCACGGAATTGCTGTAGACCCGGTATGCCGGCACCGAAGGGCCGTCGTTCCCGTCCATGGTCATCAGGGTTGTCAAGTCCGAGAGGAAGAGGCCGATCCTGAAGGGAATCTCAATGAAGGTATCCATGAAGAAGGCATTGGCGTAATGGATATTGTAGATGGTGATGGCCGGGGTGCGGAGCCCCATGATGAGCCTGGCCCTGTTGACCGTGCACCGGATGACCCGCACGGGGCCTTGCTTGACGGCGGTCAGTCTGGATTCGGAATCCTCCTCGGTCCTTACGAAGTCGAGCTTCTGGAAAAGTTTTCCGGTGTGCCTCGCTTTCATCTTGTCGGCGAGATTCGGGCTGGATTCACCGGGCGTTGCCCCCTTCCAGATCAACGTATCGATGACCAGGGGCGTTTGCCTGGAGAATCCGACCCTGTAGGTTTCCGACTCGATCACATCGTCCCGGTTTTGGTAGGAGACATAATGCGGCGTGCCCGTTACAGGGGATTCATGGTCCAGGATGAATGCATAGACCCATCTGCGGCTCTCACTTGGCGGATCAAGGAGTTCTATCTCCACAGCCGGGGAGAATGTGAGACCGTCCGGACGGGACAGGGTCTGCTCTCCGGTGTCAGATGCCATGAATACAAGCTCGTCGTATTTGCCCATGGGGTATTTGCTTTCCCGGTCTATCTCCGCTTTTTTGTCCGGGATCAGGAATTCCCCTCCCATATTCTTCCGGTCGATCTGGAAGGGGATGGGTTCCATTCCCTTTGCGCCATGGAAGGCGTATAAAGAGATCTTTCCTATGGCCGCGTTCAGGAGGGGAGGCAGGTCCCTGCCTTTGATGACCACAGGATAATATGGAGAAGAGATCGGACGAAGGAGCGAAATATGCTGAAGTGATGCGGCTGCCGGGCCCAGGGATGAGGCCTCATTCGGCAAGGCCAGGCAAACAAACAGGAATGCATGGAAAAAAAGGACTCTTACACCGGGAATAGGGATCATATGGACCATCCTGTCGGGTTGTTTCTGAAGGAACTCTCTATACGGGCAAGGATATCCCAAATCCGGAGACATGGCAATCCGCAGGGGCAAAGGCAGAAACTTTTCGACCGGTCATCTTTCCAGTGACGGGTTTTCGGGAGGCGCCATTATAAAGAATGGTGCGTGATTGGAGGTAAACAGGGGAGGATCTTTTTTCAGGATTCCTGACACGGCCGGATGACGCTTGAACTCATGCTCTAAAAACTGCCGGACCTGTTTTCTGTTCCAACCTTTTGGATGGATAAAATCCGTGTACAGGGAAAGGTCGCCTTCATAAAAACCGCTGGTTTTCAGTCCTTCTGCTTCCGGGCTGCCCACCGGCATGTTGAAGAGTGCGAGGTTCAGGAAGCTGATTTCATTCTTGTGCCTGACTGTAAAATCAAGGGTCCTTTGCGCTTCAGTCAGGGTCTCCGGCGGCGTGCCGAAGAGAAGGTAGACATACGTGGCGATACCGGCTCCGTGCATGGCCTTCAGGGCAGCGGAGGACATATTCAGGTCAATCCCCTTGTCCATCCGGTCGAGCACGTCCTGGTCCCCGGACTCCAGACCCAGTTTGAGCATCACGCATCCTGACCGCTTCAGGGCCATGCAGAAACCCGGATCGGTCAGGTCCCGGCTGATCCGGGCAAAGCCGTACCACGGCACACCCGGCGGATAACCGGCAAGGGATTTGAGCAGGGAGGCGTTCATGGCATTGTCCAGAAAATGGATCAGCGCGGGTTTTTTTTCGGTTACCAAAGTTTTCAGCTCGCAGGCTACGCTCTCCACGGGTATCGGGATATAGGTATTTGCTTCTGTACTTTCCGGACAGAATGCACATCGGCCCCAATGGCACCCACTCGACCCGCTGTAGGGAAGAACAAAACCCGGAGAGAGATAGTCCTGTACCGGGAGCGTTCCATAATCCGGTCTGGAGCGGCCGTCCCGCATCCCGTTTCTGCCGGCGAGAGAAAGCAGGGGCGCCTCCCCGGGTCCGGCAACAAGGTGATCCACCAGCCCGAGGAACGGATTCCGCCAGCCGGGCCTCTTCATCCATGACGTGACCAATCCCCCGCCAAGGACCAGGCTCAGCCCGGGGCATTCCTTTTTCAGGAACCCGATCATGGCAAACGTGCACAAGGCCTGGCTCAGATAGTTCAGGGAGAATCCGATGATGGATGGCTGCTCCTCATTTAGGAGTTCGGTCAGCCGGGTCATGAAATAGGGATAAAAAGGATTCAGGTCCGGACATTCCGAGGCCAGGATCAGGTCCCTGCTCGATGTGGGAGATCGTTCCTGGTCCCGGTAATCCGCAAGGCCGACTGTTACGCTGCTTTGTTTTGCTGATCTTTCGAGAACTCGGTTCAGGTCCAGGACCGCCCGCTTGTAGCGATCCAGATTCAGATATGTGCGCCGGTCTTTCAGAGAGGCAAGATGGTTTAAACGATGACGGACGGCCCGGTTTGTCCATGTATCAGATTGGGGCTGCGTGCATCCAAGCAGATAGAGAAGGCCCTCGAGGTTGGCATCCAGGAGCCTGCATGCGACCCCATGGTCTTTCAGCGTTCCAAAAAGCTTTGCCATGCCGGCCGGGGGGTCGGATGGCTTTGCTACAGGCGGATAGATAAGGATCATATCACAGCTCGATATGAGTGCCGAGTTCGACCACGCGGTTTGCCGGGAGCCCGAAGAAATAGGTCGCTCCCCTTGCGTTATGGGACATCCAGATGAAGAGTTTTCTCCGCCACAGGGCCAGCCCGGGTTTCTTTGTTGCGATCAGGGTCTCACGGCCGAGGAAAAAAGTCGTTTCCATAGGATTGAACTCCAGGCCTTCCATCTTCACCCCATCGAGGACTTTCGGGATATCCGGATTCTCCATGAACCCATAGTGGATCACCATACGGTAGAGGCCCTGGCCGAGTTCCTCCAGCTCCATCCGGTCTTCTTCAGCAACGTAAGGAAGACCCTCTGTGAGCACGTTCAGGATGACAACCCGTTCGTGCATTACCTTGTTGTGCTTGAGATTGTGCAATAATGCGGAGGGAGTTCCGGATGGATTGCTGTACATGAAGACCGCAGTGCCGGGTACGCGTGCCGGTGAATTCAAGCTGATGCTGTTTATGAACGTTTTGAGGGGGAAGGACTCCTGCTGGAGCCGCTGCGCAAGGATCCTGCGGCCGGTTTTCCATGTGGACATGAGGATGAACACCATGGCTGCAATCAGGATAGGGAACCAGCCGCCATGGGTGATTTTTGATATATTGGCGCCGAAGAAAGACAGGTCAAAAACGAGGAAGGATGCGCACAGCAGAAGAGAGGCCGGAAGGCCCCATCCCCACCGGTTCCGCAGGACAAAGTAAAAGAGCATTGAGGTGATCACCATCGTGGTCGTGACCGCCACGCCGTATGCCGCGGCAAGATTGCTTGAGCTTCGGAACCCGGCCACCAGTCCGACACATGCGATCATGAGCCCCCAGTTGATGGCGGGTATATAGATTTGTCCCCTCTTTCTTGCCGATGTGTGCGCTATATCCATGCGGGGACTGTAGCCGAGCTGAACGGCCTGCATGGTGAGGGAGAACGTGCCGGAGATGACCGCCTGCGAGGCGATGACAGCGGCCATGGTGGCAAGGATGACCATGGGGTAGAGCGCCCATCTCGGCGCCATCTGATAAAGAGGGTTGACGGCCGCGGCCGGATTTCTCATCAGGAGGGCGCCCTGTCCGAAATAGTTGAGCAGGAGCGCAGGCAGTACGACCAGAAACCAGGTCATCCGGATCGGCCTGGTTCCGAAGTGCCCCATGTCCGCGTACAGGGCCTCCCCGCCGGTCATGACCAGGAAGACCGCGCCCAGGACAAGGAACCCATGCCATTTGTTCTGCAGGAAGAAGCTCACACAGTGAAGCGGATTGACCGCGGACAAAACCCCCGGCTCCCGGATGATCTGGGCTATCCCGAGTATGGAGAGGACCAGAAACCAGACCAGTGTAATCGGTCCGAAGACCGCTCCGACTCCGGCGGTGCCACGGCGCTGGATCTTGAACAGTCCGATCAGGATCACAATGGTGATGGGGATGACGTAGGGTTTTAATAATGGGGTTGCAATCTCGAGCCCTTCCACCGCGCTCAGCACCGAGATGGCGGGCGTGATCATTCCGTCCCCGTAAAGAAGAGCGGCGCCAAAGAGCCCGAGCATGATCAGCCATCGGCTCCCTTGTGAGAAGGAACGCACGGGAGTAACCAGGGCGGTCAGGGCAAGGACTCCCCCTTCACCCTGGTTGTCAGCCTGCAGGATGAAGGCCAGGTACTTGATCGAAATCACGAAGATAAGAGACCAGAAGATCAGGGAAAGTACGCCGAGGATATTTGCGGATGTTACAGCAACGGCATGTGAGCCGTAGAAACACTCCCGGAGCGCGTAGAGAGGGCTGGTTCCGATATCTCCGTAGACGATGCCCAGCGCCGTAAGGGACAGCCCCATGAGTTGCCAGCCTCTGGGAACATCAGAACATGGATCTTTTTTTGTCATGGTTGTTTCTGTCCTTTATGCAGCATCTTCTTTCTAATAGGCATTTCGTGGAGAAATCAAGAAGGATACGGATTGAGTGGGCATGTCCCCGTCCTCCTTCCTCGCCGCTAAAATTCCGTGGAATGGGTCTGCCAATGCCAATGGACTTGATGAACAACATGAAAACCATTATAATCAATTTGAGAATGCACAGCAAACGTTCAGCAATATACTTCAGAAGTGAGACAGGGTCAAGATGAATGATTTGGTCAAGAGATTTCTCTCCCTGACACAAGGGCAGGAGGAGGACCGCGAAAGGACCGATCTTCTGGCTGTCCTGATCCGGCTCTTTAATTCGCTGGGATCAAGAACGGATTTTCCGGGTCTTTATCCCGGGTTTGCCCCCTTGTTTTTCAGGTTTCGCCGAGATCTTGACCGGGGTGACCCTGAGAGGGTTGAGGATGATCTTACACAGATCTATTGCTATCTGCACGGGAGCAACAACGGCTATTCCCCTTCTGACCGGCAGGAGATGGATGCATACGGCGGTTACTGGTGCCATGCCGGCGGGCTCTCCCCGCTTCTTCGTGCCGGGCCGTATATCACACCGGAGACCCGGCTCGCGGACTACGGCGCCGGAAACGGTTTTCAGGGGCTCCTTTTTCAGTATCTTTATCCGCACAAAAAGACCTGTCAGATTGAACTAAGTTCGAGAATGATCGAAAGCGGCAGGAGGCTGCAATCCTTCATGGGTATCCCAGGGCAGAAAGTGGAGTGGATTCATAAAAATGTTATCGAGGTTCAGCCGGCCGATTTCGATTTCATCTACATCTATCGGCCCGTCCGTCCTGAAGGCCGTGGCAAGGCCTTCTATGAGAGTTTTGCGCGGGACCTGGATCAAGTCCGGCACCCTGTCACAATCTTCAGTATCGCCGATTGCCTGAAAGATTTTCTGGGCCGCCGGTTCAGGATTTTTTATGATGACGGGCATCTGACCTGTTTCACGAATCAGTGATTCAGGTGTTATCCGATCCGCCCTGTAGTTTGGAATCCATTTAAAGATAGAAAAAGGAGTGTTTCTGCTCCGGTGTGATGGCCTGTGTGGCGGAACGGATCACAGCGACCAGATCGTTATTGACCTTGGGATCGGCCGGATAGAGGATGAACCCGTTATTGTTTTCCCTGTACCTGTGGGTGTAGCCGATCATGGTTTCGTTGTCCATGAAGGTGATCTCCAGACGGTCTCCGAAACCGTACCGTTCGGGCACGGAATTGGGGCCGGGATGATAGTCAGGCTTCCCGTTGAAATTCTTTACGAAGAAGACAGCCTTGAGATCCTCAACCCGGACCTGTGTGGCCTGCATCTCTTGTTCGGTCTTGCTGTCCACTTCGGTGAGGTCAAAGGTATTGCGGAAGAATGCGAAGTTTTTGGTATATCCTTTTCTTATGTCGCCATTTTTATAATGGACGACGACAGCAGGACGAAATTCCATGGTAAATCCCATAAAATTATGATTAGTATGAACGGTTCTAATTTATCGTATTATACGCGTTATTGTCAAGTTCAAATCTCCATTTTCGCAGAAAACCATACCTGCATAAGGATCATCCTCTGCTCGATCCGCCACATCTTGTCTTGATTTTTCATATCTCCATGGATATGATTTAAAATCAGGTGCTTTCAAATCCATTGGATAAAAAGAACATGGCGCAGCCGGGACAAAAAAAGATCGTTCTCACCATTGCCGGATCAGACCCCACGGGCGGGGCGGGGATTCAGTCCGACCTCAAGACGCTGCATGCCCTCGGTTTATACGGGGTCTCCGTAATTTCCGCGATCACGGCCCAGGATTCGACCGGCGTCCGCGGGGTCTTTCCCGTGGCCCTTGATGCTTTTTCCCTCCAGCTTGAAACCCTGTTCAGCGATTTCAGGATCGATGCAGTCAAGACGGGCATGCTTATGACCGCGGACCATGTCCGTATCGCAGCGGGTCTTTTTAAACGGCACACTCCCCGTATACTGGTGATCGATCCGGTCATCCGTTCCTCGAATGGGGTCCCCCTCTTGAATGAAGATGCCATCAGCGTTATGATGGAGGAACTCTTTCCGCTTGCCACGGCGGTCACTCCCAACCTCTCCGAGGCCGGTATCCTGAGCGGGGCCGGGCGCTCCCCTGATGAGGAAGAGGATTCATGGATCAGAAGGATGTGCAAGTCGATCCGGGCGTTGGGCCCTGCACACGTGGTGATTACCGGAGGCCATCGGGCCGGGGACCCTGCGGACCTGCTTTATGACGGGAGAGACTTTGTCTCGGTTCCCGGACCCCGCCTGGCCAAAGACCTTCACGGAAGCGGCTGCATCTTCTCATCTGCCCTGTGCGGATATCTTGTCCTCGGGATCTCCATGCATGAGGCCGTATCCCTGGCCAAGCAATATACCCTAAAACGGTTCCAGGAAACGTAATGCGGTAATTTAGTTTTCTTTCGTATTTAAGGTGAACCACGCAGAAATTGAAAATCAAAGTACTTTTTGCATGACTTAAGAATCAAAGATCAAAGATAAAAAATCAAAATGACAAATCAAAATATAAAAATTGATACATTCATTTTTTATTTTTCCTCTGTCATTTTGATCTTTGATTCTTGATTTTTTATCTTTAACTTCTATAGCCGTTTAACTTTTTTACGAAAGAACCAATTTTCCCTCCCACTTTTTACCACATTTTGATCAGTCTCTTTTTCAAAAACCGGGAACTCCCTGCATAGGCCATATATCCATTGAAAAATTTTTCTAATACAATATATTGATGATTGGCCTCTAATTTATTGTCAAACCGCGTATCCAGCAAAATTTCTGCGAGTTTTAAACCAGCAAAAGTCAAATATTTTCCAATATATTCCTTGACATTGCGTGAGTTGGGTGGGTATACTGCGATCTATGGTGGGTTGAAGTGGGATTATGTGGAGGATGGATGTTCCGGGGCAAGTTCAACCACAACATCGATGCCAAAGGGCGGCTGAATTTTCCGGCCAAGTTTCGGGAAGTCCTTTCCGGCAATTACGAAGAAAAATTGATTGTTGTTAAATACAACAGGTGTCTTCGCGCCTATCCGCTTTCCGAATGGATCGCCTTCGAAAAATCAAAGAGCCAGCAGTACAGGAACCAGGCACAGGAAGATACCCTGAGGATGGTTCTGAGCTCACTCGCGGAGTGTACCATTGACAAGCAGGGAAGGATCCTGATTCCCCAGGACTTGCGGGACTATGCCGGGCTGTCCAAAGAGGTGGTCCTCATCGGCATGTTCAAGAAGATCGAGATCTGGGATAAGAAACGGCAAGAGGAGCATGAGGCCGGAGTTCAGGAGTCTCAGGATTTGGGAGAGGCGCTCACGCAACTCGGTTTGTAGCCGCTTGTAAATAAAGTTCTTGCCTTCGTGTCTTTGCGGCAAATGGGTTCCGGCTTGTCCGGCTTGGGAGGATACAACATGGCAACTCTAAAGAACCAGAAGGTCAAGATCATGATCCTGAAACCGGATTGTGATATCGACGTGAGTGACATGGACCGGATCTGCGAGATCATCGATCAGTACAGCGGCAAAGGATACACCTTCTCCATTCTGGACTTGGGGGCCGTCAGTCACGTGAACTTCCTGGGCCTGAGGCGGTTATCTCAGGCGGCCGTGCGGCAGCGCAAAGCAGGAGGCGGGCTCGCCCTGACCGGGATCAACGGGTATTTGAAAAACATCTTCCAGATCGTCGGGGTATACGGCGATTTCCAGTACGTGACAAGCTGCTCCACCGGGATTCAGAAGATCCAGGAGGATCAGCAGGTCCGGGACATTGATGTGGCCGTGATCAACGGCAAAAGCGTGAAGGGATTCGGCAGGCCGTTTGTGCATGCATCGGCGCTTCAGAAGTACAAAGAACAATAACGGGAAGAAGAAGGTTTATGGTTCATGCAGACAAGACACCGGCCGGTCATGCGGGAAGAGTCCTTATCCATTCTGGATATCAGGCCGGGCCGTGTCTATGTGGACGCGACCCTCGGGGACGGCGGTCACGCCGAAATGATGCTGAAAAAATCCTCTCCGGACGGGATCATCATAGGCATCGACCGGGACCCCGAAGCGATTGCACGTGCTTCGGAAAGGTTTGGCCCTTTCAGAAACCGGATACAGGTCATCAAGGGGAATTTCCGGGATCTCTGCGGACTGATACGGGAGGCCGGATTCGATTCAGTGGATGGTGTCTTGATGGATCTGGGAGTTTCCATGATTCAGGTTGTTACTCCCTCGCGCGGGTTCAGCTTTATGCTGGACGCCCCGCTCGATATGCGGATGAATCCTGAGGAACCGGTCCCTACGGCCTACGATCTCGTGAATGGCGCAGGGATCGATCAACTCCGGAAGATCCTTGTGGAATACGGGGAAGAGAAGAGATGGCGCTCGGTGGCATCGGCGATCCTGAAGGCAAGAGAAAAAGGTCCGGTCCGTACCACAAGAGAACTTGCAGGTTTGATAGAAAAGGCCCTTCCTGGTGCAAGGCGATACAAGATCCATCCCGCCACTCGGACATTCCAGGCCCTCCGGATCGCAGTCAATGATGAGTTGAATGCATTACGCGAAGGTCTGGAGGGGGCCGTGAAGATCCTCAAGTCAGGAGGCCGCCTCTGCGTGATCTCTTTTCATTCCCTCGAGGACAGGATTGTAAAACAGTTTTTCCATGCGCTGGAAAAGGGGTGTACCTGTCCTCCTGATATTCCTGTTTGTGCATGCGGAAAGTTACCCGTGCTCAGGCGGATGACTAAAAAGCCGGTCATGGCTTCGCCGCAGGAGGTTGAAAGCAACCCATGGGCACGAAGCGCTAAACTGAGGGCTGCAGAAAAAATAGAGAGGTAACCATGAAAAACAGTTCAGGGGTTCTGCTCGGGTCTCAAAGGATAGATGTCTTTTCCAAGAAGAAGACCGACCGGATACAGATGCACTGGTCCTATCTGTTCGTGGTCCTGTTTTGTATCTTCGTCGGAATTTTCGCAGTATGGGAAAGGGTACAGTACGTCGGTATCGGATATGACATCCAGGTCATGAAACAGGAACATGAAAAGCTTCTCCAGGATAAGCGGGAGCTCCTTCTGGAATACAATACCTCGATTTCCCTGGACAAGGTTGAAGAACGGGCCCGGAAGGAATTAAGGATGCAGGTCCCGGCAGCGGATCAGATTTTTTATGTGAAGGAATCCAGGGGCAGGCAAAGGTAAGCGCCGCGGCACCTTGTCCTTTCCCTGCCGGAAATATTGCAAGGTGCTTAAAGATGCTGTTTATTCTCAGGTTCTGTAATCAGCCACGATTTAGAGGCGGGTATGAAGGATTTTTTTAGTAATCGATATCGGCTCAAGGCCATGCTCGTCATGGTTGTTTTTGCTTGTGGATATGCGTCAGTGACCTACCGGCTCTATACCCTCCAGGTCCGGGACCATGCCTTGCTCAGAGACATGGCTGACAAGCAGCACAAGTGTACGCTGGAGATCGTTCCCAAGCGCGGCACGGTTTATGATGCAAAGATGCGTGAGCTGGCCATAAGCGTGGATACGGTCTCTGTCTATGCCGTCCCTCCGAAGGTGAAAGACAAAACCGCCGCGGCCGGTATCCTCGCAAAGATCACCGGCGAGGACCGTCGTAAAATCCTCAGGGAACTCCTGAAAACAAAAAGACAATTTGTCTGGGTTGCAAGAAAACTCAATCCTGAAATTATAGAAAAGCTGGATAAAGCCAATCTGGATGGCGTATCGTTTCTTTACGAGAGCAGACGTTTTTATCCGAATCGGACCCTGGCTTCAGGGCTCCTCGGGTTTGTCGGACTGGACAACCAGGGCCTGGAGGGGATCGAGTTTCAGTACGACAACTATATCAAGGGCGAATCCGGATGGTTCATCGCCAGCGTGGATGCCAGGCGCCGAAAGATCATGGCCGAGGTGAAGGGGTATGTAGAGCCTTCCGGCGCCAACCACCTGGTTCTGACCATCGACAAGGTGATTCAGTATGTGGCCGAGGAAGAACTGAAGAAAGCGGTTCTGGAAAACAAGGCCCTGTCGGGTATGGCCGTGATGATGCGCCCATCCACAGGAGAAATCCTTGCCATGGCCAGCTATCCCGTGTTCAATCCCAACGAGTTTCAGGATTCCCGGCCTCAGGACCGCAAAAACCTGGGCATCATCGATGCCTTTGAGCCCGGATCTACCTTCAAGCTCATTACCCTGTCTACAGCACTTGACCAGGGAGCTGTAAGACCCGATGATATCTTCTTCTGCGAAAACGGGGCCTATCATTTCCGCACCACGGTCTATCATGATACACATGAGTACGGCTGGCTCTCGGTGGGCCAGGTCCTGCAGCTAAGCAGCAATATCGGGGCCATCAAGATCGGCGAGAGATTGAAGGAAAACAACTTTTATTCCTCCATTAAAAATTTCGGTTTCGGAGAAAAGACCAGGGTGGACCTTCCCGGGGAATCCGCCGGCATGGTCCGGCCCGTCTCCAAATGGTCCGGGCTCTCCATGGCCTCGATGTCCATGGGTCAGGAAATATCGGTCACGGCCCTGCAGCTCCTGACGGCCGTGTGCACCATTGCCAACAAGGGAGTCCGGATGCAGCCCTATGTGGTCTCGCAGGTCATCAACCCGGATGGGAAGATAGTCCTGGAGAACAAACCCAAGGTCGTGCGGAAGGTGATCTCCGACAAGACCGCTGAGTTTATGATCTCTTCCATGGAAGCGGTCACCAGCAAAGAGGGGACAGCCCCCCTCGCCGCTATTCCAGGGTTCCGGGTTGGAGGCAAGACCGGAACGGCCCAGAAGTACGATTCTGCCATCGGCCGGTATTCCAACGATAAATATGTGAGTTCATTTGTGGGGGTTGTCCCCTCCAGGAATCCGGAAATTGCTCTGATTGTCGTGTTGAATGAACCCCGTGGCGCCGCCTACTACGGCGGTTATGTGGCTGCGCCGGCCTTCCGCAGGATTGCAGAAAGGACGCTCAGGTATCTTCGGGTAGCCCCTGAAGAGTCACCGGGATCCATCCTTTCCACAGCAGATGAAGCGCCGGTCTCCATCCGGAAGCTCAGCGGGAGCGGGTCATGCAGCTGAATGAACTTCTGGAGGTCCTTACGGATACTGAGGTCGTAGAAAAGACAGCAGGCATTGAGGTGAGCGGTATAACGGATGATTCCAGGGAGACCGGGCCCGGGTTCCTGTTTGTGGCCCTTAAAGGGGTGCACACCGACGGCCTGGTCCATGTTTCCAAGGCTGAAGAGAGAGGAGCCGTGGCGGTCATTTCGGAAAAGAAGCTGGATCTGCATCGGGCCGTAGGGATCACCGTTCCGGATTCCTTGGATGCGCTGGCAAAGGTTTCAGCACACTTCTATGGCTATCCCTCGGGGAAGATGACCATGGTCGGTATCACCGGCACCAATGGAAAGACAACCACCTCTCTGCTGATTCAGAACATCCTCCGGGAGGCCGGGAAAAAACCGGGGCTGATCGGAACCATCCGGTACGAGGCCGGGGATGAGATATTGCCGGCCCCCAATACCACGCCAAATGCGCTGCGTGTGCAGTCCCTCCTGAACCGGATGCATGAAAAGGGTATGGATGCCTGTGTCATGGAGGTCTCCTCCCATGCCCTGGCGCTCGGGCGGGTCCAAGGGTGCCGTTTCGACACGAGGGTCATGACCAATCTGACCAGGGATCATCTGGATTTCCATGGGACCATGGAATCCTATTACGAAGCCAAGCGGAGGCTCTTTACGGAATACTTTGCAAAACCGGGAGCGGCTTCCGTGCTTAATATCGACGACCCCTGGGGGGAACGATTGATCAGGGAGTGTCCCGGGCCGGTCTGGTCTTTCGGAGTGCACAAGGATGCGGACTTCCGGGCCATGGATCAGGAATGTTCGATCCATGGTCTTTGTTTTCGTGTCCGGACCCCGCGGGGGGAACTGGAGGTCAACTCTCCTCTGATCGGGGCCTATAACATCTACAACATTCTCAGCGCCGTGGCCGCGGGGTTCTCTCTGGGCATTCCGGACAAGGCCGTCCTTCAAGGGATTCAAGGGGTCTCCGGGGTCCCGGGACGGTTTGAAAAGATCCAGGGCCCCGGGTTCACGGCGGTGGTCGATTACGCCCATACCGACGACGCCCTGAAGAACCTGCTTGAGAACGCGAGAAAGCTCTGCACGGGGAGGCTCATCACCATCTTCGGGTGCGGCGGGGAGAGGGACCGGGGCAAGCGGCCCCTGATGGGAAGGGTGGCGGTTGAACTCTCCGACAGGGTGATCGTCACCTCGGACAACCCGCGTGCCGAAGATCCGGGAATGATCATCCGGGAGATTCTCTCCGGTATTCAGGGCACGGATGTCTCGGTCATCGAGGACCGAAGCCTTGCTATCCGGAAGGGTATTGAAGAGGCCCGTGACGGCGACATGGTGGTGGTGGCCGGTAAGGGGCATGAGGATTATCAGATCATCGGGGATAGACGGTTTCACTTTGATGACCGTGAAGAAGTGAGGAACGCTATCCGGAAACGGGGTCTATGATCTTTATGACATCAGATGTTTTGCAGGCCACGGGTGGTAAACTGATGAGAGGGAGGGACAACCTCCGCTTCTCAGGGGTTTCCATTGATTCGAGGAAAATCCGCGATGGGGAGCTCTTTGTGGCCATTAGCGGAGAACGTTTTGACGGGCATGATTTCTGTGAAGAGGTTCTGGGGAAAGGGGCGCTGGGTGTGATGGTCCAGGAAGGATGGGAGCCTTCCAGCGAAGGCCTTTTTAAGGAGCCTGCTGCGGATCGGAATATGATCTCGGTTCCGGATACCATCCGGGCGCTTCAGGATCTGGCCCATGCGCACCGTATGCGGCACAGGATCCCGGTTGTGGCTGTGACCGGGACCAATGGGAAGACTTCCACCAAGGAGATGATCTACAGCATCCTCAGTATCGGGCATCACGTTTTCCGTTCCCCTGGAAACCTGAACAATCATATCGGCGTACCCTTAAGTCTCTTCGGGGTCGAGAGGAAGACCGAGGCGGCTGTCCTGGAATTCGGCATGAGCGGCCCGGGGGAGATCCGCAGGCTGAGAGAGATCGCCCGTCCGGGCGTGGTGGTGATCACCAATGTTTCGGCCGCACACCTGATGACCCTCAGGACCGTGGAGGAGGTCGCCATGGCCAAGGGGGAGATTCTGGAAGAGATGGCCGGGGATGGCTGGGCCGTGCTGAACCGGGATGACCCGAGGGTCTATGCCATGCGGGACCGGGTCATAGGCAAAGTGATAACCTTTGGTTTGGAAAAAGGCGCGGATGTCACAGCGGAAGAGGTCCGGACAGAAGAAAGAGGAGTCCGCTTCAGGCTGAGGCACGGCGTGGAAGCGGCTGAGGTCAAACTGAATATTCCGGGCCTGCACCAGGTCTCAAATGCCCTGGCCGCGGCTGCCGCCGCCCTGGTTCTGGGAAGGCCGCTCTCCGTGATTGCCCATGGACTTTCCTCTTATCAATCCCTGGCTCAGCGATGGGAGACCTTCATCCTGTCCAACGGGGCCGCAGTGATCAACGACGCATACAACGCGAACCCGGAATCCATGAAAGCGGCGATCCGGACCGTAGACGGCCTGGGGGCGGGAAGGAGGAACATCGCCGTGCTCGGGGACATGCTGGAGCTTGGGGCGTTCAGCGAAGAGGCACACAGGGCCATGGGACGGCTTGTTGTGGAAAGCTCCTTTGAGGTCCTGATCACCGTAGGCGAACACGCCGTCCGGATCGCGGAAGAGGCGGAAAGCAGGGGAATGGACCCGAAAGGCATTATCAGATGCAGGAGCTGGGAGGACGCAGCGTTGAGACTCAGGCAAATCATGAAAGGCAACGACCGCATCCTGCTCAAGGGCTCAAGAAGGATGGGGCTGGAACGGATAGCCGAGGAGATGAAAAAAGCCGGGGCTGTCTCGGAAAGGGATAAGGAGTAGGAAAGATCAAAAATAAAATATCAAAATGCAAAATGACAAATCAAAATGAAAAAATAATAAATAATAATCTGGGAGGCATATTCAGGAGAAGGATATTTTTGAATTTTGATATGTATTTTTGATATTTGATGTTTTATTTATTATACACTTTTGGATTCGGCAGGTAAACGAAAATGCTCTATCATCTCCTATATCCCTTGCATGAGACCTACAAGTTCTTCAACGTATTCCGCTATATTACGTTCCGGACCGTGGTGGCCGCGCTGACCTCTCTTTTGATCAGTCTGGTTGTCGGCCCCTACCTGATCCGGTGGCTGACGCGGTACCATGTCGGGCAGCGGATCAGGAAACTCGGTCCCCAGGATCACCAGAAGAAGGCGGGAACGCCGACCATGGGCGGGGTCCTGATCATCGTCTCACTTTTTGTCTCCACGATTCTCTGGGCCGACCTGACCAATCGGTATGTCTGGCTGGTTTTGATTGCGACCCTGGGTTTCGGCCTGATCGGTTTCCTGGATGATTATCTGAAACTGATCCGGAACCGTTCTGAAGGGCTGCGCCCGAAACAGAAGTTTCTTTTCCAGGTACTGCTGGCCTTGATCATTGGTTTGATTCTGATCGTCTATTCCAACGACTCCATGACCACCAGGCTCCCACTCCCGTTTTTCAAGAGGGCCATGCCGGACCTCGGGTGGTTCTACCTTCCCTTTGCCATGCTTGTGATCATCGGGACCTCCAATGCCGTGAACCTGACAGACGGCCTGGACGGCCTGGCCATCGGCCCGGTCATGATATCCTCACTGGTCTATGCGATCATCGTCTATGCAGCAGGAAATGTGAAGTTTGCGGGCTATCTCCAGATCCCCTACGTCCATGGGTTGGGGGAGCTGACCCTGGTCTGTTTCAGCATGGCGGGCGCCAGCCTCGGATTTCTCTGGTTCAATACCTATCCGGCCTCGGTCTTCATGGGGGACATCGGGTCCCTGGCCCTGGGAGGGGCCCTGGGTACGGTGGCCGTGGTCAGTAAACACGAGATCCTCCTTGTTCTGGTGGGCGGGATTTTTGTGATTGAGGCCATGTCGGTCATCCTCCAGGTGGCGAGCTACAAACTTTTCGGGAAACGGCTCTTCCGCATGGCGCCGATCCATCATCACTTTGAATTGAAGGGATGGGCCGAGCCCAAGATCATCGTCCGGTTTTGGATCATCTCGATCATCCTGGCCCTGATGGCCCTCGGTACGTTAAAACTCCGTTAGGGGCGCGGACGCAGCGGGGATTTACATGGTTCAGATCCTGTGAGTGAATTAAAAATGATGGACATGACCGGGAAAAAAGTGGTGGTGGTCGGGCTGGCCCGTTCAGGGATTGCGGCCGCGAACCGGCTGCACGAGATGGGGGCGTCAGTCTTTGTGACCGACAGCAAGGAAAGGTCCATGCTAAACCATGCCATCGGGCAGCTCGCCCGGGGGATCCGCGTGGAGGCCGGGAATCATACGGAAGAAACCTTCGCTGACGCTGAGCTCGTGGTGGTCAGTCCCGGCGCCCCTCTGAATATCCCTCTGGTCATGAAGGCCAGGTCGAGGGGCGTGGACGTGATCAGCGAGGTGGAACTGGCCTACCGGATCGGCGCCGGAAAATATATCGGGATTACCGGGACCAACGGAAAATCGACCACCACGTCTCTGATCGGGGAGATGATGGCCAGGGCATACAGCGATGTGCGGGTCGGAGGGAATATCGGCCTCCCCCTTACAAACCTGGTCCAGGGGGCCACGGAAGAGACGATCTTTGTTGTGGAATTGAGCAGCTATCAGCTGGAAGGGATCGAGACGTTCAGGCCGGACGTGGCGATTCTCCTGAATATTACGCCGGACCATCTGGACCGCTACCCGGGCATGGAGGAATATGCCCGGGCCAAGGCGAGGATATTTATGAATCAGACATCCAGTGACATCGCCGTAGTCAACAGGGATGACCCGTGGGTTACGGTCATGACTGCGGATCTGCGTTCCAGGGTGGTTCCCATTAGTTTGAACCGTAAGGTGGAAGGGGGGGTCTACTGTTCGGAAGGCAGGCTCATTTCCACCATTCCCCAGTCTGACGGAGTGATCATCGAAGTGGGGGAGATGAAGATCCAGGGTGTGCACAATATCGAAAATGCCGCAGCCGCTTCAGCAGCTGCCCTGGTTTCCGGATGCGGCCTGGATCCGGTCCGGGCGGCCCTCAAGGCATTTCCCGGTCTGCCGCACCGCATGGAGTTTGTAGACGAGATCCATGGCATATGTTTCATCAACGATTCCAAGGGGACCAACATCGGGGCGATGATCCGTTCCATGCAGAGCCTGACCGGGGCCATCCATCTGATAGCCGGCGGGCGGGGAAAGGGGGCCGGGTACCATCCCCTGCGTGAACTCATCTCCAAACGCGTCCAGACCCTGATCCTGATCGGCGAGGCTGCGGACGATATGGAACGGGACCTCAAAGGGACGACCGAGATCCGGCGCGCCTCGACCATGCAGGAGGCGGTTCTGACCGGGTTTAAAAAGGCCCGCCGCGGGGAGTATGTGCTCCTCTCACCGGGGTGTGCCAGTTTTGACATGTTTACGGATTTTGAAGATCGGGGCAGGGTCTTTGCGTCGGAAGTGAAAAAGTTGAGAGAGTCAGAAGTTTAAAGAAAAGGATGAGACATGAAAGGTAATCATGAAGCAGTCTTTTGACAAGATCCTGCTGACCGATGTGATCATCCTCTCAGCTGTAGGGATTATCATGGTCTATGCGGCCAGCGCCTATACGGCCATGGTCCGTTTTCACGATCCGTTTTACTTCCTCAAGAAGGAACTTCTCTTTTTTGTAATGGGTATTGCTGGCATGCTGGTCATGGCCAATATCAACTATGTCCATCTCCGCTGGATGGTATTCCCCATCCTGATCCTCTGTCTCCTGCTGATGATCCTGGTCCTGGTTCCCGGCATCGGCATAGAGGTCGGGGGGGCACAAAGGTGGCTCAGGGTGGGCATGTTTACTTTTCAGCCTTCCGAGCTGACCAAACTCGGGCTTGTGGGCTACATCGCCCATTCCCTGATGAGGAAACAGGACAAGCTCAAGGATTTTGCCAATGGTTTTGTCCCCTATGTGGTGATCATGGGGATCTTCTTTATGCTGATGATGATGCAGCCCGACTTTGGGACAGCGGTCAGCCTGGCCGCGGTGATCATGATGATGCTCTTCATGGCCGGGACCCGGATCCGGTATCTTTTTGGTCTCGTTCTGGTCTCGCTTCCATTACTGTATGTCATGATCATGAATGAGGGGTACCGGAGGGAGCGGTTCCTGGCATTCTGTGATCCGTGGAAGGATGCATCCGGGGCCGGTTTCCAGATCATCCAGTCCTTTCTGGCGATCGGGAGCGGGGGCCTGACCGGCGTGGGTCTGGGTGAGGGAAGGCAGGAATTTCTTTTTCTTCCGGAACCGCACACGGATTTCATCTTTGCCGTGATCGGTGAGCAGTTCGGGTTCATCGGCGCCCTGCTGGTTGTCGCGGCGTTTGCGCTCTTTTTCTACAGGGGGGTGCTGATCTCCATCCGCTCTGTGGATCCATTCGGGCGCTACCTGTCGCTCGGTCTGACCGCGATGATATCGATTCAGGCCCTGATCAATTTCGGGGTTGTGGTGGGGCTTCTCCCCACAAAGGGGCTGACGCTCCCCTTGATCAGCTATGGAGGGTCTTCCCTGGTGATGACCCTTATTGGAGTGGGGATCCTTTTGAATATCTCAAAGTGGACTCGTGCAACATGAGGGTGATCTTTGCCGGAGGAGGAACAGGAGGGCATCTCTATCCGGCGATTGCCATGGCACAGGAGGTCCTGAGAAGGGATCCGGCATCCAGGGTCCTCTTTGTGGGGACCCCTGAAGGAATAGAATCCCGCATCCTTTCCAAAGAGGGGCTGGAATTGAAAACAATCCGGGTCAAGGGTTTAAAGGGAAAGAAGATGATGGAACAGATCCGGGCCTTGCTGGGCCTGCCCAGGGCATTGAAGGATTCCCTGTCTATCCTCCGATCCTTTCAGCCGGAAGTTGTGGTCGGCGTGGGCGGTTATGCCTCCGGGCCACTGGTACTGGCCTCATTTTTTATGGGGCGCAGGGCCGCGCTTCAGGAGCAGAACAGCATACCGGGGATTACCAACCGGATCCTCGGGAAACTGGTGGACCGGATTTATACGGCCTATGTTGAATCTCATTCATATTTTCCGGAAAAGAAGATCCTGCAGACCGGGAACCCGATCCGGGAGGGTTTCGGAAGAGTAGGCCGGGAAGAGGCCTTGAGGCATTTCAGCCTGGACCCGGACAGGAAAACCGTTTTTGTCCTGGGCGGCAGCCTTGGTGCCCACGCGATCAACCGGATCGTATCGGACATGGTCAGAACCGCGGACTGGAAGGGGCTCAGGGTCCAGTTTCTTCACCAGACCGGTGAAGCGGATTATCAGGAGGTTTTGAAGGACTATGGAGCTTCCGGGGTCCGGGCTTCAGTGCATTCCTATGTGCATGAGATCGTTCAGGCCTATGCAGCGGCCGATCTTGCCGTCTCCAGGGCCGGGGCCGTGGCCCTGTCCGAGCTCTGCGTGTCAGGGGTCCCGTCGGTCCTGATTCCTTTCCCCTATGCCGCGGATGATCACCAGCTGCATAACGCCCGCGTCATGGCCGATGCCGGGGCAGCCGAGGTCCTTGTCCAGGAGGATGTTACTGCTGGGAAGCTGGGGGAGCGCATACAGGTTTTGCTGGCGGACCCTGTCCGCCTGGAGAAGATGAGCAAGGCGGCGCTCGGCCATGCGCGTCCGCAGGCCGCCAGGGCTGTGGTTGATGACCTGGAAAGACTGGCAAGGTCCAACTGATCCAGGGCATGTCAGATTAGTTGTTTGATTGGGGAGAATATGTATAAGAAAGCACAGAAGATCCATTTCGTGGGGATCGGCGGGTCCGGGATGAACGGCATTGCCGAAGTCCTGATCAATCTGGGGCACAAGGTCAGCGGGTCGGACCTCAAATCCTCACCCGTGACAGAGCGTTTGAAGAGGATGGGCGCCAGGATTACCATCGGACACGCCGGGGAGAACGTCGCCGGCGTGGATGTGGTGGTGATCTCGTCCGCCGTTTCCAGGGATAACCCGGAGGTCCGTTCAGCCGAGGCGCAGCTCATCCCGGTGATTCCGAGGGCTGAAATGCTGGCCGAGCTCATGCGGATGAAATACGGCATTGCCGTGGCCGGTGCCCATGGCAAGACCACGACCACGTCCATGATTGCCACGGTCCTCGGGCACGGAGGCATCGATCCCACGGTCGTGATCGGGGGGCGTCTGAACAGCATCGGGAGCAATGCGCGTCTCGGGCAGAGCGATTTTCTTGTGGCCGAGGCAGATGAGTCCGACGGCTCCTTTTTGAAGCTTTCCCCGACCATTGCGGTGGTCACCAATATTGATGAGGAGCATCTGGACTTCTATGGTGATCTGGAAAGGATCAAGAAGACCTTTCTTGAATTTGTGAACAGGGTCCCTTTTTACGGGCTGGCCGTGCTCTGTCTGGATAACCCCTATGTCCAGGGCCTGATTCCGGGCGTCAAGAAGAGGTTTCTCTCCTACGGGACTTCGGCCCAGGCGGATCTGCAGGCCGAGGAGATCCGGCAGGAGGTCTTCGGGAGTGAATTCAAGGTGAGCCTCAGGGGAAAGAGTTTCGGGCATTTCCGGCTTCATGCCCACGGGATACACAATGTCCTGAATGCCATGGCGGCCATTGCGGTCGGACTGGAACTCGGGCTTTCACACCAGGTGATCCGGGAGGGGCTGGAGGAGTATGCCGGGGTCCATCGCCGGTTCAGCCTGCTCGGAGAGGAGCAGGGGATTCGGGTGGTGGACGATTACGGCCACCACCCCACCGAGATTGAGGCGACCCTGTCCGCGGCCAAAGAAGTCCGGGCCAAGAGGATCGTGACGGTCTTTCAGCCGCACAGGTATACAAGGACCCGGGATCTTTTTCACCGGTTCGTGACCTGTTTCAACCAGTCGGACATTGTGATCCTGACCGGCATCTACCCGGCCGGTGAGGCCCCGATTCCAGGTGTCTCCGCGGAGAACATCTGCCGGGCCATGAAGGAGCACGGCTACAGGGATGTGACCTATATTCCGGATATGGAGAAAATTGTGGATCATCTTGAAGGGATTGTCAAGGAAGGGGACCTGGTCCTGACCATGGGCGCCGGAGACATATACAAGATTGGAGAAGAACTCCTGGCCAGGTTGAAAAAAACGTGAAAGGGTCGATTCGTTATGATGAGCCCATGTCCAGGCACACCACCTTCAGGATCGGGGGGCCTGCAGACCGTTTTGTGGTCCCGTCAGGGATCCGTGGCCTCCAGTCTCTTCTGCAGGAGTTTCCTGCCGATGAGAAGATCACCATGGTGGGTGCAGGGAGCAACCTCCTTGTTTCGGACAAGGGCATACGCGGGACCGTGGTCCACACGGGCGGACTGGACTGGATCCGGGTCAGGGAGAACAGGGCCTGGGTGGGTGCAGGGGTCCTTCTGCCGGGACTCCTGTGGAAACTTGCACGCAGGGGGTTCGGCGGACTGGAATGCCTGACCGGGATCCCGGGGAGTTTGGGAGGCGCCATACGGATGAATGCCGGGACCCGTGAAGGGAGCATCGCTGACCGGCTGGTTTCGGTTACCCTTATCCGGCGCTCGGGAGAACGCGAAAAAAGAAACGCGGGAGAACTGGTATTCGGATACCGCTACATGGAGCTTCCGGAAGATGCATGGATCGTCGGGGCCTGGCTCGAAGTCGAACCCATGGACCCCAGGGAGATCGAACAGAAGATGAGAGACAGATTGAATGAAAGGCACAGAACCCAGCCCGTTGAGTTTCCCTGTGCCGGGTCCATATTCAAGAATCCTCCGGGGCATTTCGCCGGTCAGCTGATCGAGGCGGCCGGAATGAAGGGTGAACGGGTTGGTGATGCCGAAGTCTCGGTGCTTCATGCCAACTACATCATCAACCGCGGCAGGGCCAGCGCTTCGGATGTGCTTGCCCTGATCCGGAAGATAAGGGAAAAGGTGGAACAGACCTCCGGGGTCAGCCTTGAGCTGGAGATTCGGGTGCTGGGTGAGCTGGCCTAAGAAGATCCGCCCGCCCGGCGAGAATAAGAGGTATACAGGGTGAAACGTCCATCATACTGCAAGCGCTTGCTCAAGGGGATGAGGATCGGGGTCCTGATGGGAGGACTCTCAGCGGAAAGGGAGATTTCCCTGAGAAGCGGAAAGGCGGTTTTCGAGGCCCTGAAACGCAAAGGTTACAATGCCGTCTGCATCGACCCGGCCCGGGACCTCGGCCTGCAAATGCTTCGGCGCAAGGTGGATGCGGCCTTCATCTGCCTCCATGGGACACCCGGAGAAGACGGGACCGTGCAGGGGCTCCTGGAATTCATGGGGATCCCCTATACAGGGTCCGGGGTCCTGGCGAGTGCAGCGGCCATGGACAAGATCGTGGCCAAGGAACTCCTGATTTACCACGGGATTCCCACCCCGGCCTTTGAGGTGAACGAGAACGGGAAAACAGCCGGCAAAAGGGTCCCTCTTCCTGTGATTGTGAAACCAGCGAAGCAGGGATCAACCATCGGGGTGACCCGTGTAAAAATTAAAAAGGATCTTGAGAAGGCCATACGGTTTGCCCGGAAGTTCGGCCCGAAGGTCCTGATTGAGAAATTTGTCAAGGGGAGGGAGCTGACCGTAGGGATATTGGATGATATGCCCCTTCCTGTGGTGGAGGTCCGCCCGATGAGCGGGTTTTATGATTTTAAGTCCAAGTATACACCCGGCCGGACCGAGTACCTGGTCCCCGCCCCCATCACCGGCAGAATGGCCAGGAGGCTGCAGGGTCTTGCCTTGTCCGCCCATTCGGCACTCGGCTGCAGCGGGGCAAGCCGCGTGGATATCATGCTGGCCAGGGGCGATGATCCCTATATCCTTGAAGTGAACACCATACCGGGTATGACGGAGACGAGCCTTCTGCCCAAGGCCGCAATAGAGGCGGGGATCTCTTTTGATGATCTGGTTGAACGAATCCTGGTGATGGCGGTAAGGGGCCAAGGTATGGTTTAAACCGTTCAAGCCGTTTTTCGATTTGTGCAGAAAAATTTAATGAATTCCTAAGGGCGAAGAGACAATGGATGACCTGAAAAAAAACGGGATACGAAATGAAAAGGGCGTGCTCCTGCGCAATGTCCGCAGGAAGACCATCCGCAAGGAGCGGAGGCGGCACTCCCTGCGCCGTGTGACTCGCCGGGTGGTCTCCGCGGTCCTGGCCATTCTTTCGGTCTGGGTCGCTATCCTGTGCGGGCATATGATTCTTACCTCGCCGAAGTTTCTTGTGAAAAACATCATCATGGAAGGGAACTCCCATCTCAAGGAGAAGGACCTGCGCAGGTATGAGGACCGGCTCACCAATAATATTTTCATACTGAACCTTGGGGCTGTACGCGATGAACTGCTCCAGGAGCCTTACGTGAAGGACGTTTATCTGAGGAGGGAGCTTCCGGACCGGGTTCATATCCGGATCGAGGAGCGGATCCCCTATGCCGTCCTGAGGATGGAGGGCCGGGAATGTCTGGTTGACAGGGAAGGGGTTATTCTGGGGCCTCTGGAAGAAAAGACCGGAAAGGCCTTGCCGATGGTTTCAGGGATCCGCCAGGACAAGGACGGGTTCTGGAAGGAGGACCTGTCCCAGGCCCTGTCCCTTGTGGACGCCCTGAAGAGTTTCGGCTATCCTGATCTCTCGGAGATCCGGGAAATAGAGATGTCAAAGGACCGGGGGGCGATCCTGCATCCCGCGGCGGGCAGCTTCGAGATCCTCTGCGGCGCCGGGGATTTTCTTCACAAGATGGTTCTGTTGAAAAAGGTGAGCGCCGATCTCGCTAAAAGAAACTGGGCGATCCTCCGTATCGATCTTCGCTTCGAGGACCAGGTGGTGGTAGGGATAGGGAAATCTGTTTAAACCGTTCAAATTGTTTAAACCGTTTAAACCACTTGAACGGTTTGAACTGCTTGAACGGTTTTAAAGAGGAGAGGACATTGGCAAAGAAAGATCAGTTTATCGTCGGGTTGGATCTCGGGACCTCCAAAATCTGCGTCATCGTGGGAAGCAGGAACGATGAGGGTAAGATCGATGTCATAGGGATCGGGACGTCCCCTTCCAAGGGCCTTCGCAAGGGCGTGGTGGTCAACATAGACAGTACGGTAGAGACCATCAAGAAAGCCGTGGAAGAGGCTGAACTCATGGCCGGATGCGAGATCACATCGGTCTATGCGGGGATAGCCGGCGCCCACATCAAGAGCCTGAACAGCCGGGGTGTGGTGGCCATCAAGGAAAGAGAGGTCAGTTCACTGGATGTGGACCGGGTGATCGATGCAGCCAAGGCCATCTCCATCCCCATGGACCGGGAGGTGATCCATGTCTTCCCCCAGGAATTTATCGTAGATGACCAGGACGGGATCAAGGATCCCATCGGCATGTCCGGCGTCCGCCTGGAGGCGGAGGTGCATATCGTGACCGCATCCGTGACCTCCATTCAGAATATCATCAAGAGCTGCAACCGGGCGGGCCTGGAGGTCAAGGACATCGTCCTGGAATCCTTTGCATCCAGTCTTGCCGTCCTGACTCCCGAGGAGAGAGAACTGGGCGTCTCCATTGTAGATCTGGGCGGCGGGACCACGGACCTCGCCATCTTTCTGGATGGAAGCATCTGGCATACCTCGGTCATCACCATCGGCGGAAACAACATCTCCAATGACATCTCCGTGGGGATCCGTACACCCATCAGCGAGGCCGAGCGGATCAAGATCAAGTACGGATGCGCGAAAACCGCCATGGTCCGGGACGACGAAACCATCGAGGTGCCGAGCGTGGGCGGCCGGCCTCCCAGAGTGCTCTCCAGGCAGATCCTGAGCGAGATCATCGAGCCGAGGGTGGAGGAGCTTTTCAGCATGGTCAAAAGGGAGATTGTGAAGACCGGGTATGAAGACATGATCGCATCGGGCCTGGTCCTTACCGGCGGGACCTCCATCATGGACGGCATGGTGGAGATTGCCGAGGAGGTGATGGGCCTGCCAGCAAGATCGGGCATTCCCCAGGATATCGGTGGACTGGTGGACTTGGTCTCCAGCCCCATGTACGCCACGGCCGTGGGACTGGTGCAGTACGGATTGCAGAACCTGTCCCGGAGTTCCAGGTCGGCGCAGCCTGAAGAAAAAACAATCAAAAGTATGATTATGAAAATAAAAAAATGGGTCAGTGATTTTTTCTAAACTTATAGAAAGGGGATGCTTATGAAATTTGAATTTGCAGGAGATGTGCCGAGCCAGGCTAAGATCATGGTCATTGGTGTGGGCGGCGGAGGGAATAATGCCGTCAATACCATGATCCAGTCCCAGTTGGACGGGGTGGAATTCATTGCGGTGAATACGGATGCCCAGATCCTCTCCACCAGCCTGGCTGTGATGAAGCTGCAGATCGGGACCAAGCTGACCAAGGGCCTCGGTGCTGGCGCCAATCCGGAGGTTGGGCGCCAGGCCGCACTTGAGGACCAGGATCAGATCAAGGAAAGCCTGCAGGGAGCGGACATGGTTTTTGTTACAGCCGGCATGGGCGGCGGGACAGGAACAGGCGCCGCTCCGGTCATCGGAAGACTGGCCAAGGAGTCAGGGGCGCTGGTCGTGGGAGTGGTGACCAAGCCCTTTAATTTTGAAGGGAAGCAGAGGGCCAGGCAGGCGGAACAGGGGCTGCAGCAGCTCAAGGAGATGGTGGATACGGTGATCGTCATTCCCAACCAGAGGCTCCTCGGGATCATAGATAAGCAGACCGCCTTGTTTGACGCCTTCAAGATTGCCGATGATGTGCTCTGCCAGGCCGTCCAGGGGATATCGGACCTGATTACCATGCCCGGCCTGGTCAACGTCGACTTTGCAGACGTGCGGACCATCATGACCGGAAGGGGACGGGCCGTCATGGGGACAGGGATCGCCACCGGCGAAAGCCGGGCCGTGGAGGCCGCCCATAAGGCCATCTCCAGCCCGCTGCTCGAGGACGGGTCCATGGGTGGGGCACGGCGCGTCCTGATCAATATCACCGGAACAGATAAGATGGCCCTCTACGAGATCAATGAGGCGACCAGCATCATCCAGGAAGAGGCGCATGAGGATGCCAATATCATCTTCGGGTCGGCCATCAACCCGGACATGGGGGATGCCTTGAAGGTGACGGTCATCGCCACAGGGTTTGAAGAACCGGCCGTACTCGAGGAACCGGTGGTCAAGAAGGCCGTAAATTTCGAGACCTATGCCGGAGGCAAGGCCATGGACACGCCGACCTTCATCAGGCGGGGGAGGATGAGTACCGGTCATGATTCGAAGGGGCGTTATGATGAAAACGACCTGGACATTCCCACATTCCTGAGGAGGCAGTTGGATTAAAACCTTTTTGGGGCTAATATGTGATTCATGAACCTTGATGAAAAGCGAAAGAAGCGTCTCGCTTCCGAGTATGGTGAAACCTGGAACCCTGTGAAAGGCGGGGTCAGGGTGGCATTGGTCTATCCGAACAGCTATTCCGTAGGGATGTCCAACCTGGGCTTCCAGGCCATCTACCATATCCTGAACCAGCGTGACGATGTGACCTGTGAACGTGTTTTTCTTCCGGACAGGGAGGGGAGGGAAAAAGCTGAAACGCGTGAGGATCTTTGCCGGTCGTTCCCGTCCGGGCGCCTGCTGAGGACATTTGATATCCTCGCTTTTTCCGTCTCTTTTGAACTGGATTACGTCCACCTTGTCGAGATCCTTCAAAAAAACAAGATTCCTCCTTTACGCAGCCAGAGAGAATACGGGCGGGATCCCATGGTCTGGATCGGCGGTGTAGCGCTCTCCATCAATCCCGAACCTCTTGCGGATTTTGCCGACGTCATGTTCATCGGCGAAGCCGAAGAGATGATCCAGGAGGCCATGGATGCAATCGCAGGGAACCCGGTCAGGGACCGTGAAGGATTCAAACTATTCTCCAGGGCATGCCTGGGGCTGGAAGGGGTCTATTTCCCCCACGCCTACGCCTTTGATTACGACTCCCTCGGGAGGGTGGACAGGGTCGAACACGATCCGGATTTCCCGCAGCGCATCAGGCGGCGCTGGATCAGGGATCTGGACCGGATGCCGACCGTCTCCCGGGTTATGACCCCGGATACGGAACTGAACGACATGTTCCTGGTGGAACTGGACCGCGGGTGCGGCCGGCATTGCCGGTTCTGTGCGGCCGGATATATCTACAGGCCGCCCCGGTTCCGGAGCCTCGATGGGGTCATGAGATCGGTTCGAGAAGGGCTTTCCCATACGGACCGGATCGGACTGGTGGGCGCTGCTGTCTCGGATTATCCCCGGATGTCTGAACTGGTCAGGGAGATCCGTTCCTGCGGTGCGAGGATCTCCGTCTCTTCCCTCCGGGCCGATTCGCTCACTCCGGAACTCATGTCTGCGCTTGCAGAAAGCGGGCACAAGACCATCTCTCTGGCCCCTGAAGGGGGAAGTCAGCGCATGCGTGAGATCATCAACAAAGGGATTGAGGAGAAGGACATCCTGAATGCCTGCCGGATGGCCCTGGGGTACCGGATCCTGAATCTCAGGCTTTATTTCATGGTGGGGCTCCCTTCCGAGGAGACCGTGGATATCGAGGCCATAGCGGACCTTGTCTTGAAAATCAGGGAAATCCAGAAGCAGGCCGGGAGGGAGCAGGGCCGGATCGGGAGGATTACGGTGAGCCTGAACAGCTTTGTGCCCAAGCCTCATACGCCTTTCCAGTGGTTTCCCATGAACAAAAAAGATGCATTAGCAAAAAAAATAGGTTATATTAAAAAACGGCTGCACCAGAAAGGGAATATCACGGTCATCCAGGACCTTCCCAAATGGTCGGTTATCCAGGGGCTCCTCTCACGGGGAGACCGGCGGGTCAGTTCCCTGCTGGTTTCCGTGGTCAGCGGGGGGGGCAACTGGGCCCAGGCCCTGAAAGAGTCGGGTGAGGTTCTGGCCGGCTCGCCTTTTCGTGAGCGGGAAAGAGATGAGATCTTTCCCTGGGATATTGTTGAACCGGGATGCCGCCGGGACTATCTGTACCAGGAGTATCAGCGGTCCGCTTCAGGACGTTTGACCCCCGCGTGTCCAGAGGATTTGGCGTGTCACCGGTGCGGCGTCTGCGGGGAATCCGAGGAACGTCATGGCTGAAAAAAAGGCAAAAATATATGAGGTCCGGAAGAACGAGGGAGTCAAGTTCATTGCCATCCCCGCCTTTGAAGCACTGGGCCTCGTCCATCACGGGTTCAGCACAAGGGTGGGGGGGGTGAGCACGGGCCCTTTCAAGGGGATGAATCTCTCCCTGAACGCCGGTGAGGACAAAGACCTTGTGGAGATCAACCGGTGCATGTTTGTCAAGGCCATGAATGCCGGGAACCCGGATGTCTATACCGTGCGGCAGATGCACGGCACCCGTGTGCTCAGGATCGAGAACAGGGACCACCCCACCGAAGAATACAGGCAGGCCCAGGCCGATGCCATCATCACCGATCAGCCCGGCCTGGCCATCGGCGTATTGACAGCGGACTGCGTCCCGATTCTCATGATTGACCCGGAAAAGAGGGCCGTTGCCGCGGTGCACGCAGGGAGAGAAGGGAGTCTCAATCATCTTATCTCTAACGTGATAGAGAGGATGCGCAAGGATTTCGGGACTTTGCCCGGGGACCTTCGGGCCGCCCTCGGGCCGTGCATTGAAGCCGGCTGCTACGAGGTGGGCGATGATATCGCACAGCGGATCGACAACCATAACCCGGACAAAAAGAAAATCCTGTTTACCAGGGACGGCTCTTATTTTCTGGACCTCAGGAAGATGAACCACAGGGAGCTCTTGGACTGCGGCGTCAAGGAGGACTATGTTTATCACGTCGACCTCTGCACCGCCTGCGCTCCACGGACGTTTTACTCCTACCGCAAAAGTAACGGCAAGGAGACAGGCCGGATGATGGCGATGATCATGCTCAATGAGGCGTAAGGCCGGATGTTTATTGCAGAGAATATTGAAAAAATCCGCAAACGTGCCCAGAGATCGGCCCGGCATGCCGGGAGAGACCCTGATGGGATCACCATCGTGGCCGTGACCAAGACCGTGGATGCTGAAAGGATACAGGAGGCCGTTTCCGCCGGGATCAGTGTTCTGGGAGAAAACCGGGTCCAGGACGCCAGGGAGAAGATCCAGAAGATTGATAGGGCCGTGCAGTGGCATATGATCGGCCACCTGCAGACCAACAAGGCCCGTGAGGCAGCAGCCCTCTTTGACATGGTCCACTCGGTGGACAGCCTGCGGGTGGCTCAGGCCCTAAATGTGGAGGCCGGAAAGCAGGGAAAGAAATTGCCGGTTCTGGTGCAGGTGAATATCTCTGAAGAGGAGAGCAAGTCCGGAGTCAAGGCCCAAGAGGCTCTGAATCTGGTCAAGTCCGTGGCCGCGATGGAAAACCTTACGGTGCAAGGGTTGATGACCATGCCCCCTTATGCCGAGGATCCGGAAAAGTCCAGATGGGTCTTCCGCAGCCTCAGGGAGATGCGGGACCGGATAGCGGAGATGGATATTCAAGGGGTCTGCATGACCCATCTCTCCATGGGCATGAGCCACGATTTTGAGACGGCCGTGGAAGAAGGGGCGACGCTAATCCGGATCGGGACCGCAATCTTCGGAGAGCGGGATTGAATCTGCAAAGGACAAGAAAGGAAACCACAGAGAATGAAACGGCTGAAGATCGGACTGATCGGGGCAGGGAACATGGGCGGCGCCATGCTGCAGGGATGGATCTCGTCCTCCGCAGCGCTGCCTGCGGATATCCTGGTCAGCGATGCGGATGCCGACAAGGTCCGCAGCGCAGTCCGAAGGTTCAAGGTCAAGGCGGCCCGGAACAATCAGGACCTGGCGGCAAGGTCCGATGTGATCCTCCTCGCGGTCAAGCCCCAGCTCATGGATCCGGTCCTGCAGGAGATTGCTGAAAAGATCGGGCCCCGGACGCTTCTCATCTCGATTGCAGCGGGGGTATCGTTGTCACGGATCGAAAAAGGGGTTGGGAAGAAGGTGCGTGCGGTCCGGGTCATGCCCAATACCCCGGCACTGATCCAGGAAGGGATCTCGGCCCTGAGTTTCAGCCGGCATGTGACCGTACAGGACAGGAAACTCGCGGTCCGTCTTCTCAATGCCGTGGGCGATACGGTCGTGGTGGACGAGAAGATCATGGATGCGGTCACGGGCCTTTCCGGTTCGGGGCCGGCCTATGTCTTTGTGCTGATCGAGGCCCTGTCCGATGCCGGAGTCCGGCAGGGGATCCCCAGGGATGTGGCCACTCGTCTCGCAGTGCAGACCGTGCGGGGCGCCTCGGGCATGGCCCTGAAGAGCGGCCGCCATACCGGTGAACTCAAGGACATGGTCACCTCGCCAGGAGGGACCACCATCGCCGGCCTTCACGCCCTGGAGAAGGGGAAGTTCAGGGCCGCCCTGTACAATGCCGTGGAGGCGGCCACACAACGCTCCAGGGAACTCGGAAAAGGAGAATAGATGTTTATCTTGGGAAACCTGCTGAGTGCCGTCGCACAGATCGCGCATATGATCATCACCGTCTATATCTGGATTGTGATCATTTCGGCCCTGATTTCCTGGGTCAACCCGGATCCCTATAACCCTGTGGTGCGGTTCTTAAAGGGGGCGACGGACCCGGTCCTCTACAGGATCCGGCGGTACCTTCCTGTTTTCGGGGGGATTGATTTTTCACCCTTTGTCCTGATCCTGGTCCTTTATTTTATGGATTCGTTTGTGGTAAAAACATTGAGTGATCTTGCATATCGGCTGCATTAGAGCGCCATGTAAGGAGGGTCATGATGGCTGAAGAAAACATGAATGTGACATCGCTTGATGTCAGGAAAAAACAGTTCTCGACAACCTTCCGGGGTTTCGACGTCCATGAGGTCCAGACCTTTCTCGATATAATCAGCCTGGAGCTCGAACAGCTGACTGCAAAGAATCAGACGCTCAGGGAATCGGTCGAAAAGAAAGAGTCCGAGGTCAGGGAGATCAAGGACCGGGAATCCTCCATGCGCAAAACCCTGGAAGGGCTCCAGCAGATCCTGAACGATGAGAAATCCCGCTCCGATCAGAAAGCCAAGCAGATCATCCGCGAAGCCGAGCTCACGGCTTCGGAAATGATCGCCCAGGCCAGGGATGAGCTCTCCTCCATGCAGAGCGAGATCCAGCACCTCAAAAGGCTGCGCAGGGAATTCATGGCCAAGCTGGGGAGCCTGGTCGATTCCTACCGGAAGATCATCGAGCAGGACCAGCAGAATGATGATGCCGAGATCCGTCTCGACAGCGATGTCCGGATCATCTGATGCCTGAATTCATTTTCCGGGAAGATGAGCAGGGAGTCACCCTGAAGGTCCGGGTCCAGCCCGGCGCATCACGCGATGAAATCATCGGCGTGGCGGAGGGTACCCTTCGCATCCGCCTCACCTCCCCGCCCGTGGAGGGCGCTGCCAACAAACACTGTATCCGGTTCCTTTCCAAAAAACTCAGAATCGCTCAATCCAGGATCTCGATTCTGCGAGGAGAGCGGGGCCGCGAGAAAACTCTCCTTGTGCAAGGCCTCACATCCGCTGAGATCAGGGACAGGCTTTCTCTGGGCCCGGCTTGATCCTTACTCTCATCACTCTCATAGGTTATGATTATTCTTTTAAATTGACACATGAGTATGCATAAGGCCTCTGCCCCCTTGTATATAGGGGTAGAGTAGAGATCTGGTCAAGAGACCAGATCTCTACATCTACTTCAAGGATGCTTTCTATCATTCATTATGGCGTTTTCCATAAAAAAAGAATGGCCTCTACCCCGAATACTCTAATAACCGGATCTGTACATTATAAGGGGTAGTTAAAATAATAATTAAAAAAATAACATACATCT
>CAKKPE010000006.1 GCA_919901565.1 bacterium
TGGGTTTATCGGGGGAGGGATTTTCGATATGATGTCGTTTCTATTATGAGAACCTTAATAAGTCGAGGCCGCCTGTGATTCATAAGAGAGGATACACGGAAGTTAAGGTGATCATCTGCTCGGTCCTGTTCGGGCTCTTTACCTGCACGGCCGACTCGGTTCTGCGCGCCTTATTCTTCTACAAAAAACCCCTTCCGGAGTTCCTGTTCACTGATGTGCCCAAGTGTGAGATTTATTCCCGACTGCTGATCGTAGCAGCCTTTCTTATTTTCGGAATTCTCATGTCCCGTGCCATAGGAAAGAGCAGACGTCTGGAAGAGATGCGGAAAAATATGAATGATCTCTTAAATGCCGTGAGTTTCATCCAATGCAAATTCATTCTCGATTCCGATCCGCATGTGACTTTTGACAACCTGCTGAAGAGCCTTCTTTCGCTGACGCAAAGCAAATACGGATTCATCGGCGAGGTTCTATATACATCCGATCATCAGCCGTACCTCAAGAGTCGTGCCATCACCAATATTGCATGGGACGAACAGACCCGGGATTTCTATGAGAAAAACGCACCCCAGGGCATGGAGTTCCATAATCTCAAGACGCTCTTCGGTTCGGTGATGACCACGGGTCAGGCTGTCATATCCAATGATCCGGCCACGGACCCGAGGCGAGGCGGGCTTCCCAAAGGGCATCCGCCGCTTCATGCGTTCTTAGGCATCCCTTTATCCATCGGCGAGAGACTGGTCGGCATGGTCGGGATCGCCAACCGGCCCGGAGGTTACGATCAGGAACTCATCGAGTTTCTGCGTCCCTTTCTCACGTCATGCGCCAATATCATAGAAGCGTACAGGATCGACCAGCGCCGCAAGGCGGCGGAAGAAGAACAGCAGAGGCTCCAGTCCCAACTGAACCAGTCACAGAAAATGGAGTCCATCGGGCAACTGGCGGGCGGCACCGCCCACGATTTCAATAACCTCCTGACCAGTATCCTCGGCTACAGCGATCTCGTACTGAATGATCTTCCGGAAGATCATCCTTTGAGGGAGTACCTGGGTATCATCAAAGGTTCTGCTGAGAAAGCGGCAGAGCTTACCAGAGACCTCCTGGCCTTCAGCCGCAAGCAGATGCTCGATATGAAGGTAATCAGCCTGAACACCATCGTGGAGCAGATGGGTAAGATGCTCCAGCGTGTGATCACTGAGAACATTGTTCTGGATTTAAAGACATCCCCGATCATGAATGTCATGGCCGATGCCGGTCAGATCGAACAGGTCTTGATGAATCTGGTCATCAATGCCCGGGACGCCATGCCGGGCGGAGGCTGTCTGACGATCGAAACAGCGGACGTCCGGTTGGACCGGAACTATGCCCAACGCCACGAAAGTGTGCAGCCCGGTCCTTACGTGATGCTGGCGGTCACCGATACAGGTGAAGGGATGAGCCCGGAGGTGCAGGAGAAAATCTTTGATCCCTTCTTCACCACAAAAGAGAAAGGGAGAGGGACGGGTCTGGGGCTGTCCATGGTCTACGGGATCGTGAAACAGCATACGGGATACATCTGGGTCTATAGTGAGGCCGGCAAGGGCACGACCTTCAAGATCTATCTGCCCGCTGTACAAAAAGCGGTTGAGGCGAAAGAGCAGGGCCGTGATAAGTTAGGTGAGATGCTGACCGGTACGGAAACCATCATGGTTGTTGATGATGAGCCCTCCATCCTCAGGCTGATTGTAGACGTGCTGCAACCGCTGGGGTATCAACTCATCGGGGCATCCAGCGGGGAGGAGGCCCTGAAGGCTGACGAAACCTTTGAAGGGAGTGTTGATCTCCTGTTGACCGATGTGATCATGACCGGCATGCATGGTAAGGAACTGGCGGATGCATTGCAGGCAAGGCACCCGAGCATGAAGGTTATCTTCATGTCCGGGTACGCGGACAACGCGATCGTTCATCAGGGTATATTGGACCCGGAGATTGCGTTCCTCCAGAAACCGCTGACACCGGATATCCTGGCCCACAAGGTGCGGAATGTGCTGGACCAAAAGGCATAGGACTTCTTTAATCAGGAGAATGAGCCATGATACATGAACGGCCTATAACCTTTCCTTTCCTTTTCTCATCTGATAAACAACCTTCAACCGACACACAGGTAAAAGATCATCTCCAGGAAAAACGCAAAGAGAGAAATCCCCTCCATCAATCTCCCTTGGGTATCCTGCTCTCCTTGTCATTCATCATATTCCTTGTCGAGTCCATGATCATGCTCGCTATCGCCCTGTACCATCCGCATCTCTCCCTGCATCTCCTGACGATTCTTGATCCCCTGCTGCTGATTCTTCTCCTGTCGCCCGCCCTCTATTTCCTGGTCTTCCGTCCGATGATGATCATTCACAACAGAGAACAAAGCCGGGCCGAGCAGGAGAAGCAGGGTCTTCAGGAACAGCTCGTCCAGTCCCAAAAGCTCGAATCCCTGGGAGTTCTTGCCGGCGGCGTGGCGCACGATTTCAACAATACATTGACTGCCGTTATCGGCTACGCTGAGCTGGCCTTGAATCAGCTTCCGATGGATCACCCTGTGAGAGAATACCTGCTGACCATTCTGGAGGGCGGCGAGAAAGCGGCTGCGCTCGCCCGCCAGCTCCTGGCCTTCGGCCGGAAGCAGATGCTTGAAACGAAAGTGGTGAACCTTAACCAGCTTATCGAGAACCTGGGCAGTATGCTTACCATCCTGGTCGGAAAGGGCGTTATCCTTGAACTGAATACCAAAACCCCGGTCCAAAACGTTCTGGTCGACCCCGGCCAGATTGAACAGGTCCTGATGAATCTGGCCATCAATGCCCGGGACGCCATGCCGGGCGGGGGCCGTCTGATCATAGAAACCATGGATGTTGAACGGGATGAAGAGCATGCCAAGAACCAGAAATCCGGTAAAACCCGTCCTCATGTGATGTTTTCCGTAACCGACACCGGGCAAGGGATGAGCCGTGAAATCCAGGAAAAGATCTTTGAGCCCTTCTTTACGACCAAGGAGATCGGCAAAGGAACCGGCCTCGGTCTCTCCACGGTCTATGGAATTGTGAATCAGCACGGAGGGCATATTGCGGTTTACAGCGAACCGGGTCAGGGCACGACATTCAAAGTTTGTCTTCCAGCCGCCCGGAGTGGGGCGGAAGAGACCGCTGTGTTTGAATCCATAGGGATGATGCCTGGAACCGAAACCATCATGGTTGTCGATGATGAGCCCTCTATCCTCAGACTGATTGTAGACGTGCTGCAGCCGCTGGGGTATCAACTTATCGGGGCATCCGGCAGCCAAGAAGCGCTTGAGATCAGTAAGACGTTCAGCGGAACCATCGATCTGTTACTCACCGACGTGTTCCTCCCGGAAATGAGCGGACAGGAGATGGCCCAATTACTTTTGGTCCAGCGGCCTGAGATGAGGGTGGTCTTCATGTCAGGTTATTCGAAGGAGATCATGGCCTCTGGCGGCATGCCGGATCTCGGCTTAAACTTTTTACAAAAGCCTTTAACACCTCTCAGATTGACTGAAGAAGTGAGAAGCATCCTGGATCAGAAAAGATAACCGCAGAATAAAGGGCAACCGATGAATAAATTCAGATCCATCACCGCAAAATTTATCTTCATCAGCAGCATCATACTGACGTTTCTTGCCGGCTACATCTATGCTGATATTATCTTCACTCATCATATTAAAGGCGCAGCCGCAGGTATAAACGTTGCAGGCAGACAGAGGATGCTGATCCTGAGTATGTCATATCAGATGATGTCTTTACTTGCTCTCCCTCAGTCGCCTGAGAGAGGGATGTTCATAAAAAATGCTGAAAGTAGAATGGCTGAATATGAAGAAGCGCTTTACGGCCTGAGAGATGGAAGCGAGGAACTCGGACTGAAGCCGGTATCCGGGCATGATCAAGAATCAATTTCACAGCTCAATACATTGATTGATCTTTGGAGCAAAGACCAGAAACCGGTCCTTCTTGATATATTATACACAGCGTCATAATTAATGCAGCATAATATTATTGACTTATAGCGTC
>CAKKPE010000007.1 GCA_919901565.1 bacterium
TGTCAAACTCTGGGAGTCCCCCGGCAGAGCCGGGGGTTTACCTAAGTGCTAATTACGTGAGCCGTGAACAAAGCGGTGAATCTCAATGGATTTGCCTCGGACGATATAGAATGCAAGATATGATTCGATAACGAGGACACGATAACCTGAATTCTTAAGTTTGTCATCTTTTGGTATGTGGCCCAGAAATGGGTGAGTTTTAAGGCTGCCTATACGTTGGTTGATCTTTTCGATAAAAGCTGCGGCATTAACCGGATTGTCATCTGCGATCCAGTCAAAGATTGAGGTCAGGTCGTCAACCGCAACAGGAAGATAACGAAGGATGTATTTATCTGCCATGCAAACGCTGCCTTAGTTTTTTTATCACCTGCGAATGGGTCAATCCCTTTTCTCCTGCCGCAGCCTGGGCCTGGGCAACAGCAAGCTTTTCGAAAAGCTCGACTCTTGTTTTGAGTTTTTCATAATGTTCAATGCTCATGACAACAAGGTCGCCTTCACCATTTGTGGTCAAATAGACAGGCTCATCCTGTTCATGGCACAAGGAGGAAATATTCCTGGTTTGGTTGCGCAGGCTGGAGATGGGTTTTATAATGGGCATGGTTACTCCTTTCAATGATATTTGAAAAAATATTATCACCTTATTTTGATAAAATCAAGTGCAAATTGAGATACACTTATGATAGTGCCGGCTTTGCAATGATCGAAATGATTACGAAGCCGTCAGATATAGCCCATAATCTCGTACATGAGAAGGCCCACGTACTCATGGATGGCGGTATCGGTCTGCCTGAGAGAAAAGGTGTCGGGCAGGAATGAGGAGATGTCCAGGCCGTCTATGTGCGACCTGAAATCCACGGGCCAGGGGATCGGGTCAAGTCCTGCTTTGCGGAAACAGGCCATGGCCCTTTGCATGTGATAGGCCGAGGTGATCAGGACAAACCGCTTGATATGATGTTTGCTGAGGATCTCCCGGGTATTCACGGCGTTTTCAAAGGTGTTTCTCGATGTGGGATCAACCGCGATCCTCCCGATGGAAATGCCAAGCTGCGGAACCAGGTACCGGGAGAGAAGGGCCCCTTCGCTGACTTCCTGATGCAGCGGGTTTCCGCTCCCCCCGCTGATGATCAGAAGGCTTTCCGGGAATCGTCCGGCCAGCAAGATCCCCTCGATGATCCGGTCCGAGGCTGCTTCCAGTTCGACGATCCCCTGCCCTGAGCGTTTCAGGTCAACCATGCCGGTCAGGACCACAACGGCATCGATCTTCTCGACCGGAGGGCGCCTCGGGTATCCGGACTCCAAAGGCGTGATCAGCCATGAGGAGAACCCTTCGGTGGAGCATATCCACAGGAGGAGGACCGAGGATCCAACGAGGGTGCGGGATAATCCCGGTCTTTTCCTGAAGAAAAGAAAGGCAAGGGCCGACAAAAGTATTGAGAACCCGATCGGGTAAAAGAGAGGAGTGAGAATTTTAGACATGGTAAAGAACATATTAACAAAAGTTTATACCTTTGTTTCTTATGGTTGTCAATATCTCTGCGTATTCCGGGTGTGCGACAAATTTGTTGGTACTATCAGGATTACCTATTGTTGTCATTGTCCGGTCCCCCGATCAAGTCGGAGGACAGGCCCGACCGGACAATCCACCCTTCGACAGGCTCAGGGTGACAATTGTCATGGTGAGCTTGTCGAACCATGGATTCCCCGATCGAGTCGGGAAATGACGCTCTTAGGGAAATGTTTACCCATAAATTTGTCGCAGACCCGCGTATTTTGGCCGGTAAACCTGCACCCGGCCTGCGTGATCTCCGGTACGGAGGGGCGATTCTTTTCCATATGGACATTTGCAGCCTGCTGGGTTATAATTTTTCAAATTTCTGCAGAATGCATGAAAAGGTAAAAAGAATTTCAAAGAGGGAAAGCCATGGCGGACCGGCAATCCGGATCCGGGATATCCAATTCCTCACGGCGGTTCCGGCCGAGACTCCTTGTCATCTTCGGCATTCTGGCCCTGATCGGGGTTTTTTTCAGGTTTAGATCGATGCTTGAGAACTCGGAGAAGATCCAGATCCCGATCTCGGATTACAGCCTTCTCATTGCCCTGGCTGTGATCATCACGATCCTTTCCCTTGTGCTCATCGTTATGCTCTTCCGGAACCTGATCAAGTATTACTTCGAGGGGAGGAAGGCCCTGCCGAGGGCCAGGATCAAGACCAAACTCGTCATCGCCTTTATCGGTTTTTCCGTGATTCCTTCCGTGCTGCTGTTCACCATGGCCAGTTTCCTGATTACCACGAGCATAGACAACTGGTTCAACGAACGGGTGGAGGATTCCCTTGAGGAATCCATGGACGTGGCCAAGGTCTATTATAAGAACTCCGAGCTGAACGCCCTCTATTACGGACGGCAAATCAGCGAACAGATTACCGAGAACAAGCTGCTCAACGAAGTCAATCTGAACAAACTGCGGGAACTCATCAACAAGAAGCAGAAGGAGTACAACCTCGGCGTGGTGGAGGTTTTTTCGGCCACGCACGAAGAGTTGGTCAAGGCCATGAATCCGGATGTCCCGTCCAAGACCTTTGTGGGGCCCCGTTCCGAGATTATCGAGATCGGGCTCAACGGCAAGGAACATACGGAAAGCGAACCCATGGGAGAGGGGGATATCATCCGGGGCGTGGTGCCAGTGGTTTCCTCCTGGAACCGCAAGGATGTGGTCGGGGCGCTGGTGGTCAACTACTATGTTCAGAAGAGCCTTGCCAACAAAATGATGAATATCATCAGCGCCTTTGATGAGTATCGCAGGCAGGCGAGTTTAAAGAATCCCAAGAAGGCCCTCTACATCATGGTTCTTTTCCTGGGCACCCTGGTGATCGCCTTCTCGGCCATCTGGGTGGGGCTTTACCTGGCCCGCAAGATTACGATTCCCATCCAGGAGCTGACGGCGGCCACTCACCGGATTGCGGAGGGGGACCTTGATTTTGTCATTGATGTGGACGCCAGGGATGAACTGGGTGTTTTAATGGACTCCTTCAACCGGATGATGAACGATCTCAAGGGCAGCAAGGAAAATCTTGAGCGGACCAACATAGAGCTCAAGGTCTCCAACGAAGAGCTGGACCGGAGGAGGAGTTACATCGAGACCATCCTGCAGAATATCGATACCGGGGTCATCTCCATGGACTGGCAGGGACGCATCACCACCATAAACCAGGCAGCGGAGCAGATGCTGGGGATCCGGATGGTGGATGCCAGGGCAAAGGATTACCGGGACGTTTTCAAATTTCCCAAGCTCCTGGAAAGCATCCAGATGGTAACCACCGGGCATAAGAAGAGCTTCGGCCGGGACCTGAATATCATGACCGAGCAGAAGGCCCTCCATATCAAGAGCCATGTCACATCGCTGGAAGATGACCGGGGAAACTATCTGGGAGCGGTAGTGGTGCTGGATGATTTCACCGAACTGGCCAAGGCCCAGAAAGTGGCGGCATGGCGCGAGGTGGCGCGGCGTATCGCCCACGAAATTAAAAACCCGCTGACGCCGATTCAGCTTTCGGCCCAGCGGCTGCTGCGCAAGCACGAAAAGAAGTCCGATGACCTGGACGAGGTGATCCGGGATTGCACCTCGACGATTATTGCCGAAGTCGAAGGGATGAAAAGGCTGGTGAACGAATTTTCCCAGTTTGCCAAGATGCCGGAGGCCCAACTCTCTCCCAATGACCTGCACATAATCGTCAACGAGGTTGCCACCCTGTATGAAGGTCACAAGGGGATCGAGATAATCAGGGAACTGGACGGGAGCCTCCCGGTCATGAATGTTGACAAGGAACAGATCCGCAGGGTATTGATCAATCTGTTGGAGAACGCCATTGAAGCCATGAGCGATCATGGAAGGATCTGGATCAGGACCCACTTTAATCCTGGGCTGAATATGGCCACTCTGGAGGTGCGGGATGAGGGGACCGGGATCAGTCCCGAAGACAGGGAGAAGCTCTTTCTGCCTTACTTTTCAAGGAAGAAATCCGGGACCGGGCTGGGACTGGCCATTGTGGACCGTATCATCAAGGATCATGGGGGATATATCCGGGTGAAGGACAATCTCCCCAAGGGGACCATGTTTGTGATAGAACTCCCGGTGGCGGCATAGCAAAGAAATCGTTCAAGTCGTTCAAACGGTTTAAACGGTTTGAACCCTTTGAACCGTTCAAGACAAGAACTTAGGATGACCTATGACCAAAGCACGGATTTTTTTAGTGGATGATGAAATCAGTATCCTGAAATCCCTGACCCATGTGCTCGAGGACGAGGGGTATGAAGTGGTCTCGGCCGAGTCCGGGGAGGAGGCGCTGAAGATCTTCGGCGATGTCTCGCCTGATGTCACGCTTCTGGATGTTTGGCTCTCGGGCATCGACGGGATCGAGGTGTTAAGAAAGATCAAAGAGAATGACCCGGATGCCGTCATCATCATGATGTCCGGCCATGGCACCATTGATACGGCCGTCCGGTCCACCAAGTTCGGCGCTTACGACTTCATTGAGAAGCCCCTCTCCGTGGACAAGGTGGTCATTGTGATCCAGAACGCCCTGGAAAAGAGGAGACTCGAAGATGAGAACCGCTCCCTGCGGGGGCGCCTGGTCCAGGAATATGAGATTGTGGGAGAGGCGCCGGCCATACTGGATTTGAAAGAGCAGATCAAGATCGCCGGGCCCAGCAACGGCAGGGTCCTGATCTACGGGGAAAACGGGACCGGGAAGGAGCTGATCGCCCGGCAGATTCATCTTCAAAGCGATCGGAGGGACAAACCCTTTGTGGAAGTGAACTGCGCGGCCATTCCGCAGGAACTCATCGAATCCGAACTCTTCGGCCACGAGAAAGGGTCATTCACCGGGGCAACCAGCATGCGGAAGGGGAAGTTCGAGATGGCGGACCAGGGGACGCTCTTTCTGGACGAGATCGGCGATATGAGTCTGGCCACGCAGGCCAAGGTCCTCCGCGTGCTGCAGGAGCAGACCGTACAGCGGGTGGGGGGGACAAAGACCATCGAGGTCGATGTACGCGTGATCGCCGCATCAAACAAGGATCTTGAAAAGGAGATTAAAGAAGGGCGTTTCCGGGATGACCTTTTCTACCGGCTGAACGTGATTCCCATGTATCTGCCGCCTCTCCGGGAAAGGGCCGGGGACATCCCTCTTCTGGTCCAGCATTTTATCCGTGAATATGCCCAGAAGAACGGGGCCAGGCCCAAGGAGATCCTCAAGGAAGGGATGAGCCTCCTGATGAAGTACAACTGGCCGGGGAATGTCCGGGAACTGAGAAACATTGTGGAGCGGATCATGATCATGGTGCAGAAAGAGACCATCGGTCCGGATAATATTCCCGTGGGGATCCACGGTTCGGCTGAAAAGGCCAAGGCCATGCGTTATTCCGGGACCCTGAAAGAGGCAAGGCGCGAGTTTGAGCTGGACTATATTCTCCAGAAGCTTCAGGAGAATGACTGGAATGTCTCCCAGACCGCGAAGATCCTGGAGATCGAGAGAAGCAATCTCCACAGGAAAATCAAAAAACTCGGACTGGAAGAGAAAAAGTCCTCGGGGATGTAGCGCTAACAGGATGCCGCTTCAACCGGCACGGGAACATCCAGGGTCAGATCGTTGATGAGATCCTTGACATGGACCAGCTTTTTAATACGCCATCCGTTGCTTCCGGAAAAGAAGAGCCCGGTATCTACACTTCCCCGCGCCGCATCGCCCAGCCTGTCGGCGATGCAGAAGCCCACCTGTTTGGACTTTTCCCCGTGGTTGCAGACCGAAATGCAGTTGGAGATGCACTGGATCTTTGGAGAGGAGCCCTGCTTGATGGCATTGTGGAGAGGGGTGAGGATGCCTCTTGCGGGATACCCCACCGGGGATTTCATCAGGAAAATATCCTGCTTCCTTGAATTCATGAGGACCTGCTTGAATTCGGCCGGGGCATCGCACTCGTAGGTTCCGATGAACCGGGTGGCCATCTGAACCCCGGCGGCCCCCATCCGGATGAACTTTTCGATATCCGCCCTGTCCCAGATCCCGCCTGCAGGAATGACCGGGAAGTCGCCCCATTTCCGGGCCTCTTCCAGCACCTGGGGAAATATTTTTTCCAGCGTGTATTCAGGATCTTCACATTGTTCGAAGGTATATCCCTGGTGTCCGCCTGACTTGGGGCCCTCCATGATCACTGCATCGGGGAGTCGGTTGTAGCGGTGGAGCCAACTTTTGCAGATAATACCCAAGACCCGCGCCGATGAGACAATGGGAACCAGGGCGATACCCGAATCACCCGCATATTCGGGAAGACGCAGCGGGATTCCTGCGCCGGATATGATCAGATCGGCTCCCGCATCTATCGCGTCCCTGACCACCCTTGCGTAATCAGTGATACAGTACAGGATATTCACTCCGACCGCCCCGTTCCCTCCGGCGATCTCCCTGGCCCGATGCACGATCCGGATCAGGGATTCACGGTGATGCAGGTTGGCCGGGCTCATTGGCCGGCCCTGCAGGGTCTTTACAAAGTCCGGATACCGGTAGCCGGTGCAGACCCCTGAGACGATCCCGATGCACCCGTTTTTAGCCACGTTTCCAGCGAGGTTGTCCCAGGATACGCCGACCCCCATCCCTCCCTGGACAATCGGGTGAGGCACATGGATATTCTTGATTTTCAGGGATGGAAATTTCAATGATTCTCCTGCCTTAAAGCGGTTGTCATGCAGGCGGGGATGATTGAATACAAACACAACTCCTTCTAATTGAGGGAGCACTATAGCATAACGCATTCTCATTTCAAAGAAAAAAACGTGGGGTTCTTCTCCCATTTAGTGGGTAAAAAGGGTTACGCTTCTCTTGACCCCTTGAACCCTGTTTACAGGAATGGCTTGGCGGGAAGGATGACATGGGGTATACTCCCTGATGATGAGAAAACTTTTATTTTTCAACTGGATATTGCTGGCTGTCATGGGATGCAGCATGCCGATTGAGAGCGGATTCATCTATTTCCCGTATGCCCATGTGGCCGGCACGCCCTCGGATGTAGGGCTTGCCTATGAGGAGGTCTTTATCCGGACCGGGGACGAGGCCAGGATTTGCGCCTGGTACGTTCCCTGTCAAGGGGCGGAAGCGACCCTGCTCATTTTCCACGGAAATGCCGGGAACATCGGGGACCGTGTGGAACTGCTCAGGGTTTACCATGACAAATGGCGGGTCAATCAGATGATCGTGGACTACCGGGGATACGGAAAGAGCTCAGGCAAGGTCTCCGAACATGGGACCTATGAAGACGGCCGGGCAGCCGTGCGCTATCTTGCCTCGGACAAAGGGGTCTCCGCCAAGTCGCTGATCCTCTTCGGTGAATCCCTGGGATCGGCTGTGGCCGTTCAGACGGCCATGGAGTCTCCCTGCGCGGGCCTGATTCTGGAATCGCCCTTTACCTCGGTCCGAGACATGGCGGAGGTCCACTATCCCATCCTGGGCCGTCTTATCCCCTTGAGTATCCGTTACGATTCCATCGGAAAGATCGGCAAGTTCCATGTTCCCCTGCTGATTCTCCACGGTGACCGGGATGCCATCGTGCCTTATGAACAGGGAAAACGTCTCTTCGGTGCGGCCAATGAACCCAAGACCTTTTTCACGGTCCGGGATGCAGGACACAACGATATCCTGGCCTGGGCCGATGAGTCCTTTCATGAGACGGTGAGAAAGTTTATTCGTGACTCCGTGGAGAACAGGGTTGGCTCACCAGGTTTGTAAGGGGAAATAAAAATCAAGAATCAAGAATCAAAGATCAAAATGACAGAGTAAAAATAAAAAATAAACGGATCAATTTTTATATTTTGATTTGTAATTTTGATTTTTGATCTTTAATCTTTGATTTCTTAAGGGGTGCAAGAAAACCTTTGATTTAGAATTTCTGCTGGTTCAAAATAAACATGAAAGAGAAAAAAATGGATACAGAGCAGAGGCCCCCTGGCCCGCCGAGAAATCCCACCCCTACCGTGGATCTGATTATTGAACTTAAGGGGAGAGGGATCGTGCTGATCCGGCGCAGGAACCCACCGTTCGGCTGGGCGCTTCCCGGAGGGTTTGTGGATTACGGCGAGTCTCTGGAAATGGCCGCGGTACGGGAAGCCATGGAGGAGACCTCTCTGGACGTGAAGCTGGTCCGGCAGTTCCATACCTATTCGGACCCCGGTCGTGATGCAAGGCAGCATACAATCTCCACGGTTTTTATCGCGCAGGCCGGGGGAGACCCCGTGGCCGCGGATGATGCCAGTGAGGCTGGGATCTTCACGAGTGAGAGCCTACCCGGGGATCTCGCCTTTGACCATGAGGAGATCCTGAGGGACTATTTTGAGGAGAGATATTGAACTCCCTAAGAAGTTTTGCACGCGCTTGCGAATCATACAGGATGTGATGAGACTAATGGGGTGAAGAGGAGGAGAGGAAGATGAAAAGAAAACGTCCGGTCATTACGATGGGGTTGGTAGCGATTTTCATGAGCATGATCTCAGGTTGTACAGGTGCCTCGCTCCCGCCCGGAGACGCTGTCCGGGGCAAGGCCCTGTTCGCCGACACCACGCTCGGCACCAGCGGAAATTCCTGCAACACATGCCATACGGACATGGGCCGGGGTGAGAAAAGCCTGGTGGGCAAGCGCCCCTTCGAACATACGATCCGGGACTGCATCCAGTCAGGGCTTCAGGGTGACCCGGGCAATGAGCAGGCCGTGGCGGATTTAAAAGCGTATGTTGAATCCCTGTAGGGGATTTCCTGCTCAAGCTGCTGATGATATTCAACCTTTTGTGAAGGGGATGAGCGATGAATACAGAGATCAAGCCGGATAAGACATTGGACTTAAGCGGAGAGCCTTGCTCAATGGTCCTGAAAAAAATCAAGGAGGCCTTGACCGGGATGCAGGGAGGAGAGATCCTGGAGGTTATTACCACGGATGTCTGTACTGAGTTCGATATTCCCATATGGGTAAAAAGATCCGGCAACGAGATTATAAAAAACATCGACGAAGGGGATATATTCAGATTCTTTATAAAGACTCCCTGAAACAGCTCTCCTTAATATTGACATTGGGGCCATCTTCAAATATAAGTTAAATCCTGACAACCATTGGCATCCCGAGTGGCGCCCCCAGCGAGACATGATCGTACTCGTTGAAACTTAGAAAGGAAGAACATGTCTTTTTTCAAATCCTTGTTCGGACGCGATGTTGAGACCTATGAGAAAAGGGCGGAGGCCTATATGTTATCCGGCCGCTGGGGAGAGGCGCGCCTGGAACTGGGGAGTGCTCTCCAGCAATTGAAGGATCCACAAGACCCCAAAAGACAGGAAATCGAGAAAAAAATCGAAGAGGCCACCTGCCACCTGGCACGGTCCCATGAAGAAGAAGGGGATCATCTCCGGGACTCCGGACTCTTTAAGGAGGCTGAGGAACATTACGAGATGGCCTTGTCACTTTTTGAAAAGGAAGAAGACCTGCAGAGGGTAGAAAAAAAGTTTTCCCCTAAAACCGCTTCATCCCCGACTTCACCTTCGAGATTCCTCCTGGATGAAGAGCTTGTCAGTCCCCAGGCTTCCCACCCTCCAGCACCAACACCCATCCAGGGAGATCCTCTGGAGTATTTCGAAGTTCTTGTGAACACGCTGGATCCGCATGCGGCAGAAGAATACCGCGCCCTGGGAGAGGATTTCGCCCTGGCTTACGTCCACGCCAACCATGGGGATTTTAAGACCGCCATTGAATACTATGAAAAGGCATTAATGAAACATCCCGGAGAGGGCGTGCTGCTCAAAGAGATGGGGAGGGCTTTTCTTTTTCAGGGGGAGACCGCATCGGCCCTGAATAAACTGGTCTCGGCCCGAAAGAGTCTCCCGGATGATCTGGATTTGTCTTATCTTCTCGCCTCGGCCTATGCTGAAGATCATGATGCAGAGGCTGCCATGGCCGTGCTTCAGGATGCTCAAAAAAGACATCCCGAAGAAATCGAAGTATTCCTGGTCATGGGCGACCTCTATGTCAAAGGCGGCGAAATGGCCAAAGCCGGAGCGGTCTACCATGAGGCCTTGAAGGCTGCGCCTGAATCCTGCGAAGCCCATAGCCGGCTTGGGGCTTTGGCGCTTTTACAGGAAGACAAATCTCTTGCCATGACCCACTATGCTGAAGCTGTGGAACACGGGAAAAATGTTCAGGATATGGTGATCCTGGCCGAGCTCTATCTTCACGAAGCGGAAGATTCAGACAGCGCCCTTGGATTATTGAATAAAGCCCTCTATTACGACTCGCAGAGACGCTGGTTCTACCTGGTGCGGATTGGAGAAATTTACCTGCAAAAGGGCTGGAATAATGAGGCGAGAGAGGTCCTTGAGCAGACCCGGGGGCTGGTTCCCCAGGACCAGAAGGAGGTTCTGCAGAAGATCAATACATTCCTGGAGACATGAGACAAGTAATTCCGGGGACCATATCATGACCGGCCCCACCCTTGCCAATGTCATGGATCTCATGCTGATCCTGGTGGAATAGTGGGAAAGAAGGGGTCAAGGATTCAAGTGGTCAAGAGGTCAAGTGAAGTGCTAAAAACGTAAGGGGCCGAGTGTCCTATGGTTACGCTTCGCGTGTCCCGCTTTTCTCTATTTTTGTCGTTAAATCCCGGCATTTCCTTGAATCTACTTTTGAATCCTTGACCCCTTGAATCCTTGACCCCTTGGCCCCTTAAACCCTCATCTCCCCCCCACTCTTTTGGAGGTGATCTTACTATGTAGAACGATGTTTGAGTTTTTTTAATTTAAGCGCTTGACAGCGAGTTTCGGATATGCTAATTTCCCCATGCTTTGCTTTGCCAGGTCTGCCCTTTTTCCAGGGACGACCAGGCACCTGATAAATAGATTGCGAGTGCATTCGCTGCTGCCGGCTACAGGGTCATCGAGCGACGTGTTGAGAACCTTTTCCTTATAACTCGAAGATCTCCTTAAGCCTGCTGCCGGAAGCTTCAACCTGTTCTGCACAAACATCGTGATTTAGAGGAGGGAAGAAAGCGTGCTTGGGCTTTCTCTGCAACAGATTATTCCTACCGTCGTCCTTATCCTGTTCCTCATGTGGATGCTGAACCTTCTTTTGTACCGCCCCATGCTCAAGAACATGGACCAGCGCAAGGATATTATTGATGGGGACGTCCGGAATGCAGAAGAGGCTAACCGGAAATTGAAGCAGCTGCAGGAGGAGTACGAGCAGGCCCTTCTCGAAGCCAGAAAAGACGCCAAGGCTGCCTACAACAAGGCGCACGAGGAGGCCCTTGGCAGGGAAAAGGAGATCCTGGACCAGGCACAGCAGAAGGCGGATAAATTCATGGCCAAGGCCATGACCGACCTGGAAAAAGATATCGACACGGCAAAAGAGGACCTCCGGTCCCTTGCTGAATCCCTGTCACGGGATATCAGCGCAAAAATCCTTGGAAGGTCATTCTCATGAACGGCTTGAAACCCCATAAAACCCTCAGGGGCTTCTTTATGATGATTGCCCCCATGATCATCCTGCTCGGCTCGGCATGTCTGGTCATGGCTTCGGGCGGAGAAGAGGGGCATGATGCCTTTGCACCTATCTTCTCCATGGACATGCTCTGGCGGGTCATCAATTTTTCGGTGCTCTTCGGTTTTCTTTATAAGTTTACGGCAGGCCCTGTCCGCACTTTCATGTCCACCCGCCGCGGGCAGATCCAGTCCGCTCTGGAGCAGGCGAGAAAGAGCAAGGAGGAGGCGGAGTCGAGATACAGAGAGATTACACAACGCCTCGAGAATCGGGAGAAAGAATTTGAGGAGATCCGGATGACCGCTGTTGAGAATGCGGAAAAACTCAAGGAGCGGATCAATGCCGATTCCCATGAGAAGGCCATAAGGATGGAAGAGAAGACCAGGGAATCCATCCAGCAGGAGATCAAGAAGGCCAGGGAGATTCTGAAGCGGGAAGCCGCGGAACTGGCCCTGAAACTCTCCGAAGAGAAACTGATAAAAGAGATCACGCCGGGTGATCAGAAACGCTTCGTGACCGAATATATCGCCGGCGTGAAGCGTTAATAGGAGACGGTCTTGTGAGTCATGCAGTGGTTTGCAGAAGATATGCCAAGGCCCTGATTGATCTTGCTGTTCAGGAATCGCTGGTGGACCAGATTGTCCAGAACCTCGAACGAACGGTTCAGATGGTTGTCCAGAACAGATCATTGAAGAACTTCATGTTCAGCCCTCTTCACAAAAGCGATGAAAAACAAAAGATTCTTGACGGGGTGGCCGCCGAATTGAAGATCAGCGGTCTGCTGAAAAAATTTTTGAAACTTCTGATCAGAAGTGACCGGTTTCCCCAACTGGAAGGCATCTATAAAGAGTATGTCCATCTTGCCGACCAGCTCAAGAACCGGGCAGAGGCCGACGTGACCACGGCCGTTCCTCTTTCCGATGAAGACAAGGAGAGGCTGAGGGCCAAGATGCAGGATCTGACCGGAAAGAATATCTATCTGAAGGTCAATGTGGACCCCCGTCTCATCGGCGGGGTCATAACAAGAATCGGAAGCGTAGTCTATGATGGGAGCGTAAGGGCCCAGATGATGAAGCTTAAAGAACGCATAATGATGACCTCGTAAAGGTTCATAAATGAGAGGGCACAGTAAAAAGCTCCGGATGCAAGGCGCGCGAGTCCTGAGGAGTGAGGCGTACTGCGAGGTACGCTGTAATGACGAAGGACGAAGCGGAACGCCGCAGACGGATTTTTTACGAAGCCGTCAAATTATAAAGGGGTAAGGTGAGATGGATATCAAGGCTGCCGAAATCAGTGAACTGATCAAGAAACAGATTTCCGAATTCGAAACAGGGATGGACGTTGCCGAGGTAGGGACGGTCATCAGCGTCGGTGACGGTATCGCACGCGTCTTCGGTCTGGAAAACTGCATGTCCGGAGAATACCTGGAATTTACCGGAGGGATCATGGGGATTGCCCTGAACCTTGAACAGGACAATGTCGGCGCCGTGCTTTTGGGCGAGGACACGCATATCAAGGAAGGGGACATGGTCAAGAGGACCGGCCGGATCGTGGAAGCGCCTGTGGGTGACGCCATGCTCGGACGCGTGGTCAATGCCCTGGGCCAGCCCATCGACGGCAAGGGGCCGATTGATACCAAAGAGACCCGCAAGATGGAGATCAAGGCGCCGGGGATCATCGCACGACAGCCCGTGAAAGAGCCTCTGCAGACAGGGATCAAGGCCATCGACTCCATGATCCCCATCGGAAGGGGACAGCGGGAACTGATCATCGGCGACCGGCAGACAGGAAAGACCGCTATTGCCGTGGATACCATCATCAATCAGAAGAACACCGGTGTCTTCTGCATCTACGTGGCCATCGGGCAGAAACGGTCCACCGTGGCCCAGGTGGTGCATAAGCTCGAGGAACACGGGGCCATGGATTACACCATCGTGGTCGCGGCCACGGCCAGCGAGCCCGCACCGCTCCAGTATATCGCGCCTTACATGGGGTGCACCATCGGCGAGTATTACAGGGACAGCGGACGGCATGCCGTTATCTTTTATGACGATCTCTCCAAGCAGGCTGTGGCCTACCGGCAGTTATCGCTGCTCCTCAGACGGCCGCCGGGCCGCGAGGCTTACCCCGGGGATGTCTTCTACCTCCACTCCAGGCTTCTGGAACGGGCGGCAAAGATGAGCGACGAGAAAGGCGGCGGATCACTGACCGCACTCCCCATTATTGAAACACAGGCCAATGACGTCTCCGCATACATTCCGACCAACGTGATTTCCATTACCGACGGTCAGATCTTTCTCGAGTCCAATCTTTTTTATTCCGGTATCCGCCCTGCCGTGAACGTGGGCCTTTCGGTCTCCCGCGTGGGAGGCGCCGCACAGATCAAGGCTATGAAACAGGTGGCCGGCCGGCTCCGTCTGGATTTGGCCCAGTACCGGGAACTGGCAGCCTTTGCCCAGTTCGGGAGCGATCTGGACAAGGCCACCCAGCAGCAGTTGAACCGGGGCGCAAAGACCGTGGAGATCCTGAAACAGGGACAGTACGTGCCCATGTCCGTGGAACTGCAGGTCATCAGCATTTTTGCGGCCACACGGGGATTGCTGGATGATATCCCCACCCCCAGGATCACGGAATTCGAGGTTGAACTGCACAAGTTCGTGAATGAGAGGCACGCGGCTCTGAAAGAGGAAATCGTCAAGAAGGGAAGCATCGACAGCGATCTCGAGGCCAGGATCAAGAAGGTCATTGACGAGTTCAAGGGCACATTCAACGCATAATTTTTTTGCTTCATCACTTAAGCGGCCGAGGCTTTGGATTTATGATGAGCATGATAATAATAAGGAGAAGACTGAAACTCTAAATCCTAAATTCTAAATTCGAAACAATATCAAATGGCAAAATTCAAAATTCTAAACAGAACAAATAAGAGATAAGGCGTTTTGGCCATTTGAATTTTGGAATTAGAATTTGTTTAGGATTTCGATATTAGGATTTAGATATTACTGTTACTGAAGAGCACTCTTAATTAGTTAAGCTGAACAAGAGAGGAAGTTTTCCGGAGCAATGGCGAGTCTACGTGACATCCGGAGGCGGATCGCCTCCATTAAAAATACGCAGCAGATCACCAAGGCCATGAAGATGGTGGCTGCGGCCAAGATGAAGAAGGCACAGGATGCCATCCTCTCGGCGCGTCCTTATGCAAAGAAGATGCATATGGTCCTCTCCAGCCTGGCCGCCCGGACCGGCGAGGAGGCCCATCCGCTTCTCAAAGTACGGGACGAAGAACGGGTCGGCATTATTGTCCTGACCTCGGACCGCGGCCTCTGCGGCGGCTTCAACACGGCCATCTGCCGGCAGGCCCTGCAGTTTCTCAAGGCGCACAAGGAAAAGCAGAACCAGGTCGTCTTTCATGTCATCGGGAAAAAGGGCCGGAACTTCTTCAAAAGCAGAGATATCAGCATAGACAAGATTTACACGGACCTCTCGGGGAAAGTCCAATATAAAGATGCTTCGGAGATTGCCGGCGATATGGTCGGACAATTTGAAAAAGAAGAACTGGACGTGATCTATATGATCTATAACGAATTCAAGTCGGCGATATCCCAGAAGGTCATTGTCGAGCGCCTGCTGCCGGTCGAGCCTCTCAAGACCACCGGTGAGATGAATGCCGTTGAATATCTGTACGAGCCGTCGGAGAAGGAGGTCCTCTCCCGTATCCTGCCGCAGTATGTGGACACGCAGGTCTACAGGGCCTTTCTTGAATCCGAAGCAAGCGAGCAGGGCGCAAGGATGACGGCCATGGAATCCGCAACCAACAATGCCAGGGATATGATCCGCCTCCTCACGCTCAATATGAATAAAGCAAGGCAGTCCCAGATCACCAAGGAGATCTCCGAGATTGTGGGGGGAGCAGAGGCGTTGAAATAAAAATTGAATCAAAAATAAAAAATCAAAGAGCAAATTTGATCTTTGATTCGGGAAATCTTTACAGAGGAAGAAGCTACTTTAAATACAACAAGAGGATGAACCGCTATGAATCAGGGAAAAATCACACAGGTACTCGGCGCCGTAGTGGACGTGGAATTTGAAGTGGGGAAGATCCCCTATCTTTTGAACGCGCTCCGGATCGATGAGGGCAACATTCATCTTACCTTTGAAGTGCAGCAGCACCTGGGCGAGAGCACGGTCCGCTGCATCGCCATGGACAGCACCGACGGGCTGGTACGCGGGATGAAGGTCACGGATACCGGCGGCCCCATCACAGTACCCGTGGGCAAGGGAGCGCTCGGGAGGATCATGAACGTGATCGGCGAGCCCGTGGATGAACGGGGAAAGATCAAGACCGAGGAACGCTGGCCCATCCATCGCCCTTCACCGAAATTCGATGAACTCGATCCCACCCTGCAGATATTTGAGACCGGCATCAAGGTCATCGATCTTCTGGCCCCCTACTCCAGAGGCGGAAAGACCGGCCTCTTCGGCGGCGCCGGCGTGGGCAAGACCGTTCTGATCATGGAACTCATCCACGCGGTGGCCACCAAGCACGGCGGCTATTCCTGTTTTGCCGGCGTGGGCGAGCGTACCCGTGAAGGGAACGACCTCTATCTGGAAATGAAAGAGTCCGGGGTTCTGGACAAGACCGCGCTGGTCTACGGCCAGATGAACGAACCGCCGGGAGCCAGGCTCCGGGTCGGCCTTGCCGCCCTGACCGTGGCCGAATATTTCCGTGATGTGGAAGGGCAGGACGTGCTCCTCTTCATCGACAACATGTTCCGGTTCACCCAGGCCGGTTCCGAGGTGTCGGCCCTCATGGGACGAATGCCTTCGGCCGTGGGTTACCAGCCCACGCTCGGGACCGAGATGGGCGAACTCCAGGAGCGGATCACGACCACCAAGAAAGGATCCATCACCTCGATCCAGGCGGTTTACGTGCCGGCCGATGACCTGACCGACCCGGCCCCGGCCACCACCTTTGCCCATCTGGATGCCACCACGGTCCTTTCCCGCCAGATCGCGGAGCTGGGGATCTACCCGGCCGTGGACCCTCTGGATTCCACGTCCAGGGTTCTGGACCCCAAAGTCGTCGGCGAGGAACATTACCGCGTGGCCCGGCAGGTCCAGCTCGTCCTGCAGAAATATAAAGACCTTCAGGACATCATTGCGATCCTCGGCATGGATGAGCTCTCCGAAGAAGACAAACTTGTGGTTGGAAGGGCCCGGAAGATGCAGCGTTTCCTGTCCCAGCCATTCTTCGTAGCCGAGACTTTCACCGGCATGCCCGGAAAATTCGTCAAGCGGGAAGACACGGTCAAAGGGTTCAAGGAGATCGTGGAAGGCAAGTACGACGAGATTACGGAACAGGCCTTCTATATGGTGGGAACCATTGAAGAGGTCCTTGAAAAGGCCGAAAAGATCGCCGCTGAAACGACTTAAGAAAATCGGAAATGAATCTAAGGACTTAGCCAGGAAAGTATATGTCTGATAAACTGCTTTTAGAAATGGTCACCCCCCAGCGCCTCGCCTTCTCCGAAGAGGTGGACGAGGTCATCCTTCCCGGGACCCTGGGTGAATTCGGCATCCTGCCCGGACATGTCCCCTTCTTCAGCACCCTCCAGCCCGGCCCGGTGGTGGTCAAAAAATCCGGCGAAGAGATCTACTATGCCGTGAGCGGCGGGTTTGTCGAGGTCCATGAGGATCACGTGATCGTTCTGGCCGAGACCGCAGAACGGTCCACAGAGATCAATGTGGAGCGCGTCCTGGCATCCAAGGCCAGGGCCGAGAAACTCCTGCATGAACTCAAGGATGTCAGCAGTACCGAATTCATGAGGGCCGAGCTTCGCCTGAAACGGGCGCTTGTCCGCGAGGATATTGCAGGGAGAAAGAGCCAGGTACACAAGTAAACCCCGTTAGAGGACAACCTCTAATGATGACAGGCAGCGGCATTATACCGCCGTCCTAAAGGAACATCCCATCCCGCCGGCAGCTTTCTCTAACGGGGTAAATCCCTCAAACAGTACGCCGCCTTCCATTCTGTCAAACGGGTTACCGACCGTGAAACCGGCAGAGACCGTCATAAACACCGCAGATCCCGGTCAGTCGCAGGCCTTCATCCGCACATCCGCAAATAATGATTGACAAATATAAAATTCAATTTTATATTTGTCACATGTATATTGAGCGGCTGCTCTCCGCCATACTCAGGAAAGCCGTCAAACAGTTTCCTTCGGTCCTGGTCACCGGCCCGCGCCAGGCGGGAAAGACGACCTTTCTGATGCATGACTTCGGGAAAAAATCGGATTATGTCACATTCGATGACCCGCTGGAGCGAAGTTTTGCCCTCAAAGACCCGAACGGTTTCCTCGACCGGTTTCATAAGCGCCCGGTGATTCTTGACGAAATACAGTATGTGCCCGATCTCCTCCCCTATCTGAAAATCCGCATAGACCGGGACAGAGAAAAGACCGGGAAATGGCTCTTGACCGGATCTCAGCATTTTCACCTCATGAAGAACATCAGCGAATCCCTCGCGGGCAGAGTCGCTGTCCTGGATCTCCTGCCGTTCAGTATCCTGGAACTCGAAAAGAAAAGGGCCGGCGCCGTGGAATCCGCCCTATGGAGCGGCGGATACCCGGAGCCATTCCTGTATCCCGATCGTAGATCTCTATGGCTCAGTTCCTATATCCAGACCTATATCGAGCGCGATGTACGGCAGCTTCAGAATATTAAGGACCTCAGGACTTTTGAACTCTTTATTGCATTGCTGGCCTCCCTGCATGGCCAGTCATTCAATGCGGCGACGCTATCACGCGAGGTTGGGGTTTCCCTGCCGACCATCAAGTCGTGGGCGGGCATCATGGAGGCATCGTACCTTTGTTTCTTTCTTCCGCCCTATTTCAAAAACTACGGCAAACGGCTGGTGAAGACTCCCAAGATCTATTTTCTTGATTCGTCTCTTGTCTGCTTTTTAACAAGGCAACCGGACGCCAAATCCGCTTTGTCCGGTGCTATGGGTGGTGCGATCTTTGAGGGGTTCATGGTGAGTGAGGCAGTAAAGATCTTTGCCCTGAAAGGGAAAAGACCGGATATCTTTTTCTGGAGGTCTCATGACGGCCTTGAAGTGGATATGATCCTCCGAATAAAAAACAAACTTTATCCGGTGGAGATCAAGAACACGTCCACACCCACAACCCGGCATCTGGAAGCCATAGACCGCTTCATAAAAATGGCAGGCCGGGACTCCGCAGACCATGGTCTGCTTATATGCCGCGTTGATAAAGAAATGCCCATGCCCGGCAACCACATGGCCATGCCCTGGCATGCTTTCCCGCAATGGCTTCTGCGCAAGATAACATAACCAGGAACCGCAATATCTCTTTGTCATCAAAAATATGTGCGCCATAAATTCTTGTTGACATGATTAAGGCATGCAGTTACACTTTTGATGGTTTTTAAATGCTCCGGGCCCTGGGGGTGATATACAGACTGTATAACACCACGGCGCGATTTCGGTTGCAAGCGGGATTGTGTTGATATGTGAAGGGGTTGGGGTATCTATCCCTAACAAGCGGCGACGTTATATATAGCTGAAACAGTTGGCTATAGTTTTTAGTACGGATCTGTATATAAACGTTGGCCCTTCTGAACACACATTTGAGGGGAAATAAATGGAAGATTGTTAGCGGTCGGTCAAAACCAGCCACATAGGGTCGAATCAAACCCAGCCATTTA
>CAKKPE010000008.1 GCA_919901565.1 bacterium
GCCCGGCACTCCCCTCCCACGGCCTGCATGGACATGGGGTAAACCACGAAGGTCCTCTCCGAAGTCACGGCATTCATGCCGGGGCGGAAGAACGTCCTCACAATAAGGTCCAGGAGCTGATTGGAGCCGTTCCCGAGGATGATCTGTTCCGGGGGCATGCCGTAACGCCCGGAGAGCGCCCTTTTCAGATAATAACCGCTCCCGTCCGGGTAGCGGTGTATGTTCGCCATGGCCCCGCGAACAGCCTCCAGGGCACGCGGGGACGGCCCCAGCGGATTCTCATTGGAAGCCAGCTTGATGGAATTCCTGAGACCGAGTTCTCTTTCCAGTTCTTCTACGGGTTTGCCTGGGACATAGGGGACCAGGCTGCGTATGTGCTCCGGGACAAGGATCATACCGCGGGCCTCCTTTTACTTCCGGGCCCTTGGATAAGAACCGAGAACCTTGAGGAAGAAACATTGGCCCTGAAGCGCCTGAAGGGCTTCTTTAAGCGGGGAGTCTTCCACATACCCCTCCATGTCCAGGTAGAACACATATTCCCAGGCCTTCTTTTTGGTCGGACGGGATTCGATCTTGGTCAGGTTGATCCCGTAATCCGCAAAGGGGTGCAGCACATTGAACAGGGCCCCGGCCTGGTTCTTGAAGGAGAATACGATGGAGGTCTTGTCGTGTCCCGTGCGTGGGGCCATGTCCCTGGATATGGATAGAAAGCGCGTGTAGTTGTACACGTTGTCCTCAATACGCTTTTGAATGATCTTCAACCCGTAGATCTTGACCGCCGCTTCACTGGCGATGGCCGCCGAATCCGGGTCCTCAGCCGCCATCTGGGCGGCACGGGCCGTACTTTCCACATCGATCACCGGGATATGGGAGAGGTGTTTCTGGATCCAGTGCCTGCACTGGGCCGTGGGCTGCGAAAAGGAATAGACCTTTCGCACCTTCTCCATGTCGCCGGAAATGCTCATCAGGTGAAGCGAAATCTCCAGGAGCATCTCCGAGGAAATCTTGAGATCGGACTCCAGAAACATGTCGAGGGTATAGCTGACCCCTCCCTCCGTGGAATTCTCGATCGGGACCACCCCGTAATGGGCGTGTCCCCGCTCCACGGCCTCAAAGACCTCGCTGATGCTCTTGACCGGAATATGCCGGGCCGAATCCCCGTATATACGCATGCAGGCCAGATGGGAAAAGGTCGCCTCCGGCCCCAGGTAGGCCACCTTGACCGGCGCTTCCAGCGCCAGAGACGCAGACATGATCTCCCGGTAGACTGAACGGAGTGCCTCGTTGGGAAATGGCCCCTGGTTTTTCTTTTCCAGCTGTTCCAGGACCTCGATCTCGCGGGACGGCGCGTGAAAGTTTTGATTCTCCTTCATCTTGGTCTTGCCGATCTCGAGGGCCAGTTCAGCCCTCTGGTTCAGCGTATCGAGAATCTTCTGGTCCAGGAGATCAATCTTTTTCCGAAGCTCATCCAGTTTGCTCATGACATCCGCCTTTTCCAGAAACCTTTGCCGGAAGTTGGACTAAACCCGCCCATATCCTGAAAGTTTTCGTATTTTAATTGATTCCGGATATTGAATCAACCTATTTCTGAACGATGATGAAGAGCGTCCCTGCGCAACGCGATCACTTTTCTTCGGGCGGACGGACCGTGAGAATCGGGCATGGAGAGCTTCGCACCAGCTTTTCGGTCGTGCTCCCGAGGAGGAACCGGGATAATCCTTTGCGCCCATGTGTCCCGATGACGACCAGATCGATCCCTTCCTCTTTCACCACACTGAGTATTTCGTAAATCACATCCCCGACCCTCAAAATTTTCTTGACCTTGATCCCCCGGTCCTGGATCTCGGCCGCCTGCTTGTCCAGCGCCTTGCTCATCTGCTCCCGGATCACCTCTTCGATCCGCGTGGGGGAGTGGATCTCGCTGTAGACATCATACATGTCAAAGCGCACGTCCACCACCGAAACCAGGACCACATCAGCCTTCAATGCGGCACACAGATCAACCGCATACTCGACGGCATAACGGGAATAGGCAGAGCCGTCCGCAGGAATTAAGATGGTTTTAATCATAGAGATCTCCTCTCTCATGTTGAGGCGCAGTCACGCTGATCCCCCCGGATCTTGTCGATTGCGTGCGGCAGGGCCGGGAGAAGCACCTCCAGATTTTCCCGGACACTCCGGGGACTGCCCGGAAGGTTGATAATCAGGGTCTGTTTCCTGATGCCGCAGACGGCCCGCGAAACCATGGCCCGCGGGGTCTTCTTCATGGAGGAGGCCCGCATGGCCTCGGCCATGCCCGGGACCTCCCGGTCAATCACCCTCAGCGTGGCATCGGGGGTCACATCCCTGGGAGAGACACCGGTGCCTCCCGTGGTCAGGATCAGGTCCACATCTCCACGATCCGAAAGCTCGCGCAGGAGCGCTTCGATGAGACCGGCCTCGTCCGGGAGGACCTTGTAGAAAACCGCCTCTCCGGCGAGATCACGAACCATCTCCTTGAGAATCCTCCCACTCTCATCATCACGGAGCCCCTCTGCCCCCTTGTCGCTCAGGGTCAGGACCGCCACCCTGTATGGCCGATTCGGCTCCGCAGAGGCCTTCTGTGGATGATCATGCTTAGGCATGGGATCCCTCTCCGGATGCAACGAGAATCGGATCGCCGGGCTTGACCTCTCCTCCGGAGAGGACGCGGACAAAGATCCCTTCCCTCGGCATGACGCAATCCCCGGCCTGACGGTAGATCTCACAGCGGTCATGACATTCCTTGCCGATCTGCGTGACCTCTGTTTCAACTTGCTCCCCGATACGGAGCCTGGTCCCGACGGGAAGCGAAACCAGATCAATCCCCTCGGTGGTCAGGTTCTCGGCAAAATCGCCGGGCCCCACGGAGATCCCCAGCGCCTGCATCTTCCGGATACTCTCGATCGCAAGCAGGGAGACCTGACGGTGCCATTTCCCGGCATGCGCATCGGATTCTATCCCATGGTCTGGCGAGATCATCACCGAGACAACCGGCTTCTTCCTCTCTCCCTTGTTTCTGCTGATGTTGACCGAAACGATTCCTGCCATGCATGCCCTTTCAATAAACTTCTCCCATCTCCTGGCCCTGATTTAACCCTACAAAACCGTAGAATGCAAGTAGATTTCTACTCCTTAGGCACTCTGGCCTCAGAATCGCCCGAGCATGAGACCGGGCCGAGCGTCGTGATCACCCCTTTCTCGATCATGCGTTTGACCCAGTAGTTCGGTTTTGAATGATGCAGAGAAACGCATGATGATGTGACACACCCTGGAAATAGACATGACATTTATTATAACCCTCTGTAAACAAAGAATAAAAGATAAAAACAATGACAGAAAGGGCATAATATAATATAATTTATTTAGTTCCCCTGAAACGAGGCCGCTGAAACGAGGCCGGGACAGTCATGGCTATAAATATGGTATATGTATTCTTTATCTACGGGCTTTCCTTCTTCACAATGGGCATGGCCCTTCTGATCTATCCCAAAAAAAACAGTGTGTTCAGTCTGGCAAAGCATCTCCGGATTATCGCCCTCTTCGGCATCCTCCACGGCATCAATGAATGGATCGACATGTTCATGCTTATTCAGCAGCCCGTGGAAGGGACCCTTCTGAACCTGATCCGGGGGACTATCCTTCCCATATCATTTTTCTTCCTCGCCCTGTTCGGCACAAAGGTTATTGTTGATACGAAGAAAGGACACCCCGCATTACACGCTCTGCCTTTGATCCTGTTCATGATATGGGCTGCGATTGTCTCATTAAGCAGCCGTGAACTGATCATGGGGGATATATGGGCCCGTTATATCCTGGGCGGCCCCGGGGCCTTCCTGGCCGCTTACGCCTTAATGATACAGGTCCCCCTGTTTCAAAAAACAAAATTGCGAAACGTTATCTGGAACCTGAGGGTATCCGCCGGCACCCTCCTGACTTATGGGTTCCTTTCGGGCCTGATCGTAGAGAAAAACAGCTTCTTCCCGTCATCCTTATTGAACTATTCGGCGTTCATGGATACGGTGGGCATTCCCATCCAGGTCTTTCGCGCCGCCTGCGCTGTGATAATAGCGTACAACATCACCCTGATTCTGAAAATATTCGACTGGGAAACCAGAGAGAGCTTACTGGAAGCCCGGGATTCCCTGGAGGTCCGCATCAGGGAAAGGACAGAAGAACTCGAGGAATCCAATAAGGCACTGAAGAGAGAAATGGCCGAGCGCAGGCTGACCGAGGAAAGAATCCAGGAATCTGAAGCAAAGTACAGAGACCTGTTCGAGAATGCGAATGACCTGATTCAGAGTGTGGACGGCAAAGGGAAATACATCTATGTGAACCGGAAATGGCTGGAGGTGTTGGGATATACCGTAGAGGAGGTGAAACAGCTAAATTTTTCAAAGATCATACACAAGGATCAGATACGGCATTGCATGGAGATCTTCGGCAGGCTGCAACGGGGCGAAACCATTGAGCGGATGGAAACCGTCTTCGTAACCAAACACGGCGAAGAGATACATGTGGAGGGAAATCTCAACGGCCAGGTCAAGAATGGAGAGTTCGCGGCCACCCGGGGCATATTCAGGGACATCACCCAGCGGAAAAAAGCAGAAGATTTTATCAAGAATATCCTCGAGAGCGTGGACCAGGGATTCGTCGTGATCGACCCTGAATACAGAATCGTCACCGCGAACAAGGCCTATTGCATACAGATGAAGCAGCCGGTGGAGGAGATGGTCGGCAGACACTGTTATGAGGTATCGCACCGTATCGACAGGCCATGCTACGAAAATGGAGAAGCGTGCACGGCAAAGAGCGTCTTTGAGACGGGCGAGTCTCATTCGGCCGTTCATACCCACCATGATAAAGACGGCAGACCCGTCTATGTTGAAACAGCCTCTTATCCCATGAAGGATAAGTCCGGAAAAATCGCATCCGTTATCGAAACCATTAAAGACATCACCGACAAAAGAAAACTTGAAGAACAGCTCCTTCAGTCACAGAAGATGGAGTCAATCGGCCGTTTTGCCGGCGGTGTGGCCCATGATTTCAACAACATCCTGTCAGCAATTCTCGGCTACAGCGATCTGGCACTGAGCGATCTTCCCGAAAACCACCCGCTGGCCGAGGCCCTCGGCATCATCAAGGACTCTGCTGTAAAGGCGGCAGCGCTTACGGGACAGATTCTTGCCTTCAGCCGAAAGCAGGTGCTCGACAAGAAAGCGGTCAACCTGAATGTCATCGTGGAAAACATGGCAAAGATGTTCCGCAGGATGATCGGCGAGGACATCGTACTTGAGCTCAAGCTCAAGTCCCCTCTCAGAAATATCACGGCCGATCCCAACTCCATGGAACAGGTCCTGATGAACCTTGCGGTCAATGCCCGGGACGCCATGCCTTCGGGCGGCCGTCTCATTATTGAAACGGCGGATGTCATGCTGGACAGAGATGATCCGCAGTACAGCGAAGAGATCAAACCGGGCGCCTATGTGATGCTTTCAGTAACCGACTCAGGACAAGGGATAAGTCCGGAGATCCAGGAAAAGATATTCGAGCCGTTCTTTACGACCAAAGAACAAGGCAAAGGGACGGGCCTTGGGCTGGCCATGATCTACGGCATTGTCAAACAGCACAACGGGCATATTTCCGTATACAGCAAACCCGGGAATGGAACAACCTTCAAGATCTATCTGCCGGTTTCGGAGGAGGAGGTCATGGAGGAAGATCAGGACAAACCGTACAAAATACCCCGCGGCACAGAGACCATCATGATCGTGGATGACGACGCGTCTGTACGAAGGCTGGTTGTGGACATGCTTGAGCCGCTTGGCTATCGGCTCTTCGGCGCGTCAAGCGGAGCAGAGGCCATGCAAATCCTGGACACCTTTGCAGGGGAGATCGACCTTTTGCTGACGGATGTCATCATGCCTGGAATGAACGGGAAAGAACTGGCAGAAGCCTTCCGATCCATGCATCCCGGAGCCAAGGTGATCTTCATGTCCGGTTACACAGCCGAAACCATCGACCGTCACGGGGTATTCCCCCCTGGCGTCACGCTGGTCCAGAAACCCCTGACCATGAAAAAACTGGCAGACAAAATAAGAGAGATCCTGGATCAGAGAACCATCCGGGTAGAACATTAGAAAATCTGTTTCCGGCCTCATTCATTTCATTTTGCAACCGCTTTTCTCTGCCGCCTCTTTTCCCTTGACATAGACAAATGAAATTCAGTAACATTATTAAGTTTTAAACGTTTTAGGAATACCTTTACATGAAAATAGCCATCGGCGCCGATCACGGCGGTTTTGATCTAAAAAAAACCATTGTAGGGATCCTGAAAGCACTCGGCCACGACGTTACGGACTTCGGGTGTCACGGTACGGAGTCCGTGGACTATCCGGATTTTGCCGAGAAGGTTGCGATTGGGGTATCCGAAGGGATATTTGAGCGGGGGATACTCATCTGCGGGACCGGCATCGGGATGTCCATGGCCGCGAACAGGTTCCCGAATGTACGCTGCGCCCTCTGCCATAACCTCTATACGGCACGCCTCTCCAGAGAGCATAACGACGCCAACATTCTGGCCATGGGCGGACGGGTGATCGGAGCCGGCATCGCAGCGGAGATGGTCAAGGTCTTCCTGGAGACGGCGTTTGAAGGGGGCAGGCATACCAGACGTCTGGACAAGATCAATGCCTTCAACCGATGTTGATGGCCTCGTAAACAGTCATTAAAAAAGACGGCGCAGTAAAAAGCTCCGGATGCAAGGCGCGCGAGTCCTGAGGAATGAGGCGTACTGAGAAGTACGCTGCAATGACGAAGGATGAAGCGCAACGCCGCAGACGGACTTTTTAAAAGCCGTCATGTTCGGAGAAAACGTGTCCATTGAATCATCCATGGAATTACTGCACACACTTGACCCCGAAGTGGCGGATGCCCTTCGGAACGAGGTGGCCCGGGAAAACGAGCAGATCATCCTGATCGCTTCGGAAAATTATGTCAGCGAAACCGTACTCTGGGTCCAGGGCTCGGTCATGACCAACAAGTATGCCGAGGGCTATCCCGGGAAACGGTACTACGGCGGCTGTGAGTATGTGGACAGCGTGGAGGACCTGGCCAGGGAACGTGCCAAAGAGATCTTCGGCGCTGAGCACGCGAACGTCCAGCCCCATTCGGGGACATCGGCCAACCTGGCCGTCTATCTCACCGTTCTGAAACCCGGCGACAGAATACTCGGGATGTCGCTCGCCCACGGCGGCCACCTGAGCCACGGGGCCACGGTCAATGTATCCGGACAGCTCTTCGAGCCTTTCACTTACGGGGTTTCCAGGGAAACGGGCCGGATCGACTACGATGAGATCAGACAAATCGCCCGTTCGTTCAAACCCAAGATGATCGTGGCCGGGGCATCGGCCTATTCCAGGATCATCGACTTCGAAAAGTTCCGCGAGATCGCCGACGAGGTGGGCGCGTATATGATGGCCGATATCGCCCATATTGCCGGTCTTGTCGCCACAGGCCTGCACCCCAACCCCACGCCCTATGCGGATTTCGTTACCAGCACCACCCATAAGACACTGCGCGGCCCGAGGGGCGGGCTGATCCTCTGCAAAGAGCGGTATGCCAAATCCATCGACCGGACTATTTTCCCGGGCCTTCAGGGCGGCCCCCTTATGCATATCATCGCCGCCAAGGCCGTGGCCTTCAAGGAGGCCATGACATCTTCATTCAGGGACTACCAGGCACAGGTCATCCGGAATGCGCAGGCCATGGCATCGGAATTCACGGCCAAGGGGTACCGGGTCGTCTCCGGAGGCACCGACAACCATCTGATGCTCGTGGATCTGAGCGGCAACGGCATGACCGGCGACAGGGCGGAAAAGGTCCTCGACCGGACGGGTATCTCCCTGAACAAGAATGTGATCCCCTTTGACACGGCCCCGCCCGCGATCACCAGCGGGATCCGGGTCGGCACCCCCATCATCACCACCCGGGGGATGAAAGAGAATGAGGCCCGTCAAATCGTCGGGTTTATCGACCGGATCTTCAAGAATATGGATAACGAAAAGGTTTTACAGGAGGTTCAGGAAGATGTCAGACAGCTCTGCAAGAAGTACCCTGTCTATACTGGCAGACTCGAATAACGGGGCACATAACATTAGGAGAACCCAGACCATGAAACGCCCATCCTGGGAAGAGTATTTTATGGATATTACCCACATGGTCAAGAGCCGCTCAACCTGCCTTCGCAGGCATATCGGGGCCATCATCGTCAAGGACAAGAATATCCTGGCCACCGGCTATAACGGTTCGCCGTCCGGCACTCAGCACTGCCTGGATATCGGCTGCCTCAGGGAAAAAATGAACATCCCTTCCGGAGAGCGGCACGAACTCTGCAGGGCCCTGCATGCAGAACAGAACGCCATCATCCAGGCCGCAAAGCACGGGGTCAGCATCGACGGGGCGGACTTGTACTGCACCAACCTCCCCTGTCTCATATGCTCCAAAATGATCATCAATGCCGGGATCAAAAAGATCTTCTACGAAGGGGACTACCCGGACCCTATGTCACGGGAAATGCTCATGGAAGCGGGAGTGGAATTAATTCAATGTCAGGAGAGCAACACGGAATAAAATTGAGAGACTAAACCACATAGCGCACAGAGAAATACTCTGTGTTCTGTGGTTAGCTTTTGACAATACTAAAACGACCCTAAGGAGGCCTCTATGAAATGCCCTTTTTGCGGCCACGTGGAAGACAAGGTCGTGGACTCGAGACTCCGTCGGGAAGGGGATGCGATCCGGCGGCGCAGGGAATGCCTTTCCTGTCAGCGGCGCTTCACCACCCATGAACGGGTGGAGGACATCCTCCCCATGGTCATCAAGAAAGACAGTCGCCGGGAGCCCTTTGACCGGAAAAAGATCATGGATGGCGTCGTCAGGGCCTGCGAAAAACGCAGTGTGAGCATGGATACCATAGAGTCCATCGTGGACCGGATCGAACGGAAGTTTCAGGACAGGATGGAAAAAGAGATCCGGAGCCAGGAGATCGGCGAAGAAGTCATGAAAGCGCTCCACGAAACCGATGACGTGGCCTATGTACGGTTTGCATCCGTCTACCGGTCTTTCAAGGACCTGAATGACTTTATGAATGAACTGGAAGAGATTCTGAAACTGCGTGATCAGGAGAAAAACAAGACTGCGGACGATAAAGAGGCTGTGCTCTAAAGAGGGTTTTATTCGTGAAGACATGGACCTTTCCTGCTGGAGGGATACACCCCCCTGAAGAGAAGCACTATACGGAACACAAGGCCATCGAGGATGCACCGCTTCCCCGCCGGGCCGTAGTCCCTCTGCAGCAGCATATCGGCGCCCCCTGCATTCCCCTGGTCAAGGTCAAGGACCAGGTCCTCACGGGACAGCGGATCGGCGAGCCCAAGGGATTTGTTTCGGCCCCGGTCCATGCGACCATCTCCGGAACCGTGACCGCCGTCACCGAAATGCCCCACCCCCTCGGCCGGGAGGTCCTTTCCGTGGTCATCGAATCCGACGGAGAAGACCGCTGGGTGAAGGGGATCACCGAGACCGAGGATTTCCTCTCGCTGAGCCCTGACCTGCTGAAAGCCAGGATCTTTGAAGCGGGGATCGTGGGCATGGGCGGCGCAACATTCCCCACGCATGTGAAGCTCTCTCCTCCCAAGGAGAAACCCATCGACACCGTGATCCTGAACGGCGTGGAATGCGAACCCTTTCTCACGGCTGACCACCGGCTCATGCTCGAACATCCGGCGGAGATCCTGGGCGGGTTACAAATCCTCATGGCCGTGCTCGGGGTCAAAAAAGGGATTATCGGAATCGAAGCGAACAAACCGGACGCTATAGATAAATTCGAAAAAATGGCCTCTTCCCATGAGGCCATCACGGTCTACCCCCTGAAGGTCAAGTATCCCCAGGGAGCAGAAAAACAGCTGATCAAGGCCGTGCTCCGGAGAGAAGTCCCATCCGGGGGCCTCCCCATGGACGTGGGCGTGGTGGTCCATAACGTGGGGACCTCCGCGGCCATCTACAAGGCGGTCCGGTTCGGGGCCCCCATGATCGAACGGATCACCACGGTTACCGGCCCTGGAATCAGCAACCCAAAAAATCTTCGGGTAAGGATCGGAACCCCCTTCTCGGATATCATCACGTTCTGCGGGGGGATCAAGGGAAAAGCCGGAAAGATCATTGCCGGAGGCCCCATGATGGGGGTCAGCCAATATACCCTGGACGTCCCCGTGATCAAGGGAACCTCGGGGATCCTGGTCTTCCGGGAAGAGGACCTCGGTCTTGCGGATTCCAACCCATGCATCCGCTGCGGCAAATGCCTGGAGGCATGCCCCATCCGGATCAACCCGAGCCTGCTCGGCATCTATGTGGAGGCCGGGGTCATGGGGGAACTGAAGGTCCACCATGTGCTCGACTGCATTGAATGCGGCTCCTGCGCCTATATCTGTCCGGCCAGGCGCCCTTTGGTCCACCTGCTGCGCTACGGCAAGGCGGAAGTTTTGGCGAAGAAGAAATAACATGGAAGAGAAAAAGCCGATCCCAAAAACCGATAAACCCGAGAAGGATGAGAAAAAGCCTCAGGCTTCCGCCGAACCCATGGTCCTATCTTCCTCCCCTCACATCACAAGCGGCGAGACCATTCAATACCTCATGACCCAGGTGACCCTGGCCCTGATCCCCGGGCTCCTTGTCGGGATTTATTTCTTCGGTCTGGATGCTCTCCGGGTACTGACCATCACGACAGCCTCGGCTGTGGGCTTCGAGGCACTTTATCAGCGTATCATGAAAAAGAAAATTACGGTCTATGACCGTAGTGCTGCGGTCACCGGGATACTGCTTGCCATGAACCTCCCGTCGGGCGCCCCCTGGTGGCTCTGCATGATCGGAAGCGCGCTCGCCATCGTGATCTGCAAGCAGCTCTACGGCGGGCTCGGCTACAATCCGTTCAACCCGGCACTGGCGGCCCGAGTGTTTCTTCTCATCTCCTGGCCTGTACAGATGACCAGCTGGCCCGTTCCTCACCCCTTCTTCGTTCACGCGGTTGACGCGGTGACTTCCGCCACCCCACTGGGAAGGATGAAGGATTCCCTGCTCATGCACGGGGATCTCTCCGGCATAGCCGACATCCAATGGATCGATCCCTTCCTGGGATACGTGGGGGGAAGCCTTGGAGAAATTTCTGCCTTGGCCCTGATCCTGGGGGGCATCTACCTGATCGCAAGGCGCGTTATCACCTGGCACATCCCCGCCAGTTTCCTGGGTACGGTGGCCGTCATGGCTTCGATATTTCATGAGATCGCCCCGGAGAGATACGCCTCTCCGCTGTTTCATCTCTTCACCGGAGGGCTGATCCTGGGCGCCTTCTTCATGGCCACAGATCTGGTCACCAGCCCTGTGACGCGCCTGGGAATGGTGATCTTCGGTACCGGATGCGGCCTGATCACCATGGTGATCAGGTACTGGGGCGGGTATCCCGAGGGGGTCTCTTTCGCCATCCTCCTGATGAATGCGGCCACCCCGTTGATTGACCGATGGGTTAAACCGAAAACATTCGGAACAGTCAGAGGCAAAAAGGCCAGAGAATAGGTTGCTAATAATAAAATTCTTTCTTAAGAATAAAAAAGCTGCACAGCTATGGAGATTAAAGATAAAGAATCAAAAATCAAAATGACAAAGTAAAAATAAAAAATGAACATCCATGCGAGTTCTGAGATGGACTCCATTAAGAGTTTATTGTTACATAATTTTTAAATTTTGATTTGTCATTTTGATTTTTTATCTTTTGATCTTTGATTCTTAAATGGGTGCAAGAAAACCTTTGATTTCCAATTTATGCGTGTTTCAACTTAAACACGAAAGAGACAAAAACAATCAGGACTCAAACCCCGGGGTCCTGAACAAATAACAGGAAAGAAACCATGCGCAATGATCTGTTCAAGATGGTCCTGGTGCTGACCCTTTTCTGCATCGTGTCTGCCGGCCTCCTGGCCAAGGTCAATGACATCACCAGGGTACCCATTGCCGAGGCCAAGGCCGAGGAGACGCGTCAGGCCCTCCGCGGCGTGCTCCCTGCTTTTGACAACAAGATCGATGAAGAATTTATTGAAAAGAAAACCGGCATAGACAGGAAAGGGAATGATGTCCTTACAAAGGTCTATATCGCCAAACAGGAAGGAAAGATCGTCGGGAGGGCCTTTATGTTGGTGGCGCCCGACGGCTACAGCGGGAACATTGAGATCATGATGGGCGTGAATCCGGGAGGAAATATCACCGGCATAGAGATCCTCAGCCATCACGAGACTCCCGGTCTGGGCGCCAAGATCGCCAGTGAAGAGACCTGGCCAGGAAGGGGAAGCGGTCCCGGAGGACTGGTCGGCAAGTCCCTGGCTAACAACCTGAAGGTCAAGAAAGACGGGGGAGAGATCGATCAGATCACCGGGGCCACCATCTCGCCGAGGGCCGTGGTCAAGGCCGTGCAGAAGGGGCTTGAGTTTTACAAGCATGAGTTCCAAGGGTGAGTGCTGGTCCAATCAAGACATGAAACCACAGAGTACACAGAGAAGAACTCTGATCTCTGCAAAAGAATGCCCCTTGAAAAAACTGGATAAGAGAGTAAGATTGCTGGTCAATATTCTGGTAACTATTGCAGAATAATTAAAAAGAAAAGGACAATAAAACTAACGAATAGTTTAGAAGAACACGGAAGGGCAGGAAATCTGAATCCTGCCTAAGTTGATGGTATCCAATAATTTCTCTGCGCTCTCTGTGGTTAGTTTTTGTGGGTAGTTTTTGACAATACGCCTGCGATGAAAAAGAGGAGACCATGAAACTGATTCAGGAATTTACCAAGGGACTCTGGAAAGAGAATCCCATTCTCAGACTGGTGCTCGGGACATGCCCCACCCTGGCAACTACCACCAGCGCGTTAAACGGCATGGGCATGGGGCTTGCGACCCTTGCGGTGCTCATCGGTTCGAACATGGCTGTGGCCCTCTTGAGAAATATTATCCCCGGCAAAGTACGGATCCCCGCCTTTATCGTGCTGATCGCCACCTTTGTGACCGTGGTGGACCTTCTCATGAACGCCTTCATGCATGACCTGCACAAGGCCCTCGGCCTCTTTATTCCCCTGATTGTGGTCAACTGCATCATCCTCGGCCGCGCAGAGGCCTTTGCATCCAAGAATACCGTCTTCTACTCGATGATCGACGGTCTTGGCATGGGACTCGGCTTCACCCTGGCCCTTACGACCATGGGGAGCATCCGGGAGATCCTGGGAAACGGGACCGTCTTCGGCATGGTTCTCTTCGGCAAGGGGTATCTCCCCATGATCGTGATGATCCTTCCTCCGGGTGGATTCCTCATGCTCGGATTTATTATGGCTACCATGAACTGGATAGAAAACCGGATGAAGGCACAATAAACTAATCTGATGGAACAATAATATTTTAAAACGGGGGAGAGCAGCCATGAACAGATCAACAATCCAAGTGGCTTATACGCTGATGCTGTTAACCGCTATCCTGACGGCAGCGGCCTGCGGCAGTCTGGAGCAGAGGAGGAATAAGTACTTTGAACAGGGGAAAAAGTATTACACCGAAGAAAAATACAACGAGGCACTGATCGAATTCAAAAATACCCTGCAGATCGATCCGAAATACGCGGAGGGATATTACCAGATGGGCCTGACCCATATCAAACTCCAGGATATCAGCAATGCTTACGGAAGCCTGCAGAAAACCGTGGAACTCGATCCGAACCACTTGAAGGCCCAGCTTGCCATTGGGGAGATCCTGCTTCTCGCCAGGCAGAACGACCAGGCCCTGGAAAAGGCCGACCTGGTTCTGGGGAAAGATCCGGAAAACGAAGAGGCCCTCCAATTGAAAGGGAACTGTCTGCTGGTCAAAAAAGATCTGGACGGAGCCATGGAACAGGCCAGGAAAGTCCTCGCGAAGAAACCGGACTCTGTGGACGTCAGGATCTTTATGGCACAGATTTACGACATGAAAAAAGAAACCGCAGAGGCGGAGAAGACCCTTCAGGAAGCGCTGAACATTGACAAAAAGAATATCAAAACCTATACCACCCTTGCACGGTTTTACCAGGCCCATCAGATGCCGGACAAGGCCGAAGAAGCCATGAAACAGGCCATGGAGATTGAACCGAAAAACAGCGGCCTTGTCTTGTCCCTTGCCGAGCTTTTCCTTGCCCAGGGCAAGGAAAAAGAGGTCGAGGCCATCCTCCTGCAGGGAACCGAACGGTTTCCGGAGGCTATGGATTTCCGTGCCGGTCTGGTCAAGTACTACCTGTCCAGAGGGAAGAAGGAAGAAGCCGAAGGAATCATTGCAAAACTGGTCAAAGACTATCCGCAAGACCTTCAGAAAAGGGTACTTGCAGGGGACCTCTATCTCCTTATGAATCAACCGGACAAGGCCGTGGAAAACTACCAGGACTGCCTGAAGATCGACCCGGAATCCCTGGATCCCAAACGGCGGCTTGCTGCATTCGCTATTGAAAAAAAAGAGCTTGACAAGGCATCCGGATACGTCAATGAAATTTTAGAGAAGAACCCCAAGGACACACAGGCCCATTACCTCAACGCACGCCTCAACATGGAAAAGAATGACCCCAGAAAGGCGGTCGATGAATACCGGGTCGTGCTCAAGGATCAGCCGGAGAACGCCGAAGTCCACGTTCTGCTCGGACTCGCCCATCTGGCCAATAATGAGCCTCTTCTTGGAGAGGAGTCCATCAAAAAAGCCCTTGAACTCAATCCTCAGATGGCCAAGGCCCGTATGGCATTGGCCAGCGTTTATCTCAGGGGGAAAAAATACAGCGAGGTCAAAAACCTCATGAAGGAGATGTTGGACAAGGAGCCCAATGTTTTCGAGGCATATCCGGTACTGGAAGAAGCCTGCCGCATGACCGGGGATGCGGATGGGGCCATGTCTGCGGCCCAGAAGATGATCGACTTGAAGCCTGAAATACCGGACGGATATTTCAGGCGCGGGTTCATCTACCAGGCGCAGAACAAGGACGACCTTGCCCTCAAGGATTACGAAAAAGCGATATCCATCAACCCGAACCTCGCCGACGTTATGAAACAGATCCTTTCTATTTATATCAACAAGAAAAAAGATATAGATGGAGCCATTGCCCGTCTACAGGCCCAGATCAAGCTCTCACCTGAGAACCCCTTCTTCTACGAATCCCTGGCACAGATCAGCCTCCTGAAGCAGGATAGTGCCGCTGCTGAAAAAAATCTCAAAAAGGCCCTGGAGATCAACCCCGGCCACGTGACCGCCCTATTGGCCCTGGGAGACATGGCCATGCAGTCCGGCAGCCAGGACCAAGCCATGACTTATTACAAGCAGGCTGCGGAAAAGAACCCGAAGTTTTTGGAGGCACTCTTCCGGATCGCTTCCCTCCATGAACGGAACCAAAAATATCAGGATGCCATACAAACCTATGAAAAGATCCTTGAAGCCAGCCCCAAAAATCCTGTGGCCTCAAACAACCTCTCCTTTCTCTACGCAGAGTTCGGAAATAACCCGGACCGCGCCCTGACCCTGGCGCAGGACGCCATGGAGAATAGCCCGGAGAACCCCTACATCAAGGATACCCTCGGCTGGGTCTATTATAAAAAGGGCCTTTATGACAAGGCCATCAATCTTTTTGAAGAGAGTACCGAGAAGGCAGTCAAAGAACCGAGGATCTATTATCACCTGGGCCTGGCCTATCTGAAGCAGGGGAACAAGGAGAAGTCCAAAGAGGCCTTCAAAAAGGCCCTTGATCTTGGAACGGATTTCCCGGAAAAGGCTGAGGTCGAAAAGACGCTCAAAGAGTTGGGATAGAGAAAGCACAAAGGGTCATAGGGTTCAAGGGTTCAAGGGTTCAAGTGAAATACTTAAACACAAACAAAATCTCCATAGAAAAACACTTGACCCCTGGACCCCTTGAATCCTCGATCCCTTTTTACCTCCTATTAACCTGAGGATATCTTAAGGATTCAGTCCCAGTTCAGCCTCTGCGGCCTCTATGTTTTTGTACAGATCCTTGCTGTCTGCCAGCTCCTTTAGCATCTCTTTGGCACGATCAATTATCTCCATAGCCCTCTGGTCGTCGCCCTGTACATGGCAGGCCCGGGCAAGAATCAAAAGATCCTGTACCGCACCTGCAGGATCACCTGAACCCGTATGCGAGAAAAATGCTCGCCCGGCATACTCCTCAGCCATGGAGCTTTGGCCCCGGCTGAGATAAAAACGGGCGAGTCTTTGCAGGTCGAGGGAGACGCCGGATGGGATTTCCAGCTTGCGGTGCCTCTCCAGGGCGGAGGTGAGAAGCGCCAGCGCCTCTTCAGAGCGGTCCCGGTTCATGGCCAGAACGCCGAGGTCGCTCTCTCTCAAGGCCATGCCAGGCTCGTCCCCGGCCTCCTGGTCCAGACGGTAGGCATCCCGGAGATCTTTTTCGGCATCCTCCCATGCCTGAAGCGTGATCCCCAGTGCGCCGAGCCTACCGAGGGCTCTTTTCCTCAACAGGGTGTCACGGATCTCAAGAGAAATATTCTCAGCCGACTGGTAGGCAGAACGCGCCTTTTCATATTCCTCTTTCATGCCGTAGGCATCGCCGGTATGAACCTGGAGTTCGGCCTCCGCAGCCCGGTCAGAGACGGCCCTGGCCAACTCGAGCGCCTCTTGAAAGATCCCCAGCGCTCCGTCCGGATCGGCCTGTTTCAGCCGGATGGTCCCCAGGTTGTTCAGATTGATCAATGCCCCTTCTCTATGATCGATGCTCCGGTTCAGATGGAGGGCCCGTTCAAACTCAACCTGGGCGGCACCGAGATTTCCGAGGGAGAATTCTTTCATCCCGGCTTGATTGGCCTCGACAGACAGGTCACGAACCGGACCGAGAACAGTGCGGCGTGCCGCACAGGCCGAATTCAGGACCAGACAAAGGGTCAGCACCAGGAAAATCCAGACTCTGCTCATGGAACGGCCTCCTTATCATGAAATGGGGGAGCCTCCAGGAGGATCCTCTCTTCAACCGTGGATCGTTCCGGGAGGCTGCCGCGGATCAGCCAGTTCTGTCTGGCCGACTCCATCACCTCTTCGGCCCCCCGTGCCGTCTTCCGGAATGATCCTGTAATAGCCGGAAGGTCCCGGGACGCGGCCAAGACTTTTTTCGTGGCCTCATCCACCCGCATGGTGATCGCAGGAAACTGCTCCGAGCTTTTATGGAGATCCCCTGAAATAGCACTGAAGTCTTCCATGGCCCTTCTCGTAGAGCCCATCAAAACCGGGAGATCCGTTGAAGCCGAGTCGATCCCGGCCAATGTTTTTTTCAAGGCTTCTGAAACTTCACTACCGGAACGGACCAGTGAGACGAACTCCTTATAGAGTGCCGGGTCGTTTACTGCCGAGCCGATGGACCCTTTCCCCTCGTCTACTTTCTTCAAGATACTATTTGCATGCTGCATGGTATCGGCCATGGGGATTTCCCCCATGGAGAACTCTCCGGTGATCTTGGAGAGATGGGTAAGAATCTCATCCACCTTGGCCACCATGGGCGACAACTGGTCAACAACACCGGAAATATCGAAGGGATCCTTGGACTGTATCCGAGCCCCGTCCGGAATGGCCATCTTCTCTTTTGAACCGATCATGATCTCCACGCTCTTGTCTCCCAATATCCCGACCGAACTGATGGTAGCCAGCGAGTCGTTCCGGATCTGCTCCTGGTACCTCGTCTGTATGGAGAGGACGGCCAGGACCTTTCCGTCCGTAGTGAAATCCAGTGACTCGACATTCCCCACCTCAAGGCCTGCCAGACGGACCGGCGAGCCCACCTTGAGTCCTCCGACCTGCGAAAACAGGGCGGTCAGCATGTAGTGGGACTCAAACAGCTTCTGCTTCCCGGCGATGGTAAAAACCAGGACCGAGATTACGGCCAGTCCGAGCAGGATAAAAAGCCCGACAATCGTTTCAGTGGTTCGTGATTCCGGTTTTGCCATAGGCATCTCCTTATCCGACGAATTTCAAAAACTAACCACAGAGCTCTGGTTTCATCTCCCGCCCATTTTTTCATAAAACTTTTGTCATCCGTTACCCATAAAGGAACTCCCTGACCTTGGGATCTGGGTTCTCCCTGATTTCCTCGATAGGAGCGGTAAGCAATATCTTCCCCTCATGGAGCATGGAGACCCTGTCCGCCACCTTGAAGGCCAGACGGATGTCATGCGTCACGATCAGGGAGGTGATGGTCAACCTCTTCTGCAGATCCCGGATCAGATCTCCGATGGTGTCCGAGGTAATCGGATCGAGCCCGGTAGTCGGTTCATCGTAAAAAATAATCTCCGGCTCGAGGGCGATGGTCCTGGCCAGGGCGACCCGTTTCTGCATGCCTCCGGAAAGCTCCGACGGCATCTTATCCTGGATCTCTCCGAGACCCACCATATCGAGGAGCCTTGACACCTTTTCGTCAATCTCGGGCCGATTCAGTCCCGTATGGATCTCCAGAGGGAAAGCGATGTTGTCCCGCACACTCATGGAGTCAAAAAGCGCCGCACCCTGGAATAGAAACCCCACACGGGTCCAGATCTCCTTCCATTCCGATTCCGTGCGGAAGGCGGTGACCTCCTTGCCCTGGATCATCACGCGTCCGCGGTCCGTATGCAACAACCCGATCATGATCCCAAGCAGGACCGATTTCCCTGAACCGCTCCCGCCAAGAAGGGTCAGGGTTTCTCCACGGTGTACAATGAGGTCAACACCGCTGAGGACCTCCATGCCTCCGAATGCCTTCCCTATCCCCTCTATCCGGATGACCGGTTCCTGTTCATCCACTCCATAGTTCATGCATCATCCTCCAAGGAACAGGATAAAGGCCTGGGTCAGAAACACATCGGATATAAAGATCATCAGAAAATTGACCACCACGGTCCGGGTAGTGGCCAGCCCTACCCCGGTCGTCCCCCCACTCGCGCGGAAGCCCCCATGGGTGCTCACCACACCCACCAGGAGTCCAAAAAAGACCGCCTTGAGCAGCCCCGGGACCAGATCGCTCATCTGTACGAATTGGAACGTGATATCGATATAGAGATGCGGGCTGATCCCCCCCTGTGTGACCCCCATGAGCATCCCGCCGCACATGCCGATCCGCTCAGCAA
>CAKKPE010000009.1:0-15544 GCA_919901565.1 bacterium
ACCGGAAGCAGGAGCACTTTCTATGCGCCAGCATTAACGGAGCAAACGAGATCCTAAACATCCGCGTCGTTTCGATTGGCCTGATTGACCGGAGTCCGGTTCATCCGCGCGAAGTCTTCGCTGATGCGCTTGCCGACCGTGCCTCAGCAATCATCGTCGCCCACAATCATCCTAGCGGTGGTGTTGAACCGTCGCATAGCGACATCAAAATCACAGCCCAGCTCAAAGCATCGGGTGAAATTGTAGGCATCGAGGTGCTGGACCACATCATCTTCAACAGGACTGGATACTACAGTTTTCTGGAAGCCGGAAGGCTGTAAAAGTTGGGGGTCAAACCTTTAAAATTCATTTAACTTCAAAACTGTTTAACCATATTTGAATTTTGAAGGTTTGACCCCCGAAGACCCTCGAAGATTCATGAGAAATATCTCAAAGTCCATCCAACTTCTTGGGTGATACGTTGAGAAAAAAATGATGCTAATACTGAACTGGATGATACATTCACGGGAATAGAGAGATACTTATGCTCAGATGTGATTCTTGACGCTCACGAGGATGGACTGCTTAAGGCAAAAAGACCCCATCGAAAAAATATCCTTTATCAGTCGATAGAAGTTCGCTATATAAGGTTAAGCCCGCTCGATTTATTGTAGAACGTGACAAACCCAATGATGTAAAACATTTTGGCAAACAACTTCAAAAGCTGAACACCCAACTGGCGAAGAGTCAACGAGAGGCTATACAATTTGAAACAGGCGGTTTCTTTGCATCTAATTAGAGAATTACGGGGGGCATACTTAATTATAGGGTAACCTCTGGATCTCCTGGACCTCTCAGGGGCGTCCACAAAATCATAAAATTCTTATCCAATAATATAGTCTATATGCTAAAAGTGGTGCACCTATTCCCTTTATCTTTACACACCACGGGGCGGCTGTCTTGATGATTCACAACAACATCAACCATACTCAACCTTCCATGAGATACGGCCGCTACGCGCTTTTCCTTCTTCTTGCCGTGAACCTTCTCAATTATATCGACCGCCAGATCCTCTACGCAGTCTTTCCTCTGATCAAGGAGGATTTTCATCTGTCCGACACGGCCCTTGGTTTCCTGGGCAGCGCCTTCATGATCTTCTATATGTTTTCAGCGCCGCTGCTCGGGTGGCTGGGAGACCGGATGAGCCGGGTCAAGCTCGCAGCCCGGGGTCTGGTGGTCTGGAGCATGGCCACGGCCGCAGCGGGCTTCGCTCCCGGCTATGCCATGCTGCTTGCCGCCCGCAGCGTTGTGGGGATCGGAGAAGCAAGCTTCGGCACCGTATCTCCGGGGCTTCTTGTGGATTTCTTTCCCCGGGAATCCCGCGGGCGCATACTCTCATATTTCTATCTGGCCATTCCGGTCGGGAGCGCCCTGGGTTATCTTCTCGGCGGTCTGTTGGGGCAGACCCTGGGCTGGCATGCGGCATTCCTGATCGTCGGCGTGCCGGGTCTCCTGCTTGCGGTCCCGCTCCGGCTCCTGCGCGAACCTGTTCGGGGAGGAGGGGAGGCGGTCAAACGGGCGGCGCACCGAAGCGGCGCACCAGGCAGCATGGCCTTGTTCAGGAATCGGTCTTTCATCCTGAATACGCTGGCCATGGCAGCCATGACCTTTGCCCTGGGCGGTCTGGCCCAGTGGGTACCCATGTTCCTGTTTCGTGAGCACGGCCTGGACGTGGTCAGGGCCAATACCCTGTTCGGAGGGATTACGGTCCTGGCCGGGATCACCGGCACGCTGACAGGCGGGTGGCTTGGGGATTATTTCCAGAAGAAGCACGGCAGGGGATATCTGACGGTTTCAGGCTGGGGCTTCATTGCCGGAGCGCCGGTTACAGCCTATGCGATCCTCGCTCACTCACTCACCGGCTGTCTGACAGCCATGTTCTTTGCAGAGTTTTTTCTGTTCCTGAATACCGGGCCTCTGAACACCGTGATTGTCAATGTGACACAGCCGGGCATGCGCTCCATGGCCTTTGCCGTCAACATCTTTTTTATCCATGCCCTGGGAGATGCCTGCTCTCCGGCCATCCTGGGATGGATATCCGACCTGCATGGGCTCAGGAATGCGCTCATGGCGGCGCCGGTCGCCATCCTTGCCGCAGCGTTCTTCTGTTTCATCTGCTCACGGTTTGTTGAGGAAGACAGTGCCCGGGCATTGCAGTAATTGATTTCAGAATGAAATGTTGTTCTGCCGCAACAATGATCAAAGGATAAAAATGAAATCATTGTTTCTTTGTCTGCTGCTACTGAGCGGTGCCGCCTGTGCATGGGGCGAGGAGCTGTTCCTGCAGAATGGCTGGACCTTCAATCTCTATTTCGAGAACGACTTGTTTTCCGAGAGCGACCAGGACTATACCAATGGTGTCAAGCTCTCGTGGGTCTCTCCGGATCTGCAAAGTTATGTGGACGATCCCCGACTGCCTGGATGGGTTCGCCGGGCCAACAAGCGGCTGACATTCTTTCACAAGAATGCCGATGGATTACAGCGCAACCTCGTGATCTCACTCGGCCAGAGCATTTATACACCTAAGGACCTCAATCGGACCGATGTGATTAAAGATGACCGACCGTACGCAGGCTGGCTCTATATGGGGTTCGGCTTCCACAGCAAGACCGAGGACCAGCTTGATTCCGTGGAACTGAATGTCGGTGTGGTCGGGCCCGCCTCCTTTGCCCACGAGGCCCAGGATTTTGTGCATGAACTGCGCGGTTTTGAAAAATTTAAGGGCTGGGACAATCAATTAAGCAATGAACCGGGGATTGCCGCTGTGTACGAGCACAAGGACAAGTTTATGTCCATGGGTTCCCGCGGCGGTTTCGGTGCTGATGCCATCACCCATTTCGGCGGCAGCCTGGGCAATGTCGCGACTTATCTGAATCTGGGTTTCGAGACGCGCCTTGGCTGGAATATCCCCGGCGATTTCGGGACATCCGCAATCCGACCGGCTGGTGACAACAGCGCCCCGGGTTCGCGCTGGGACCCCAGACTCTCCGGAAAATCAGCATGGGGTCTGCATGCCTTTGTCTCGGTCGATGGCCGCGCGGTACTGCACGATATTTTCCTGGACGGGAATACCTACAAAGACAGCCACAGCGTCGACAGGGAACCCCTGGTCGCTGATGCAGCAGCGGGCGTAAGCCTGATCTACAGGCGTGTCAAGCTATCCTATGCGCAGATCTTCCGGACCAGGGAGTTCCGGGGCCAGAAACATGGCCATTCGTACGGCTCGCTGTCTATGTCCTGGGTGTACTGAGGGAAAGGATGCCGCGGGCAAGGGCATAAAAGGGGCGGCAGGATATTCCGGATCCCCAAGGCCGCCCGTTTCCTTATTGATATCAACCGACAATATAAGTATTGAAGCGAATACTATTCCAGCGCAAAGGCCGGTCACCCTGTTAGACGTTTACGTTGAATGGTGCAGAGACCGCAGCTTGTTCCCGGGTATGCCTTCAGGCAAAACCCGCAGAAAAAGCAGGGCTTACAGGCCCTGCTTTTTCTGATACGGAAATAGCTGAACGATGTTATGGCCTCTGCCGGCGCAGGGCCACAAGGCCCAGAATCCCGGTGCCGATGAGGAGCAGAGACGTCGGTTCAGGCACGGCCGTAAAACTCATGTTCCCGTCCGCGACCATGAGGACATCATGTGCACCCTTGGTGTGGCCCTGGACAGAGGTGACGCTGCTTATGAATTTAAAATCCGCTGGAGTCCAGAGTTGCAGGGTATAGACCGAGCTTCCGGTGTCAATCGTGTCGGGTTCGAAAACGTTTGAGTTAAAAGAGTTTACCTGAAAATCAATTGACGTGACGCCGAGCATGCCGTAAATTGTGGTGCCGGCTCCTCCGACAACGGTTCCGGATATGACCGCTCCGCCATTGGTGAAACCGCTGTCACCCGTGAAACTGTAATCCGGTGTGGTGTCAAAGTAGAGGTCAATCGTTCCCCCAGTGAGAATGAAACTTGTGGAGAAACCAACAGACGTAATCTCAGTCTGAAAGTTCGAGGCTACAGTCAGCTCGTAGCCGGAGCCTGCACCCGTGATATTCAGGCTGGGAGAGACTGCCCCGGGGCCGCTCAAAGAGTGACCGTCCACATAACTCTGATAATAATTGTCGAATGTGTTGCCAACGGACAGTGGTCCGCCCAATCCGCCGAGCAGTATAGCACCGGGCCCAAAGTCATAAGTGTCAAAGGGGCCGACAACATCCTCGTCTCCGGTTGCGCCCGGGCCTTGGGTATAGTCGGCGGTTCCCTGCCAGATGAGGGCGTTCGCAGTCTGGACACCGAAGAGGAATAACCCCCCGGTTATAAACAGTGATACCATGAACATGAATGTAAGTAGTTTTGACATTTTCATAATAATTGCTCCTTTCTGAAATTAATTTTTGATAAATTACATGAAAAACTTAAGATTGCTTTATCCCCTTTCTTTTTTCGGGTTTTATTGTTTACTTGTAGTAATAGTGGTTTCTAAACGGAAGAAGTCGCGAAAAAACCATATTTTACTCATAATAGTTTATTTTATGGACATGATTACGAATTTGCAAAGATCACTCATGATATTTGGCGTTTTCGGGACAAATCATGTTTTCGGACATGAAGTTTGGTGTTCCCGGAACTGTCTGCCGCCGGGCATTACCGCCGGAAGTTGAGGGGAATCTCCATTTTCCTCTTGATATAACTTATTATGGGTGTTGTATTTTGGTCGAAGGGGGACACTTCCCATAAAATTTAGATTCAGGGGAAGTGTCCCATAAGAACCCAGAATTATTTCTCTCCTATTTTTTCCTTCTGACTGCTAAAAGCCCGACCAAGCCGGAGCCTAAAAGAAGAAGAGAGGCCGGTTCAGGTATTACCGGAGGAGGAACAGGATGACTTGGGTTAATCGCGCCATAGGACGGGTATGCTTGATCACTATCAGGTATAGTCGAGGTATCCAATACCACGCTTAGATAGTAATCAGATGAGTCATTCCCGTCAAAAATCAGAGAGTAACCGACCGGATTAACGAGCTGTTCAAAGCCGCCACCCGAATAATTAAGCCCTCCCCATGCCCAGGTTTCACCTGGTATCAGTGAAGTTGCACCCGTTCCCCCGGTTCCCGACTGTTGGATGGTGCCGCTGGGATCAGGTGTTATGATGGGATCGCCTGACGCACCTCCGCCTCCATTGACCAGGTTCCAGTAGTAATCGGTGTTGTTTAGATTGACGGCAAAGGCATCCCAATAGCCGCCCGGACTGCCTCCCATTCCATAGGAATCCCAGGTATAAAGCTCAGCGGTAAAGTCTACCTTATACTTTAATGCGGCAGGAAGAATGACAGCGGCTCCATAAATAGCATAATTCTGGCTGGAGTTTTCATCTGCTCCCCAACTACTTATGGCCATTTCGATTTCATAATCGTTATTCGCATTGAACATTACCGATGAATCAGGCATAACCGTCCATAATGCAACATCAGGAAAAACCTGCTGCCAACCCGTGCCGTTGTCGGCAAAGATATCAAGGGCATGAGCCGTTTGGGAAGCTGCCATCAGGAAAAAACTTAAACCTATTGCCAACAATGTATTCCTTACCCTGCTTCTAAATAAAATGTTAAGGTTCAGATTTGTTAGAGATTTCATTGTTTGTTTCTCCTTTCTGAAAATACTGTATAATTTCTTCAACAACATCCTGTGTTGGCGGTCGTCGGGGGGTGGGGACCGCCTTTTATCCATTGGCGGCAATCGCAACGGCTATGAATTGCTTTGCCGTCTGTGGTTCTTCCGGCGTCCTGCTTACTCACGTTTCCTTGTTCTTGCTACAAGGATGCCCACCAGGCCCGTGCCGAGGAGCAGGAGCGAAGCCGGTTCGGGGATGACGCCGAGCCATGCACTGCCCGAACCACCGCCCGTACCCTGGGCATGGGCTGCGGAGAGATAAGTGCCCTCCCCTCCGCCTGGCACACTGGGATAGTTGAACGATGCCGCAGTAAGGCCCCCGCCATCGTAAGCAATATCATAAATGATCGTCTCCACGCCGGTGAATTTGGCATCCCACTTTCCAGGAGGCGGCGGCAAATTAAAAAGTATGTCAAAGTAGCCGTCCCCGTCCGCCTTGTACGAATCAGCGCCTGTGCTTATGGATTCTCCCCATCCCGGTAAAGCCGAGATATCAACAGCATTGAAAGAAAGCTTGGTTGGGTCCAGTGACGGGTCGAGATTAAAAGAGAACTCACTGATGAATTCAGTCGGAACCAGATTTGCATTGACCGTGAGTCTGACGTTATAATCTGTTCCTGCCGCCGTATCATCAAGCGTAGCGGTAGCGGCCGGCAAGTTTGCCGGAGCGACGGCGCCGGAGCCAACCCAGGCGACGCCGGCATCCTGGGAGGTAGGTACCATGAGTGACGAAAAGAATCGAGATTCAAAAGCCAAGGAGAGTGGTCAGGGCAAGAAAGATAGACGGGTTTTCTCTGCGGAAAAGAAATACCAGATCTTTTTGGAAGCCCAGCGAGGGGAAAAGCCCGTTGGGGAGATCCTGCGGCGAGAGGGGATCTATTCGAGCGATCTGGCTCGGATTCAGAAACAGGTCAGAGAGGGTGCTCTGGAAAGGTTGAGCGCCCGGCCTGGAACCAAGTCCAAAACGGTCCCTGCCGAGGCTTATGAGGCCTTGAAGAGGGAGCTGGAAGAAAAGGAACGGGTCTTGGCCGAACAGGCCGTGGATCTGGCGGTATTGCGAAAAAAAAACAATGGGGGTTCGTGGGACCGATAAGGGGTCAGTGGCTGTGCGGGGAGGTCAAGGTTGAGATCCTCGAATTGGTCACCCTGGCCAAGGACAAAGGGATTTCTGTGATGAGAATCTGTGAGATGTTGGCCATTGAGCGGCGCCGAGTGAGCCGATGGTATAAGAAGGAGCGAAACGGGCATGGTCTGGGCAACGGAAAACCAGGGTCCAGGCAGGCCCTTCACCGGCTTCTTCCTGAGGAACGTCACGCGGTTCTGGGGATGGCCAAAAAGGAGCAGTATGCGGACCTTTCGCATCGGATATTGGCAGTGACGGCATGGGAGCAGGAGATCTTTTTCATGTCCTTTTCGAGCGTTTATCGAATCCTGCGGGCTGAGGGACTGATGGGAATCAGAGGAGATCAAAGATCTCACAACGGCCGGTCTTTGGCTCCTGTTCGCAAGGAACTCACAGGACCGAATCAGCGGTGGTGCTGGGATATCAGCTACCTTCGGACCATGGAAAAAGGGGTCTTTTTGTACCTTTACCTGCTCCTGGACGAGTATTCCCGCAAGGCCATCCAATGGCTGGTCAGCTGGTCCCTGTGCGCCCAAGAGGCCCGGCGCCTTCTGGAAGGCGGCCTGATCGCGGAGAATATTCTGGACCTGCCCGAGGAAGAGCGCCCCGAGGTTATCAACGACCGTGGACGACAGATGAAGGCAAAACCGATCAAGCGGATGTTTGAAGAGCATCATATGCCCCAACTGTTTGCCAGACCGCGGACCCCCAACGACAATCCCTTTGTCGAGTCCGCCTTTGGCACGGCCAAGAGGTCGCCTGGCTATCCTGATCGTTTTCTGGACTGTGATCATGGAGCGGACTACTTCGACCATTACTTTCCATGGTACAACACGGAGCATTTCCACAGCGGCATTGATTATGTGACTCCTGAGCAATGCCACCAGGGTCTTCGCGAGGAGATCGTGGCCGAACGTCGAACCAAGATCAATCAATGGCGTCTCTGGAGAAAGGAGGTGAACAGGCAAGAACAAAAGATCTGGACATGGAGTGGAGAACCGGATACATTAACCTTAAATCAGCCGGTTACCTGTAGTGTAATGAATCTCTGATTTGGGACATTGTCCCAGAAACGCACCGCCAAATACAACGTCATAGTTAAATGTGATCATAGTGGCGCCGGCTTGAACGGCTACTGACAAGATCATTGTACAAACAAGAATAAGAAATTTATTGTTCATCATGTTAAACCCTCCTTATGATTGCCGACGGCGCAGGGCCACGAGACCCAGAAGCCCGGTGCCGAGGAGCAGCAGCGATGTCGGTTCAGGGACCGGTCCAGGGACCTTGTCGGCGCCGTAAGAGGTCCAAGGGGATTTAGGGAATGAATCGAGTGCCGAGCCATCGACATAATCCGGTGGCCTGCTGTCGATGAACCAGAGCAGATCGGATTCTTGCCCAGAGGCAAGATTGATTGAATTCGCCCAGGATATATTGTCGGAGTCGATGCTGGCCGATGCCCCAACAGCCTGCAGTATGGGAGCGGCTTCTGTCTCGCCTCCCAAAACGTGGGCCGGGTGCAAGGCTGTGGCGATATCTATGTCATCTCCGGGGGTTGCACCTGCGATAATCACGCCGCTTGTATCAAACGATACGGTGAACACATCAACTTTCGTAGATGTGGGATTCTCGACCTGGTATAGATAGGCGTAGTTACCTGCATAGCCGAACGGGGCGGCATCGATGACCCACCAATCGATCGAGATCGAGGTCGCGGTCAAAAGGCTTTTGAGAGTGGACTGTCCTGCTACAGGCACGGTAAGTGGGGCCGGAGGTATCGGGACTGCCATTGCGGTACCTGCAAGTGAGGTAAGCAGGCAGACCGTGAAACTTATGCACAAGATTCTCATAAATAGAAGATTAGGTATCCGTTTCATAGCATTTCCCCCTTGTTAAAAGATTCATCTAAAGAAACTCCATTGAAAATATCCCCCAGTAATAATTTTTTTTGTTTCGCCTCCTTTCGGTGTTTAAAGGTACCGCTTGTTCCCCCCATGCCGGCCCAATGCACGGGAACCGCATAGAGGGCCATAAGCGCCTCTTCTACTTCCGCAGCGTTTTCCTTGTCCAAATCAAGCCCATCAATCCCGTGCCGACGAGCAGCAGGGACGCGGGTTCGGGGACCGGGTTATGCATGGTTTCATAAACCACGTCGTTTGCGCACATGACCGAAAATGCAATCGTGAAATCCTGGCTCAGGAGAATCGGATCAAACGACCAGTTAAGGGTAAAAATATCGCCTAATTGAGCTGTATTGCCCCACCAGCCAGACAGTGTTGCCGAACCGAACATGGAAGAGCCTGTAATGTCCAGGCCGACCGGATGACCGGTTCGCCAGTGGGGTTGATTAGCCAGGATATACTTTGCATTTGCAGGATCACCGTAATTATAGACCCCTAAAGGCTGACTGACGTTGTAGATATTATATGTTCCATTTTTTGAATTTAACGATTTTGCAACATAATCCCATGTGTCATCGGCATTGGAATCAATGAACAGGTCTGCTGCTGTAAGCGTTCTGAAAAGACTGATATATTGATTTGCCAGTACGCGAAAGGTCAAGCCGGTAAGAGATCCGGTGTTATCAATGATTGCCGTGCCGTCAAGGAAATCCGGTGTGCCGTGCAGGTCCGTAGCCCAAACATTCCAGTTCTTCCAATTTGCATGGGTATCCGTAAAAGGAACAACCAATGCGTTTGCGTTTACGGCCAGCAAAAAAATAACGGATAAAGCCAGGCAAACTCGTTTTAATAGTTGCTTCATTTCGATTCCTTTCTTTTCACCCATCCTTGATGCCTGTCTTGAATAGCTTTAATTATGGCTAAATCAAGAAGCGCATTGGAGAAGTGTCTGATTTATACGAATATCCGCTGATGAAAACCTTGGGTTTCCATTGTCCGATCTGGATGGAAACAGGGTAGTCGGGCCAATTCCCGATCCCTCAAAGAAATGATCGATTTCGAGTTCTTGTCTCATCCGATCGGCTTCATACTTGAGAATATCGATCTCGTTTTGAATAAGTTCAACAACGATCTGTCTCATGGCTCAATGACCTCCTCTGTCTTGCGGTTTTTTATGCCTTCCTATTCTTTTGTAAAAGGACCAGGCCCATTAAGCCCGTACCGAGCAGCAGCAAAGACGCGGGTTCGGGGATGGCGGGGACGTAGACCGGGGAATCCTTTACCGTTTTGCCTGTATCCAGGACATTCGCCACGACTATCGTCGGTGGGGCCTTTGCAAACATTCCTGTCACGAAGCCGTCAACCCCCTTGTATATCGGATTAAAATTATGCCAAAGGCTTACCGTAGTGACGTCATAATTGTTGAAATCAGGTGCAGTGGATCCTGCCGTAAAAGGAGCAACCGGTAGTGCCGGCGTGCCAATATAAAAAGAGGTCATTCCTGATACAGTCGCCGGCGCTACGGGACCCCAGTCAAATGATGCAGCGCTGACCTTAACCTCACTCGATCCTGCAAAGTGCTGGATCTGGTAGACATAGAGGTTGTAGCCCGCGGCGGCCCCTATCCCCGCAAAAACCTGCGAGATGATCTGTCCGTCGCCGCCAGGTGTGGCCGTGGCAAAATCAAAGGGACTGACCAGCGGTGCTATGACAGGCGCCCCGGCCAGTGACGCAAAAGTCGCTGAAGTGATATTGTTGTTTGACAGAAAAATCGGAGTTGCCTGGGTATTCGGTGCAGGCGCCAGTATGGAAAAGCTGGTCAAGAAGAATAAGGAGAGCAATAGTATGCGCAGATATTTTCTGGTTTTCATAAGCAATCCCCCTTGTTTAAAAAGATGCAGTTTTTTAAATAACTATGACTTTAAAACCCCCGCTAATTAAAAATCCCCCTTGCTTTTTACTCCATCACCTCCTTTGCATTCTTAAAGGCATTGCCGCTCGAACGGTCATGCCGCCATCGCTTCTCTTTTTTTATTTCTTAGTGTGCATCATGGTACCATTACTTTTGGGAATGGCAACGGTGAGAAAACTGGTAGGAAATGGTAGGGGAAAACCCCCGTTACGCAATGGATGAGAGATAGGTTCTGAGGTTGGTTTCTCTCTCCAGACCGAGTTTTTTTCGTATATTTTTTCTGTGAAACTCAACGGTGGCGTAAGCCTTGCACCCTAATTCCGCTATTTCTTTCGTGGATTTTCCGTTTTTTATAAGATCTGCAACCTGAATCTCCGTGGGAGAAAGGTTCAGATATCTGGAAGAGAGTCTGCATGAAAAAGAGGAGGAAATATTATTTAAATTTGTTTCAAGGATACTTAAGAGGGCTGAGGAGCGCTCATCCAGTTTTTTGCTCTTCAACTCATTCAGGCTGGGCGCAATCAAATGCTTTATATTGCACAAGACGTTTTCTTCCAGCTCTTTCTTTACTTCGTCCTTTTTTTCGAGCATGACTTTCAGCGCCGTGTTTAAGTCCTCAAGGCATATGGATTGGTGTTTCAATTCATGTTCTATTTCTTCCTGGGTTTGCTGTTCCTGTGTGCGGCCGGTGATCTCTTGTTTGATGAGTTTATGGCCGTTTGTCAGGACAGGCGCGCTCTCCCGCATTCGTCTTCCCAGTTCTTCATTGGCATGACGCAACGCATCCTGGTATTGTCTGATTTCGGTGGTATCCTGGACTTGTGTAAAGAAATAGAGAGGATTGCCTTTGAGATCGCGTATCAAGGATATACAGAGATAGCATGGAACGATCCGCCCCTGTTGATGAAAGTAACGTTTCTCGAACTCCGCGTTATTCATCTTCCCTGAGAGAATCCGATTTATGAAATTCTGACTTGTATGCATATCTTCAGGATGGGTGATTTCAATTTCCTTCATGGACTCGAGAGTTTCAATGCTGTAACCGACCATTTCGCTCATCTTTGTGTTGACCTTGTAGAATTGGCCCTCCAGATCAACCAAACACAATCCTATATTGGCGGCTTTAAAAAAGAGGCGGTATCTATCCTCAATCGCTCTCTGTTTTTCCTCGGATTCTTTGCGGACCGTAATGTCAATCAAGACGGAGTGGAATTGACTAACGCCATCCCCATTTACAGGAACCGGCATACTCTCCAGAAGTCCGTGGAAATGAGCGCCGTTCTTTTTCGATATTTTAATCTCGCAGGCCTGCCGTTCTCCGGATGCCGCCACCTTTGTTTGGTGCAAATAAAATTCATCCGCTTCGTTTTTTTCAAGGTTATAGATGAATGGCTGTTTGATTAATTTTTTTCTTTCGACACCCAGCATATCTGCAGCCGTACGATTTGCCTCCAAAATTATTCCGTTATTATCAAAAATAAAATAGCCGACAGGTGCCTGATCATAGAATTCAGAGATCTTGCTTTGTAATTCCCTGGATTCCAGTTGTGCCTTTTTGAGCCTTTCATTTTGTACTTCAAGTTTCAGCTGATAAGCCTGAAAATCATGAATCACAGTGTTGATGTCTGCCGTTGAGTCTTTTCCAAATCCTGTGACTCTTGAATAAAGTACACTGTCGACCTTCTTATAGGCTCCTTTACTTTCGCAATGCTTATTATTTTTCATTTCATCCCCTCAAAGACGTTAGATCTTTAGAAAAACTGTGAGATGTTTCCAAAAAAACTATTGTCTACCGTGATAAAATAAAATTCATAAGACCTTATGCAATGTAAGCCATTAACAATTAAATTTATGTTTTTTCAATTATACTTCTAATCTATTTGCTTAATGCTTCGATTTGCAAATACGGTGGCGTATTTTTCTATAGTAAGATCAGGTTAAATGCTCACTCAGCACTAAGTCCTGAGTCCATAGGTTCGTAATCGAACTTATGAATCGAAGGATTTAGCATAAAAACATATTCAGTAACTGTCCATCCTCCGGTTTTATGACTTTCACATGTATAGTAACCGCCGGATGGTAAAAGTCGCGAAAAAAGATATAAATTTACTACAAAGATACCGACTTATATCTATACTTTAGGCGATATGGTTTTTGGTATACCTGTCGGCCTATTAATTGTATTTCGATGATCCCCGGTTTTGGCGGGGAACCAGATAGTTGGGAGGCAATAAGCCGTAAAATCATTGTAAAAAGCCATGAATAATTATAAAACAAAGAAACTTGGAAGAAATTAAAAGATATTCGGTAAACTCAGGGCAGGCTCACTTCGGTTTCTCTCCGGATCCAGAACTATGAAAATAAAAAGACCCACTCGGGGTCTTTGTATTTTCATGGTGCCGGAGGCCGGAATCGAACCGGCATGGGATTGCTCCCGCGGGATTTTGAGTCCCGTGCGTCTACCAATTTCACCACTCCGGCATGGTTTGGTACTATGCATTCTGTCTTCCTTGTTGTCAAGGAAATATATCGGTAGGAATCTCTCCGGAAATGGCTTATTGACTGAGAATACTTCCCTGATTATATTTACTCATGGTTAATGGAGGCAGATCGAGTCATTTAGCCTTAAACAAGGGATATTCCACAGAGTAAACTTTTCTGCTTGATTTTTTATATACAAAGATTATAATATTTAAAAAAGACTGTGGAGGTATGGTATATGCCGGTTTACGAGTACAAATGCGATGACTGTGGTAAAGAGTTCGAAATCAAGCAGGGGATAGAGGACGCCCCTTTGACCCAGTGCAAAGACTGTTCCGGGACTGTGCACCGTATGATTTCTTTTACCTCATTCTCGTTAAAGGGCAGCGGCTGGTATTCAGACGGTTATGCTGCCGGATCCGCTAACAAGAAAAATGGAAAAACACCCGCTCCGGAAGTAAAACCGGAAGCAAAGTCAGAAACAAAAAAAGAAGATTCTGCAAGTTCTGCTGCCTGCACCACAACCACGCTGGGCAAAACCAAGTAAATTCCAAGACAGTAAACGTTTGGCAGGTTTATGTTCGGGTCAAACCGGGCAGTAGGTTCTTGATCTCCTCAAACCATCTGTTTGAGGTTGCGCCTGATCTTCTCAATATACCGGATAGGCAGTTTTTCCTCGTTTTTCATGCGGTTGGACACAAATTCCGGCCCGCAGTTGTAAGCAACAAGCGCCTGATCCATGTCTCCGAACCGGTCTTTCAGGTCCGCCAGGTATTTGATACCGATGGTGATGTTGAGCACCGGGTCAAAAAGGGTCTCTTCTCCCTGCCATGGGATCCCGAGTTTGCAGGCCACTTGCTCTGCCGTGAAAGGCTTGATCTGCATGAGCCCGTATGCGCCATCCCAGGAAATAGCGCTCTTCCTGAAAGAGCTCTCGGTTGCAATGATGGAGAGCGTCAGGTAGGGGTCAATCCCCATGGCCTGGCTCTTTTTATAAATTACGTCGAAGAGTTCCAATCGTTTGCTGAACGGGAGTTCCCTGAAGTTTCGTAAAACGAGGGTGCGGATATGTTCTTTTTTACGGTATAGTTCCATCTCACCGGGGTCTAAAACGGATACTGTCCGGGGCGGAGAGGTGGTCATGACATTTCCCTGGTGATGCTGCATGCATGAAGATTCCTCAGATGCCTGGATCAGATTCTGGAATACCAGATAATTGGCCAGGAAAAGGACAAAAGAAAGAATTATCCCGCTGATCCAGATCTTATGCAACCCGGGTTGTCTGAGCATACCTGTTTTTCTCTCCATATTCATGGCGGACAACGTAGCAGTTATCAATCAGGATTTCAAGTAAAAACTGCAAATAAGAAATAATACGCAATAAAAACAATAAGTTAAGATAATATTTCTCTTCAAAAAGTCGGGCTCAGATCCAGTCTCCATACACCCGTAGAGAGAAAACTATGGCTGGATAGGTGAAGATAAGAAGCGGGTTAACTACATGTACCGGGCGATCAGATCGAACCGCCCCTTGTGGATCAGGTACCGCCAGGAAAAACGCATGACCTCTCGAACCTGCTCCCGGTACTTTGGCTGATAGCAGTGTTCCGGGCAGTGTTTGCAGGCCGGCTTCGGGTCCATGGGGCACTGGATCCTCCTATAGGCGCCGTGCAGGACGAGTTTGCTGCATTCCGGGCAGAGGTTCACATTTAGGGCATCGGCATACTCTGCAAGTAGACCCCGGGGATCGAGAGGGTATTTCTCCCCGCCCGGGTGGTTTTGTCTGCAGTAGATTTCTGTCAGGTCGGCCAGCACACGGATGTCCTGCCGGATCTTCTTGTTGTTTTTTGATGCAATGCTCTGTTTCGCCATCTTGCAGTACCGGTAGGATTGATGGACTCGTAAAAAGTCATAAAGAGAGACGGCTTCGTAAAAAGCTCCGGATGCAAGGCACGCGAGTCCTGAGTAATGAGGCGTACTGAGAAGTACGCTGCAATGACGAAGGATGAAGCGTAACGCAGCGGACGGACTTTTTACGAAGCCGTCAAGGTTAGTGTTGTCCGTGAATGAGTGGCGGAAGACAGCGCACGCAGACCCACAGATCCTTGCCCTGTTTTCTGCAGGGGAGGAGGACGTTCTCATCCTCGCTGATGCCGCACAAGAAGCAAACCTTTTTATTGTCTTTTTCCGCCATATTTTCCTCCAAGGTGTTTTGTCGAAAGGGTGCCATCCTTTCCTTGTTTATGGTGGAGATCTTAGCAGAAAAAATGCTTTTCCAACAGTGATATAAATCACAATCGGTCAAGTTCGGGAAAGCCTGACATAGCCCGACCGCAAAAATTAAAGAAAAGGAGAAACGTAAATCAAAATAACGGGAGGGGAGAATTGTTATGAGGTCCCTCAACTGCTGATCGACCGGGGGGGGGGGGGGGG
>CAKKPE010000009.1:15554-16823 GCA_919901565.1 bacterium
CCCCCCCCCCCCCCCCGGCTCTGTATCCCGTCGGTATCAGACCTGATATGAGATACCGCCGGATCATTTATTCATCCCCGTGTTTATCCATGTGTTGGGACATCTTTCTGAAGAAGCCTGAGATTAGTAAAGCGAACAGAGCCCCGATCAGGGCGCCAAGACCTGCCATGATCAAGAAAGCGATCATGCCGAAGGCGATTTGAAGAGGGAGGACATTCTCCCAGGAAGGGCCGAACAAGACATGTATGCTCTTCCGGATGGCCTCAGACCAGCCCCCGGAGTCAAGAGGGAGAAACAGATCCATGGATCCGGCGATGGCCAGGGTTAGGATCGCCCCCACGATCAAGCCTACGGTAATTTCTGTTTTATAAATAAATCGTTTCATCTGCAAGAGGTTTTTCCCATGAAGTTATACATCCGGTAAAGGTTTTAAATTGTATCTCAGAAAAGAGGGGTTTTCCAGTTTTTTCATTTTGCAGTGCTTCCAGGAAGAGACTCAGTGGAAAAAAAATTCCCAAAAGTGGAAAAGTTTTTCACATATTCACTTTTTGTAATATTATATATGACTTATTATTTATAATTGTATAATCCTTTTATGTTGTATTATCAATGTATTATATAATTATTGAAAGTACTGTCCTTAAATGGCATTATATTTGCATAAATTGTGTTATCATGTCTCTTTTTAAGTGCTCCACATACTTTGCTTCTTGATGTAATTCACGTTTATTTTTTTGTATGATTTAATGAAAAGTATTTGATCTTCTAAGTTTAAGATGAATTAAGCTGAAATGAAGAAGAGTTATCGGATTAAGGGTGTATCCTTTTCCCCGGGAACTCCGTCTACAAGGATATTATAGGCATTAATATATACTCAATATGTCTTTATATGTCTTTTGATTTAATTTCAAAACAAAAACTGCATAATTACATATAAATTAAACATTTTGAATGGAGGACTCGTATGCGCAAAGTGTTTTTATCTTTTGTCGTATTATGTATTATAGGGATTGGGTTTTTTTGGATGATTTCAGCACAGAAAAAATCACCGCCTTCTGTTCAAGATCAGGCACCAGGAAAAAGGGTGATGGCAAAATATGCGTCTTTAGAAAAAAAGAAAGCAGGGAAAAATGCCGACTCGATTACCGGGATGACATCATCTCAAGCCGTGGTCATAGAGACAGAAACAGGAAATGTGGTGATTAGACTCTTTCCTGATGCAGCGCCGAATGCCGTTAAGGAGCTTCTGACGCGGGTGCAGGAGGGGTA
>CAKKPE010000010.1 GCA_919901565.1 bacterium
CCGACCCCTTGTTCAGGATCGAATTCTCCCGGACCGCAAATCCGCGTTCCCGGACCGGGACATAGGGCGCGGGCCCATCCCGCCGAATCTCGAAACGCTCCATGACGCGATTATATCAAAAACCGGGCTCGGATCATAAGGACTCGCCACGAAATAAAGGGATCAGGAAGAGACATGTTGACCCCCCACCCTCATATGTGCGGGGATGGGGGGGTACGGGGGGGAAGGGAAAACTGGAGCGTATCCGGTACCTGACGGAGGAAGAATATCGAAAGGTCTCTGGGGCATGGGTGCGGTTTGGGGGCACAAGCGGACGAGGTGCCGGTCGAAAGGGCAACACCCCTGCGTCCCGGGAGAACGAGGTATCCCCACGGACGAGGAGGATTCCATTCTCCAATCTTGATGGGGGCGCAGAGATTGATGGTCGCAGGCGAGATCCCTCCCTGTCGGCGCGATGGAAGATGGTCCAGGATGTCGATCATCGCTGGGGCGACCTTACCGGAGGCGAGGAAGTGGTATTACAGAGTCTCTTGAAGGAGCGGCACGACCACCCCTTGTGAGAAGCAACCTTTTCCCTCCTGCACATAAGCCCCTGTGCCAGGGCAAGGGAAACCAGAACGGACAGACAAAGAGCCAGAGAAGAACTGAAAAGTGGCGACGGAAGGAACCATGGGGCGCGGGAGGGAAAGGTTGCGCCGTGATCACAAGGGATTGACAGGAGTAAAAATAAGGGTACCCTCTCTCTTGTTTTTCAGGGTTCTTGAACGCCGATCACTCGGCAGAGAGGGGGTACCGGTGGTTTACTATAGGGAACTTATGCGGGAAAGCAAGGACAAAAAATACTTCCGACTCAAACTGGCGCAGTACGCCAAGGTCAATGGGATCAAGGCCGCCGCGCGGATGTTTCGGTGTGGTCGCAACACGGTTCGTCAATGGCTCAAGCGCCATCAGGAAGGTGGCTATCAAGAACTTAATGACATCAGCCGGCGCCCGGAGCATTCCCCGCGCAAGCTCCCCCGAAAGGAGATTGATCGCATCGTTTCAATCAAGAAGAGCATGCGCACGGTGGGCGCCGAGCAACTGCGCAAACTCCATGACATTACCGCCTCCCCTCGCACGATGCGCAAGTACTGGCGGGAGCATGGAATCGGCTACAACATCCGCAAGAAGCACAAGGTCAAAAACGATCTGCGCGCGATGAAGGCCGCTCGCGGGCTCTTTGCCCAGATCCAAGTGGATACCAAGCACCTCAACGATATCCCCGAATACTGGGAGTGCATGGTCGAGCAGGGACTCCCCCGATATCAATACACCGCGCGCGAGGTGGTCAGCGGACTTCAGATGATCGGCTACGCTCAGGAACTCTCCCTCTCCAATAGCCTGACCTTCGTGGATCTGATCGAGCGTCATCTTCGGCAAGCCGGCGTTGATCCGTCCACCATCGAAATCCAGACCGATAACGG
>CAKKPE010000011.1 GCA_919901565.1 bacterium
CCCCTTTCGCAGGCATGACCGAAGAAGAAGTTATTAAACAACTGCGTAAAACCAGAAAAAAACTCTGGGAGAAAAAGCTTACCTTTTGAGATAGGCTTTAAATATGAAGCCATAGAACTCAAGGGGGGAAGCCGATGCACTCATCGCCGCATACACGGAATGGGTCGGGGCAGAGATCCTCGTCACCGAGAACAGGCACTTCCTGAAACACAACCCGGTTCTGCCCTTTAAAGTCTTAACTGCTGAAAAGTGTTTGCGCATCATTTAAGTCCGAATTCCTTTCCCTGCAAAGAGTTTACTCCCGGCATAAAAATCCCTCTGATCATTAGAAGCTATATATAATGCCCAGACGGCAATAATGGCTGGAATCACAAAATAATGCTTAATTAATAGCGCTATTCCAGAAAATGTCAAGGCAATTTAAATTGACGCAGTTTTATTGACGAAACAAGAAAGCCCCATCTCCGAAGAGACAGGGCTTTGGCCTCCCACCATTTCCTTAAACCGATCATGCAAAGCAAACCCGAAGTATCATGAGTTTGAGGACGGCAGCCCGACCATCAGCTTTTTATGGCCGCCCGCCGTTCGTATGAGAAAAACCTTCGCCTTATGCAAAGTTTTTTGGTAAGATACATAAATTTGTTTTTTCGTAAGAAATGTTGAACGGTTATATATAAAGACAGCAGGGGGAGATCTTCCGAATTATTCGTAATGCTGAATAGCGGAACGGGCTGCATTTTTTTTTGACCCGGGTGGTTCATGGCACTTGCCAATCAAATGCCCAATTTCATGTTCGTTTACTTTTCAGAGCTCCAGGGGGTGAGTGTTGTCGACAGTGACAATAAACCCCAGGGGGTTCTCTATGATATCATCATCGAACCTCTGGGCAAGTACGCTAGGTCCAGGACCCTGATTGTCGAGGCCGGGGGATTCCGTAAATCCTGGGCCCCGGTGGACTGGAGCGGGATCTCGGAGATAACCAAAGGCCTCATTCGGCTGAACCTGGCGGCTTCGGATCTGAAATTTTCCCGGTCCGTCAACAACCGCAGCGACCTCTCGCTCCGCCAGGACATCCTGGACCAGCAGGTGGTCGATACCAACAACCAGAATGTCATCCGTGTCAACGACATCCAGTTCCTTCAGGCCAAACAGGACCTGGTCGTGGCGCATGTGGACATCGGGATGCGGGGGATCGTCCGCAGGCTGGGGTTTGAGAAATTCATCGATCCGCTGGTCAGGATCTTCAACAAAAATTCTGAATACCTCAACAAGCCGAGTTTTATCCCCTGGAAACATATCCAGCCTCTGTCGATCAATCCTGTGAGCAAGACGATCAAGGTCGACGTTTCACAGAATCAGCTCAGGGAAATCCCGGCAGCGGACTTGAGCGAAATCATGCAGGATCTCGCCCCGCAGGACAGGCTCGCCTTGTTCAAGGTCCTGGATCTCCATACCAAGAGCCAGCTCTTTGCCACCCTGGATTTCAAAGAGCAGAAGTCTCTTCTGGAGGATCTGTCCGAGAAGGAGGCAGTTGAGATATTAAATAATATACCCAAGGATGAAGCGGCGGATTTTCTGGGCGAGCTGCCCGAAGGGACGGTGAACAAGATACTCGGCCTGATGGAGTCAAAGAGCGCCAAGATGCTCTCAAAGCTTCTGGGCTACTCCGAGGAGTCTGCAGGAGGCCTGATGACGACCGAATATATTGCCGTACCGGATACGGCGACCATCGAGCAGGCGCTCAAGATCGTGAGGGAAAAAACGCTGAAGGCCGAGACGATTCAGAATATATTTATTGTGGATAAAGAGAACCATCTTGTGGGCTCCACCATGCTGCGCCGCCTGATTATTGCGAACCCTCCTGATGAAGTGATCAAGGCCGCCCTGAAAAAGACCGTCAAGATCCATGTCGAGGACGATGTGAAGAGGATTGCGCTTCTGATGGACAAGTACAAGATGAATGCCCTCCCGGTGGTGGATGCATCCGATATCCTTCTTGGCATTATCACCATGGATGATATCTTCAGCCGCCTGGTTGCGATTGCATGGCGAAGGGCCAAGAGGAAGATCCAGCTTTGAATATGCGGTTCTTTCGTGAGAAAGATGAACGGGTTATGGAAATGAAAGATAAAGAGTCAAAAATCAAAATGACAGATAAAAAATTATAAATATTCAAGACCGGTTCTGAGATAGGCTCTTGTGTGACTCGATTTCATTGCCGTGCAATTTTTATATTTTGATTTGTCATTTTGATTTTTTATTTTTGATCTTTGATTCTTGAGACATGCAAGAAAATCTTTGATTTCCAATTCCCGCGTGGTTCAAATTAAACACGAAAAAGAGAAATATGCTGAACACCAAAACCAAATCCATTCTGAAAAAGATCCAGATATTCATTTCCGTGATGGGCCCGGGCATCATCACGGCCAACGTGGACAATGATGCCGGCGGCATCACCACGTATAGCATGGCAGGCGCCCATTTCGGTTATGCGCTTCTCTGGTCTTTTATCCCGATCATCTTTGTACTGATCGTAATCCAGGAGATGGCGAGCCGCATGGCCGTGGTCACAGGTAAGGGGCTCGCGGACCTGATCCGGGAGGAAATGGGCGTCAAGGTCACTTTTTATGCCATGGTCGTCCTGATCCTGGCCAACATCGGTAATGTCATGGCGGAGTTTGCAGGGATCGCTGCCAGCGCGGATCTCTTCGGGATCAACAGACCTGTTCTGATTGTCTTGAGCGCCTTGTTCGTATGGTGGCTGGTGGTTAAAGGAAATTACAAGTCCGTAGAGAAGGTCTTCCTGGTGGCCTGCATCTTTTATGTCTCCTATATCATTTCCGGTTTCATTACCAGGCCGGACTGGTCCGAGGTAGCCAGGGAAACGGTCCGTCCGACATTACAATTGGACAAGGTCTACCTGGTCATGTTGATCGGCCTGATCGGGACCACGATCGCGCCCTGGATGCAGTTTTATCAGCAGGCATCGGTTGTGGAGAAGGGGATCAAGCTCAAGGATTATGCCTATCACCGTCTCGATGTCATCATCGGCGCCTTTATCGTCAACATCGTGGCTTTTTTTATTGTCGTGGTCTGTGCCAGCACCCTCTTCAAACACGGCGTCATGGTGGAGACGGCCAAGGACGCTGCCCTGGCCCTGAAGCCCCTGGCAGGCGATTACTGTTACATGCTCTTTGCCTTCGGGCTTTTCAACGCCTCCCTGTTTGCCGCCTCCATCCTTCCCCTTTCCACGGCCTATTCGGTCTGCGAAGGCATGGGGTGGGAGCTGGGGGTCAACAAGCATTTCCGGGAGGCGCCGCAGTTCTATTCGCTCTACACGGGCATTATCATCCTGGGGGCCGTCTTCATTCTGATCCCCAATATCTCCCTGGTGAAGATCATGTTTTTCTCCCAGGTGGCCAATGGTCTGCTCCTGCCGTTTGTCCTGATCCTGATGCTTCGCCTCGTGAACAACAAGCGCCTCATGGGTGAGTTCGTCAATTCCAGGGTCTATAATATGGTGGCATGGCTGACCGTGGTCCTGATGATCGCCCTCTCTCTGGCCCTGCTCTTTTTCATATGGGTCCCGGGTTAACAAGGACTGGCAATTGCGATGACGCTTTTCCTGCTCACATTCTTTCTGGTCTACGGCGGGGTCCATGCGTATGCCTTCTGGAAGGCCAGGGCCGCCCTTGATCTCGGACTCCGAAGCAGCATAGCGCTCATCCTGTTCATGGCCCTCATGGTCCTGGCGCCGGTGCTCATCCGTCTTGCGGAAAAGGCCGGTCTGCCGTTTCTGCCGCGCATCCTGGCCTATATCGGCTACCTCTGGATGGGCCTGCTCTTCCTGTTCTTCTCCGCCTCAGTTGCCATGGATATCTACCGTCTTCTTGTTCACGCGGGCGGTATGCTGTTTCAGAAAGACCTTTCTTTGTACTCTTTGCAGCCAGGTACCTCTTTTGCCATCGCGCTCGCCTTTTCCATCTTCATCTCCGTCTATGGCTATTTTGAAGCCGGACAGATCCGTATCGAGCAGGTCACCATCAGGAGCCCGAAGATCTCTGCGGCGATGGGAAGGGTCAGGATCGTGCAGATATCGGATGTCCATCTCGGTCTGATCGTCCGGGAACAAAGGTTGAAGCGGATTATTCAGAAGGTGAGAGAGGCCGGGCCTGATCTCCTGGTCTCCACGGGGGACTTGGTGGACGGTAACAGTTTAGTCCTTTTCAAATCTTTTTTGATTACGCGCCCACATTTCAC
>CAKKPE010000012.1 GCA_919901565.1 bacterium
AGTACTTCACGCAGAGAGTGGACGTTTTCACCTCCCGGATCAGCGTTTTGATCGAGCCTTTCGTGATGATCTTTGTGGGAGGCATTATCGGCATCATCGCTGTTTCCATCTTCATGCCCATCATCAAGCTGAGCACCGCGGTGAGGTAACAAAAACATACTTTTTCGCGAATTGTAATTAGAAGTGCAACACAGGACCAAGAGAGACAGTAGCAGTCCTTTCTTTCTTTTTTGGTTCTTTTTTCTTTCTTTGTGGATAACGTGGAAAAGGTGGATAGGCCGCCGCCGCGCCACAAGAGAGGGGATTTTTAGGCTCCATAGATCAAAATAACTGTTACTTTGTAGTTGGTTAACAAACAAAGAACAGGAGACCTATGGAGCAGAGTGATTTTACCACCAAACCGAAAAAGTACACGCATTTGTCCGAGAAGGAGCGTTATAAGATCGAAGCCTTGCTTGAATCTAAGAAAAGCGCCCAAGAGATCAGTCTGCTTCTGGGCCGTGACCCATCCACCCTCCACCGGGAAATAAAGCGCGGGATGATTAAAAGAATACAAACCGATCTGACCCAGAAAAAGAAGTACCGCGCCAATGTAGCACAGGCAGACTATATCAACAGGTGCCGGAACAGGGAGCGTTCTCTCAAGATCGGCAAAGACAGGTGCCTGGAAGAATATATCCGGAACAAGATCACCCGGGAGCGCTTCTCCCCGGATGCGATCATCGGGCAGATCAAAGCCAAAGACCTCAGATTCGAGAGGATGATATGCACCAAGACCCTCTACAACTACATTGATGCCGGAATCTTCTGTGGGGTCACCCACAAAGACCTCTGGGAGAAATCAAAGCACAAGAAGCGCCCCTATAGGACTGTCGTCCGGGTCGCCACCCGAAACCGTCGTAGCCGCTGTATTGACGAGCGCCCCAAAGAGGCCTCGGACCGCACAGAATACGGCCACTGGGAGGGCGACAGCGTCAAAAGTGCCCGAAGATCCAAGGCAGGCCTTTTAACCCTGACCGAGAGAAAAACCCGCCAAGAGATAATTATCAAAGTCGACCAGGCCACGCACGAGGCCGTGCAGGATGCCTTCGACAGGCTTGAGAGAACGCTTGGAAGCCAGTTTAAAGTCAAATTCAAGTCCATCACCTTCGACAACGGCTCTGAGTTCTTAAACTGGCAGTCCCTGGAAGCCAGTGTGCTTAAAGCTGGAGAACGGAGAACAACGATTTATTTTGCCCACGCTTACAGCTCCTGGGAGAGAGGCACGAATGAGAACCACAACCGGATGATCCGGCGTTTTGTTCCCAAGGGCTATGATATCGGCGGATTCAGCGACCAAGAGATCAAGACTGTCGAAGACTGGATGAACAACTACCCTAGAAGGATTCTAGGGTACAATACACCCAACGAAGCGGTGCAAGCCTTG
>CAKKPE010000013.1 GCA_919901565.1 bacterium
GCGGCAAGCTCTACGATTCGCTCTCCAAATTCTCAGGCGAGCGCGCGCTGCGATTAAGAATCGACAGGCTGGAGACGAGCGGCATCCTCATCGCAGAAGACGTGCAGCTCCGCCAGGGCAGGACAAGGATTATCAGGGTGAAGGAGTAGACTGCATCAGACCGTCCGCTAGGCTAAAACTAATCAGCCTGAGCAGCACACACAGGTCATTTCCTAGGAGACTGTTGAAAAACTATTCTCGCTCTTCTTTTGCTTTCCGACGATAAACAATTAGTGCCTAATAAATTATCTTGTTCTTAAGCTATTATTAACCTCAAAATAGCCATAAGATTTATATATAATATAGTGCCTAACTTATTTATGGCCTTCATCCGCTCCAAGAAGATCAAAGGGCAAACCTACTACTACATAGTTGAAAACCGGCTAGTGGAAGGGAAAGTGAGGCAGAAAGTCCTCAGGTATCTGGGGAAGGCTGATTCTCTTCTTGAAAAGCTGAAGAAACGAGGTGGTAGGGATGCTAAATGAGAAGATGTTTGAAAAGAAGGAGCTGAGTGAGCTCAGCAAGCAGGTTTATGAGACGCTTGTGCCGGAGGATCACTTCTTTTACAAGGTGAATAAGCTTGTTGATTTCTCCTTTGTAAATGGTTTATGCAAAGGTCTCTACAGCAAGGATATGGGGAGACCGGCCTATCCCCCAGAACAGATTTTCAGAGGTGCAATTGCCCAATTCTATTTTGACCTATCAGATAGGAAGATGGAGCAGGAGATAACATTCAACATTGTGGCAAAGTGGTTCATTGGCTTGGAGGTTGATGACAGATCATTTGACCACAGCACAATAAGCAAATTCAGGACAATGCTTGGAAAGGAGATGTTTGATGAAATATTCTACAAACTACTTGGGAATATCAGGGAAGCGGGCTGCATAACTGCTGAGGACATTCTGATTGCAGATGCAACGCATATCATTGCCGACGTTGCAGTCCCAACCGTTGCTGAATTGATAAGGCAGGGCAATAGGAAAGTTTTGTCTGCCCTAAGAAAAATTGATCCTGAGATTGATAAGAAAATAAAGCTGGAAGTGATGCAAGGAAAGATAAAGTCAAGGGTTGAGAGCAAGAAGCAACTCGCAGTCGTTGTGGGTGATGCCAGAGCCCTTATGAAAGCAGCTGAGGAGAAATTGAGCGATGATTCTGTTTCTGATGAATTGAAAGCTGAGCTGAGGGAACATCTGAATATGCTTCGCAGATTATTGAGGGAGAATGTGAAAGAGATTCAAAAGGAGGGAAAAACAACTTTTGTTCCCGACAGGCAAAAAGACAAGCTGGCAAGCCTTGTTGACCCAGATGCAAGGAATGGGATAAAATCTGCAGGTGATGGGTTTTGTGGCTATAGGGCCAACCTGAACATAACTCAGGACATGTTCATCTTAAATGCAAGGTTGGAAAAAGGTAACACTGATGAGTCACACTTCCTTATTCCAATGATTGATGAGAATGAAGAGCATGGTTGTAGAATGGAAAAAGCGATAGGTGATGGAAAATACGGAACCTATTCAAACTTTGATGATTGTGAGAAAAGAAGAGTATGCCTGGTCTCTTCGGACAGAGCTGCAAGGGGCTCTGGAGGCAAGGAGAGGTTTGCAACTGAGGATTTCCTCTATGATGAGAGGAGCAAATCATTGACTTGCCCTGCCGGCATAAGGACAACACACACCAATAAGGATTTGGATCAGGTGAGGTTTTTCTTTCCCAGTGAAACTTGCTCAACATGCGAACTCAGGGAGAAATGCACTCTCAGTGATAAGGGGAGAGGAGTTATCATAAACAAGTATTATTGGCTGAAAAGAAAACTAAGGGATTACAGGAAAACTGAAGAATTCAGAAAAGACAAAAACATGAGAGAAAAGGTGGAAGCAAAGATTGGTGAGATGAAAAACTTTCATGGCTTAGCGAGAGCAAGGTATAGGGGTATGAAAAGGGTTGCAATACAGCTTTCGATAACATCAATGGTTGTGAACCTGAAGCGGTTTGTGAAAGTGAAGGGGAATCTGGCTGCTTAGGTAGAAAATGTAGAAAATTGGAAGATTTTTTCATGAGAAGAGAACTTCGCATAGACTTTTTCAACACCTACC
>CAKKPE010000014.1 GCA_919901565.1 bacterium
GAAGGGTAACATGTTGATTTACCAATATTTTGATTTTTCAACTGCGGAAGATGGGCTAACCGAAATGCTTTACCCCTCACCCTTACCCCACAAGGGGCGAGGAAACTACCAGTGGGCCTCCCCTCCCTTGATGGCATATGGCCCGGGGCCAACAGCTCATAGAGAAGATTTTATGAAACCTGTCTATTCTGTTTCGAGACGATTAACAAGTCAAAATGTATTGCATCCCGCCCTGTTTTTCTATATGGTATCCTGACACAAATCACTACTATCAGAGAGGACGTGAAACACAATGGGCCAGGAACCGAACAAAGTCATATACTCCATGGTCGGGGTAAGCAAATATTACGACAAGAAACCGGTGATCAAGGATATCTACCTTTCCTATTTCTACGGCGCAAAGATCGGCGTCCTGGGGCTGAACGGGTCCGGAAAGAGTTCTCTCCTGCGGATTCTTGCGGGCGTGGACAAGGAGTTCAACGGCGAGACCGTGCTCTCGCCCGGGCATACGGTCGGCTTTCTCGAACAGGAACCCAAACTGGACGAGACAAAAACCGTGCGGGAGATTGTGGAGCAGGGGGTCAAGGAAATCGTTGACCTGATCCGTGAATACAACGGGATCAACGAGAAGTTTGCCGAGCCCATGTCGGACGACGAGATGAACAAACTCATCGAGCTTCAGGGTGAGGTGCAGGAGAAGCTCGATACGCTGGGAGCGTGGGATCTGGACTCAAGGCTGGAAATGGCCATGGATGCCCTGCGCTGTCCGCCCGGAGACACGTCCGTCAAGATCCTCTCCGGCGGAGAACGCCGCCGCGTGGCGCTATGCCGGCTCCTCCTGCAGAATCCGGACATCCTGTTGCTCGACGAACCTACCAACCATCTGGACGCAGAGTCCGTGGCATGGCTGGAGCACCATCTTAAGAACTACGCGGGGACCATTATCGCCGTGACCCATGACCGTTATTTCCTGGACAATGTGGCCGGGTGGATCCTGGAGTTGGACCGCGGACAGGGTATTCCGTGGCACGGAAACTATTCCTCCTGGCTGGAGCAGAAACGGGAAAAGCTCAAGCGCGAGGAAAAGAGCGAAAGCGAACGGCAGAAGACCCTGCAGCGTGAACTGGAGTGGATCCGGATGTCGCCGAAAGGACGTCATGCCAAATCAAAGGCGCGCATCAATTCCTATGAATCCCTGCTGACCCAGGACGGCGAAAAACGGGCAAAGGACCTGGAGATCTATATCCCGCCGGGGCCCCGTCTGGGAAAGGTCGTCATCGAGGCCGATAACGTGGGAAAAACCTACGACGAGAGGATCCTGATCGAAGGGCTCTCTTTCTCACTTCCGCCCGGTGGTATCGTGGGAATCATCGGGCCGAACGGGGCGGGAAAGACCACCCTGTTCCGGATGATCACCGGTCAGGAAAAGCCCGATACCGGCACGTTCAAAATCGGGGAGACGGTCAAACTGGCCTATGTGGACCAGAGCCGGGACGTGCTCGATCCGGAGAAGACCATCTGGGAGGTGATTTCAGGCGGTGAAGAAACCCTCCAGCTCGGCAAGAGGCAGGCCAATTCACGCGCCTATGTGGCGCGGTTCAATTTCTCCGGCACCGACCAGCAGAAAAAAGTCGGCACGCTCTCCGGAGGCGAGAGGAACCGGGTCCACCTGGCACGCATCCTGAAACAAGAAGCCAATGTGCTCCTTCTTGACGAGCCGACCAATGACCTGGATGTGAACACCATGCGCGCCTTGGAGGAGGCGCTGGAGAATTTTGCAGGATGTGCCGTGGTCATCAGCCACGACCGGTGGTTCCTGGACCGGATCGCCACCCATATCCTCGCCTTCGAGGGTGAGAGCCGGGCCGTCTGGTTCGACGGAAACTATTCCGAGTATGAAGCGGACAAAAGGGCCCGTCTCGGCGCCGCTGCAGACCAGCCGCACCGGATCAAATACCGGCAGCTGACGAGGTGAGGGTTAGATCATCCGTTATTGATGACGTCGATAAGGTTTCGAAGACGGCCGAAGTCCTGCCTGCTGAAATCAACAACAAGCCTCGGCAGATGGGCGATCTCGGGCTCGTCGGACTCTGCCGGAAGAGGGCCCGAAAGAGTGAGACTGCCCCGGGGTAACAGGATATCGGGAAAACGTTCATTGAGTTCCATGACCCGCTGCGGGTCAATGGCAGAAGTCAGACGAATCACCAGCTTCTCTCCAACAAACCTCATGCTGTGATAGCGCCGGTAGAAATGATCGATCTTTGCCAGCGCATCATCCGCCGACTCGACCCGTTCGAAGAGATCAAAGTCCGTGTCGCTGATATAACCGTGGTCCAGAAGCTCTTTCTTGAAGAACTTGAGCCACTGCGACCAGTAGGAGCCGCCCGGCTCATCCACCAGGATGAGCGGCAGGGGATCCCGCTTCCCGGTCTGCAGGAGCGTGAGGGTCTCCATAGCCTCATCGAGCGTGCCGAACCCGCCCGGGAAGAGCACAATGGCATTCGCTTCCTTGATGAAGGCCACCTTCCGGTTGAAGAAATATTTGTACATGATATGACGGGGGTTCCCTTCAAGCACGGGATTGGGCTTCTGCTCAAAAGGGAGCCGGATGTTGACGCCGAAGGAGTTTTCCGGGCCCGCGCCCTCATTCACGGCCTGCATGATCCCGGGACCGCCGCCTGTAATCACCATGTACCCGCCCTGGACAAGCCTTTTGCCGAAGAGGCGGGCCATCTGGTACGTGGGCTCTTCAGGCCTGGTCCTGGCTGAACCGAAAACGGTTATTTTTTTCACATGCCTGTAAGGGCTGAAGACCTTGACGGTAAAACGCATCTCCTTAAGGGTGGCATTCATGAACTTCAGATCGGCCCTGTTCACACCCTCCTGCCCGGCCTTCAGTGCCGCCAGGATCATTTCCCGGACGATTTCCGGGTGATAGACACCCCCGATTTTTTTGATCAACTGTTCGATGGCCTCATCTGCAGGGCCGTTGGTTTTGGTAAAGTGAAGTTCCATGTAATGATATTCCTCCAATAATTTCTTATTCCGAGTGTATCTGAATACTAATCATTTTGCCATGGAATAAGCAAGTTTAAAACATATTGCATCTTTCCCGATTTTTTTGTATCCTATCCGGCATGGGCATAAGAAAGAGCAATTACAGCGTCCGCAAGAAACTGCGGCCCGTGAAAAAAGAGAGCGGGAAATCCGTTGAGGAGATCGTCCGGGAGCTTAAAAAGATCCGGTCTGATAGTGAAGGCTACAGGGACAGTTCGCTCAGGATTCACGGACTGATCTGTGCAAAATGCGCAAGGGAGTTTGAGAACAAGGACCGGCATCTCCTGACCGTCCATCACAAAGACGGGAACCACATGAATAATCCGCCGGACGGGTCCAACTGGGAAAACCTGTGCATCTACTGTCATGATGACGAACACAGCCGGGGGCGGCTTGGCAGTTACTTGAGTGACAAAGAATAAAGAAAGGGACTATCCATGAAAAGAAATAGGATTGCTTTTACACTTCTGGCCGTTTTGTTCCTGGCCATAACAGCCGCCGGGTGCATGACCATCGGCCACGAATTTCGTGTCGATGCCGTATCCAGGATACGCATCGGCGAGACCACCCGCCTGCAGATCGGCGATATCTTCGGCCCGCCATGGCGTACGGGACTGGAAGACGGGAAAACAACATGGACCTATGCCCATTACCGTTACTCCATGCTCGGAGGGTCTATGACCAGGGACCTGGTCATACGCTTCGATGACAAGGGCGTGGTGACCTCCTACACCTTCAACTCATCCTATCCCGAAGACCAGAGGCGATAGGTAAAGTTCTCCCGCGTAACAGGGTCCTGGAGGCCATCTTCATCCTCTACGGGCAGGGAGGGGAAATGTCCCATGAATGCCCGTGCAAACAGGCCGGCCCCGGTATGTTTGACCGTTCCGGACGCAGACTCTATGCTCACATCCCGCATCCCGCAGCTCGGTGATCTGCTTTTGAAGATGAAACCGCGAAGTCCATCCTCTTCAAGTGCCGGAAGTTTTGCCCTGGCCCATTGCAGCATCCGGTTTGTGTGGTCAATCCCGGTCGCCATGGTCATCAGGCGGGGCAAATCAGGGTCTCCAACCAGGTGCATCGGCTCCCTGGGCACAGAAAGCCCGCACTCCGCCTCCGGGCATACAGGGACCCAATCAGCAAACCCTCCCAGGGTCTCTTTCAAACAGGGATTCAGCCGGTGCCCGCCGTCATAACGGACCTTCTCACCCAGGAGACAGGCGCTTATCCCTATCCTGATCAGCTTTTCCATGAGTCATTCAGCCTTGATCTGGACGATGGTCCGGTGAAAACAGTGAGCAGATGAGGGCGCTTCAGAATCCGCTTCACCGGCTCATCCTGAAGTTGATACCCCGCACAAAGGAGACAAAGCGCCCGGCCCACTCCGGAGCGCCCGCATGGTGGAGATGGGCATAGGAGGCCAGGACATTTTTGTAGAGGATGCCGTCATGTTTACCATCTATCCCCTGTCCGCGGGCCATTCGGTAGGCAAAATCCGCCTTGCCCGGATTGGCCACCCGTGAATGATGAAACTCATGGGCCCGGATATCGGTCTCGGCCGGAGACCAGGGCCCTTTCCCCGTATGCTTCAGGATCACATAGCCGTGGCCCATGGGACGGGCCAGCATCTCGATGTCACAGGGAAGCGCACCCACCATGGACCGTGTCCGGCCGTTAAAGGAGATGGAACGAGACAGGTACATCAGTCCTCCGCATTCGGCATAGACCGGCATCCCCTGTTCAATAGCGGAGCGGATCTCCGAGCGGAGAGATGCATTTTTTTCCAGTGCTTCCATGAAGATCTCAGGGAACCCGCCGCCGATATAGAGCCCGTTGACCTCAGGCAGGTGCGAGTCTCTCAGGGTATTGAACGGGACCATTTCGGCCCCGACCATGCCCAGGGCCTGCAGGTTCTCCGGGTAATAAAAGGTAAAGGCGGGATCCGAGGCCAGGCCGAGCCTTACATCCGGGGCCGGGAAGCGGATAACGGGTTCCTTCCCTGCCCGGATCACCGGGGCTGAACCAGCTATCTCCAGAATCCGGTTGAGGTCCAGGTGTTGCTTCACGGCATGAGCGATCCTATCTATCACCGGGTTCAGTGCGGTGTCTTCTTTGAGCGGTGTGAGTCCCAGGTGGCGCTCTTCAATAAGAAGCTCTTCGCTGTCCGGAATGGCCCCCACTACCTCAATGCCGCAATAATAACTCAGGGCGTCCCTGAGTTTCTTCTCATGCCTCGCCCCGCGGACCCGGTTCAGGATCACCGCTGCGATATGGGTCTCAGGCTCGAACTTCTGGTGCCCGAGGATCAGCGGTGCCACTCCCCGGGCCATGCGCAGGGCATTGACCACAAGGATCGCAGGGGCCTTGAGCAGCCTCGAAAGGGCGGCGGTGCTGTCCGTACCCTTGAGATCGAGCCCGTCGTAAAAGCCCATGTTACCTTCGATCACGGAGAGGTCCGATCCCCGTCCAGCCTCGCCAAACGTATCAAGGATCTTCTGCTCCCCCATCATGAAGAAATCGAGGTTCCGGCACTCCCGGCCCGATGCCGCGGTCAGCCACATGGGATCGATAAAATCCGGCCCCTTCTTGAAAGGCTGGACCGAAACCCCCATCGCCATGAATGCCGCACAGAGCCCTATGCTGATGGTCGACTTCCCGGAACTCCTGTGTGGGGCGGAGATAACGATACGGGGCCTTGCCTCTTCCATGAAGACTCCAAAAATCCTCAATCTTTTTGATTTACTGAGACATGGTACATTCCCAAAGGCGTAAAAATCAAGCTAATAAAAATCTCTTGACCAACGAACATTCTATATTGGATAATGAAATTAACCTTGCAATGGATTTTATAATGAAATGCGTTGTCAGATACAAACCTATTCTCTGGAAGACCAATCCTGAAGACGCTGCCGAACTCAAGGCCGCCTTCCTGAACGGGGACGGCCTCTGCCCTGCCTGTAAACGCGATGGGCTTTCCGTGCCCATCGAAGAACGGTTCGGAGAAACCCCTTGAGAAGGCGATGGAACCTACGCCGTGTGCGCAGGACTCAAACATGCCTCCCCGCTTGATTAAGCCGCACTGGAATCCAAAGGCGGGGCGGATCATTTACTGTGGTAAAAGGAGTTGTTGATCTCAACCGTTTGAAAGTGACCGGCGGAGAAGGTGAGCCACGCTCTTTGTCTGAGTTCAGGCGGATAAAAAACCCCGTCTCCCCAATGGCCGTAGTTCCAGCCCGAAGTCCCGATGAAGATATTCCCTGAAGTTCCGTCCGACCGCCTCTTCGTTGTCATTCCGATGGAGCGGAGCGGTCGAGGAATCTTTGCCTCTGACATGAGGAATACACCATCTTTTAAGCAACCACCAGCTCAAACTGGAACGGCTTATCAATACCGACAGTCTTGCTGACAAGGAGTGGATAGAAGAACATCAGAAGATCGCCTACAAGTATTTTGTTATTGCGACGCTCCTTTTCGGTCTTCAGGTGGTTTTCGGCCTTATTTTGGGTGCAAAGTATGTATGGGATGTTGATCCTTTAATCCATATCCTCCCCTTTAATACATCAATAGCGATACACGTAAACCTCCTCATTGTATGGCTCCTCTTCGGCTTCATGGGAGGGACCTACTACCTTGTTCCTGAAGAGACCGAAACAGAGATATACAGTACAGGGCTCGCTAAACTGCAACTCTACCTCTTTGCAGCCCTCGGCGTCACCGCCGTCATCGGATACATGGCGGGCTGGTCATGGGGTATGCCATTCCTTGAACAACCTACCATCCTTAAAATGGGCATCGTGGTGGTTGCGCTGATATTCCTATTCAATATTATGATCCTCATGGTATTGGCACTGGCTGTTGCAGGGATCGTACAGGTATATAGTGTCGTGTCACGTGTAAAATGACGTATCCCATTTTCCCCCTCACCTCCATCCCCAAGGGGAGAGGAAGTTCAAACATCCCTTCTCCCCTATGGGGAGAAGGTTAGGATGAGGGGGTGACACCAAAAGACACTGCAATGTTGACGCGACCCTATGCCCCTTGACCCCAAGAAGCCAGGCAAAGACAAAGAACAGCGGGGCACGCGAAGCGTAACCCTTCTCTTTTCACCGCTCTTTTGGAGATGATCCAGATTGAAAGATCATGCCTGATGCAGCGGAATTTCGATGGTAAATTCTGTCTGGCCTGATTCGGTATCCAACTCCATCTTCCCGTGGTTGGCCTGGATGAAGCGATAAATGATATTCAAGCCACGGCCCTTGACCTCCCCCCTTCTGACCTGTTCGACCTTCTCCTGCGGTATCTCTCCGGTATTCCGGACCTTCAGACAGACCATACCTCCCTCCCGATAAGCCTTCACAGAAAGGATGCCGCCTTTACCGGGTATGGCCTGGACGGCATTGTTCAGAAGATTATCGAGAACCCGTTCAAGACCGAATTGAGAGCAGTAAACCGGTAAATCCGGTTCGATCTCCGTCGCCATAACGTCTATGTCCTTGCGCCTCATCTCGTGAATGCCCTCCTGAGCTATTTCTATCCGCTCCTGAACGATCCTGCTAAGGTCCAGGATCTCTTCCCTTCCCGCCACACTCATGGTAAAAACCATATCCTGAAGGCGATTCGTCTCCCTGACTATGATATCGAGATAGGACGTGAGCTTTTCCCTGACCTCTTCGATAGTCTCCGATTCGATCAGTTTCCTGGCGCGTGCGGCAAAACCCGATATGGCAATGGCCGGCCCCTTGAAGTCATGCAGGACATCGTCCAGAAGTTCCAGCCTGGACGCCTTCATGATTTCCCTGCCGAAGAAGGTCAGAAGCTCAATCTCCTCATTCGTAAAATACTGGCGCTGGTCCGTGGCATAAAACATCATCAGGTACCGGATCACACCATCGGCCTTGAGCGGAACAAGGAGAATCGAGTGGATGTGATGCCGCTCAACAAACTCTCTCATGCCATGGCTGGTCAGACGGCTCTTCTGCGGATCCTTGATCAGCAGGTAGAACGGATCAATCCGCTCATAAGGATAGTCGCCGTTTGCTTCCGTACCATGGATCACGCTCTCAAAATAAGGATGATGGCTGACCGTAAAGCTGTAGCCTGGATCGTGGTAAGTCCGGTCCAGGGGATAGCCAGCCTCCATGCGGATAAACTGCTGGTCGCTGGAAACCGTAAACAGGGCACAAATCTGTATGGATAAATATTCGCCCAGTTCCGGGATCAGCAGAACAAAAAGATCCTTGAGTTTAATCCCCTCCCGGTTGCTTAATTTAACGAAAATCTTGTTGACGATTTTCTCCTTCCTGTCATTCAGTTTCTGCAGGTCCAGGATCTTCTTCTTGGCCAGGACGTAGCTGACGCGCCTGGCAAGCAGTTCTGCATGAATGACCTCCAGTGGCTCAAAGTACCGGTTATCCTGCTTGTAGTAGATCTGTAGAGAACCCAGGACGTCATTCTCAGAACCCATAAATCTCGGGATCCGGAGCGGTACGGCAATAAGGGAGTTAAGACCACGACTCTTTACAATTTCCTTTTTCTGATAATCGGCGCTCTTGAGGATGCTCGGGACCATGATGCTTCGGTTCTGTTCAACGACCTTGCCGGAGATGGATTCCTTGAACGGGATGGAGGAAACCCGTTCATCTTCAGAAAACCGGTAGGAGCCGAAACTGGTCATCCTCATACTTTCGGGGTCGAAGAGCCGGATCGAAGCCGCATCGGCCTGAAGATCCTTAACGATCCTCTCCGCAGCGATCTCCAATATCTTTTTCTGTTCCAGGTTGGGATCGATCCCCATGACCTCTTCAATCTCATGGATAACTCCGGAGAGAAAACCGACCAGGTATTCATCCTCTATGGATCGGACCAGCTCTTTGCGCTCATCATCCTTGAGCTTAAGATTCCGGAATACCGGGTGGTTCGAAAGGAACTGGAAGAGTTCTTTTTTCATGCCGTACGTTCACCCATTTCTTCTGCCGGTTCTTCCTTTTTCGCAAGGACCGGAATAAGTATACGGAAGGTACTACCCTTCCCAAGTTCGCTTTCCACTTCAATCTTACCATGGTGTTCTTCCACGATCCTGCGGCTGACTGAAAGGCCGAGGCCTGTCCCCTCTTCGGCGTCCTTGGTCGTGAAGAAGGGGTTGAAGATCCGGTCCAGGTTTTCTTCGGGTATCCCGGCACCCGTGTCTTGAATCTCGATGCATAGCATTTTCTCCCCGTCACGAATATTTGAGCCGACCCTGAGGGTCAGCACCCCGCCGGACGTCATGGCCTGCACCGCGTTCAGGATGATATTCACAAAGACCTGCTGGAGCTGTTCTTCGTCTCCTACTATTTCAAGAAGGTTTTCCGCATATTCCCTGACCAACCGGATCTTTTTTTCCTGTATATCGTCATTGGACAGTTCAAGACTCTTTTCGAGGACCGGCCTGACCAAAATCATTTTAGGGGCCCGCGCAGGGCCTTTGGAAAATACCAGAAGGTCGCGAAGTATTTTTTCCAGCCGTTCAACCTCATCGACGATGATCCTGGAATATTTTTTCTCCGGAGAGTTCGGGGCCATCCTGCTGTTGCATCGTCTTGCAAATCCCCCGATGCTCACCAGGGGATTCCTGATTTCATGGGCCACGTCCGAGGTCATTCTTCCCAGCGCAGCCAGCTTGGCCGTCTCGATCAGCTTTTTCTGCGCCTTTTCGAGGTTCATAAGTGATTCGTTTATCTGCCGGTTCAGATGGCCGATCCTCTCCCTGTCTTGTTTCATCTTGCCCGTGAGAAGCCCTGCCAGGACGGACAGTATGAAAAGAAAGCTGATCCTGAGCGCGAAATCGGTCCAGTGTATGGGGAATCCGCTGTCCACGTAGCTTATAAAATAGATCAGGCTCGATGCAATCGACACAAGCAGCCCGACCCTGAGCCCATAGTAAAAGGAATGGAGGGCCACCAGAATATAAAATCCGATGAAAAAACTGCTCGCAGCGCCCCCCGTCAGGATCAGCAGGAGGAAAATAAAGAGCAGGTCAAAGATCAGTCCCACAAAATAGAAGACACGGATCCGTTCAAGATTAAAGAAGATGGTGACATAGAGCGCTGCCGTGTAAAAAGAGAAGAACAGGAAGACCAGAATGGCCTTTGCCTTATTGTCATCGGTAAGGGGTGCAAAGTAGGTCCATCCGATGCCGCCGAATAAGACCAGAATACGCAGGATCAGAAAGGCCCGGTCCGTGGCCTCGAACTGAGTTTCAGACTGCTCCATGGGAAATCCTTGTTCCTGGGTATCCTGCATCGTCTGCACCCTGCCCTGCACGTTTTCAACAATATACATTAAAACCGATTTTGTGCATAGAAAAAAAACTTTTGCCACGAAGACACTAAGGCACAAAAGTATCTTTTATGCAGGGCGAGAGAAGGCGGAATAAGCTTGTCATGCCGGACTTGATCCGGCATCCAGTCCTTAAGAGTGGGTGGAAACATAAGGGTTTCAGGGGTCAAGTGAAGTGCTCAAACACGACGAGGAACTGGCAAAAATGCAATGCTTAGAACCGCCAGGAGACGGGCCAAAAACGCAGTGATCATCCCCCTCACTTTTGAAGGATTCCCAATAGCTCTTGAGGAGACACAATCTTGATTCCTATTCGAGGAAAATCCTTCTTGTTCCGTGTGACGATGAATTCACATCCGGCATGGATCGCTGAGAAGTACTGAATGAGATCTTCGTAGTCGCGGCTTTTTTTTGTTCTGGCCTGACGAAGGATCTCCTTTGTGAGCGGCACGACCTCGAAATCCGAGAGCAGTTGATCCACAAACGCTCCGGCAACCGACGGATCCTGCAATCTCCTGACTATGTAATAAAGGTTATTGACGGAAATTGCCGAAATATGGCCCTCGATAAGCTGTTCCCTTATGAAGGTCCAGATCTTAGATGCATCCAAATAGTGCGGCTCCCGCTTGACCAGCACATCGAGCAGGATATTCGTGTCAATCAGAACCTTCATAATCTTCTCAATCTCTCATCCAGACTCTCTTCTCGAAGCTCTTTGTAGGCCTTTTTCGACTTGAGAACTCCAATCCACTTCATGACGGCAGCATCAATATGGATATCAGAAGGCGTCCGAGCTTTCTGCCGGAAGAATTCCTGCACAAGCGCTGAAATGGACTTCCCAGAAAGTTTTGCGGTCTTCTTTGCAAGCTCTCCGGTCTTTTCATCAATATACAAGGTCAACTTTGTTTTCGACATGAACCATCCTCCACGTACATTTACAGCAAAAGCATACGGATTGCTCACCTTTTGTCAAGATGTTTCTTCGCCCGCGTACCTCGTGCACATACCGTCAGGGTACACGGACAATTCCTCAGACGGGACTTCAACCCGTTAGATGTACAGTCGTTACTGCATACTCGCTGTCCCTATTTATGCTTAACCTCCATGTGTCTACCGCAAACAAGATCCATTTGTCATTTATAAAGATTCGACCCTCCTCACTTTCTTCGACCCTCCTCACTTTCCCTTCGACCCTTCGACCCTCCTCACTTTCCCTTCGACCCTCCTCACTTTCCCAGCAAATGCTTTTTCCCATCTTCTCTCGGATATGATTTCATCAATCAACCATTGGGCCAAAGCATTTTGCTCCAATGCCGACAACTTTGACGCCTCTTCAAAGGCTTTCTCAAGAAGCTGTGTCATAAGTAACCTCCACTTCTTTATATACTCCTATTGTTTCGTATCTTTCTTACCAGTTCTCAACGATCAAAGTCAACTGTGATTTTTTTGACGTAGATTTCATGACTCAAAAGGTACACACTTATTTTATGATCAAGCTCATTTAATGGGGCGCTGACCCTATTTTATACCCAATTTCATCGTATGTCCCCCCCCAGTTTTGTTGGCCAATCGGGCGTGGTGCGTGGGGTCATCTCACTGAAAGTTATACAGAAAATAAATTATTCCGGAGTAAATGAATCACAAGCAAAACAAATTTTGTCGATGTCTGCTTTATCTGGGTAATTGTAATTTAAATAAAGGGGTGCTCCTGTTTTTGTTTCAGGAATATCTTGAGTTGCCAATTTCATTATTTCATCGTTAATATGAGGACATTTTTTGTAGCTAAAATATTTACATTTGTCATGTTTTTTTTCGTGGGCCATTTGCGGTTCTCCTTTTTCGTTGTTTATTTGATTGTATGTACAACATATAGCGTTTTATCCGTAGCGCCGAAAGCATTTCGGATAAAACGTGTTGGACTGAACCGATCAGCTTCCAATCATACTTTTATCAAGATCTATGGGGATTGTAAATATAATTCTTTCGATGAGGATGCCGTCAGAGGGGATAAGATCTAGAGCTTTTTCTTGCATTTAAGTATTTCACCCCGTTAGAGATCTCGTCTCTCTAAGGGGGTTCACTTGGCCCCTTGACCCCTTGAATCCTCGAACCCTTCTTACCCACTATATGGCCGATGGCTCGTATAGGAAAAGAAACTTTTTTATTAGTCGGACAGGAAAGATTTGTATGAAGATGGGGAAGTTCTTCGTGCCTTCGTGTCTTGGTGGCAAATATTTTTTACGACTTGGGAGACGTTTCTTTGAAGCCCCGCAGATAATTAACCAGGTTCCAGCGCTCCTGAGGGGTGATCCTTCTCTGGAAGGAGGGCATGGTCCCGAAGCCGGAGGTGATTCGGATAAAGATCTCCGCATCGTTCATCTGCTGTATCCTTTGTTCATGGAGATTGGCCGGCTGAGGCAGAAACTTTTTGCCTACAGGACCGTCTCCAAACCCCTGTTTCCCATGACACATGGCACAGTTGATTTCAAAGAGGGTCTTTCCCCTCTGCACCGATGCCTCGCTTGCCGGTACAGGATTGATCAGCGTCTCACCGGGAACAAAAACTTCTTTCCCCTGAACGGGCACGGATTCATCCGGCGATGAGAGCCTGGGCCCCTCCTGTGCCTTGAAGGATGGCTGATCTTCCATGTCGTGGCACCCCACGATGCCGAGCAGGAATGCCGTCATGAGCAGAAACCGGATATAGAGAATGGAGCGCCTCATCACTCGTCCTCCCCATACGGACCTTCGGCAGTCCGTATCCTGCAATCAAATAGTGACAGCGGGGCTGTTGAAAAACTTTGGGACAAGGAAAAGACCGTTGATGAAGAAAAATCAAAATGTGTAGCTCTAACCCTCCATGCTCCGTTCTGACCCTTCATGCTCCCTTAATTCCTTGCAGGCGATGGCGATGCATCATTCTTCTGAAGCGACCGAAGATATGAAACGGTGTCCAAAATTTCTTGCGGGCTCATCGGTTCCCTGCGGAGGGCGGCGTTCTTCCCGCGAGCCAGCATGATCGTGTTGCCTCGCCCTATGGCGAGCGTTGCAGCCAGGTAGCCGTCCGATACGGTGGAAAGAAATTCCGGATTGCCTATGGCCAGAGTCAACCCCTTCACACCGCCCTGGCCATGACATGCAGTGCAGTCGCGTCTGAAGAGTTCGGCTCCTTTGACGGGGTTGCCGCCGCGCAGGGGGCGGTAGTCGGAAGGAGGAACAGGCAAGGGATCCTTGCTCCATGATTTCAAATAGGCGACAACGTCGCCCACATCGTCCGACGGCATCTCCGGCGGACCCGCAGGATGACCTTCCGGCGCTTTGGAATCGGCGGCCCATTCTCTGCACCGCTCCAGGCTGAGCGCCATAAATTCAGGTGACCCGCTTTGCAGAAGAACTGTGTTGTGAAGCGCAGTCGCCCAAGCACCCTCCCCATGTTTTCCGTGACAGCTCGCACAATGATCGGCATAGACCTTCGCTCCCCGCAGCTCATCTCCAAGAGCCGGAGCAGCCGTCTTCGTTGCTCCGCCGACTCCGGACTCTTTACGCCATTTTCGGAAGTAAGCAAGAAGTCCCGCCAAATCCTCGTCAGGAAGATCCGCCCATGCAGGCATGGCAGCCTGCGGACGGCCATTTACCATCGATTCATATAGGAAACGGTCATCGGCGATACGCAGGAATGTGGCGCTGTTGAGGCGCGGACCTATTCCGCCCTGCCCGGAGTCGCCGTGGCAGATTGCGCAATGTCTCGCATAGGCGCTTACCCCACGTTTTGCGTCACCTTGAATGGCGGCAATACGGCTGTATGGGCGCGGCTTGGGCCTCATGCTCTCAATGTAGTTGAGTAGAGCCTCGATACTCGGCCGGTCCAGTGACTCTTTCCAACTCGGCATTTCTCTGTCCGCACGTCCATTCTGTACCGCTTCTCGAATTTGTTCCGGCTGTGCAATTCGCAGGAAATCGGGATTGAGTATACCGGGGATTGATAAACCTATCGAAGTGAATGCCTTTCCCTCCCCTTTACTTCCATGGCATGCTGAACAATATCTCATGAAAAGAGCTTCACCATCCGGCTCAGCAAACATGGCCATGGAACGGGTATCCTGAGGAATGTAGCTGTCGGTCAATTCAGGCTCTGCACGCAGGGAAAGAACATACGTAGTCAACGCATGGGCAGCCTCTTCAGACATTTCCATAAGCGGCATCTTACTGCCCGGCGACACCCGTACCGGATCGAGAAAGTGCTCATACAGCCAGTTGGGCACAGAATGTTCACCTTTGATCCCTTTGAACGAGAACATATGCTCAACTTTTTGACCTTCGTTGGTCAAGTCCGGTCCCAGTGCTCCGCCGGCGCCTTTAATCTTGTGACATCCTCCGCAGCCGTACTGATCATACAGCAATCGGCCAAGAGCCAGATTAGGGGCTCCATGACGAGTCAGCAGGAACTTCTGCAGGGTCTCCATCTCTTGACTCTCAAGTTCACCCAAAGCAGGTCTCTTCGAATCGTAATTGCGGCCATAGTCAGGATGTCCGTGCCACCACTTCATACCTATAAGACTAAGACCCCGTGTGGTGAGATCGGGACCATTCCCTCCGCCCATACCGTCCACCCGGTGGCAATCGACACACCCGGCATCACTGAATGCCTTACGCCCTCTTTGAACCAGATCGGCATCGGCATACTGCAGATCTTTATGGCAGCGGCCGCACTCGGCTGTATAGTACTCTCGATGAAGCAGAGGATAATCCCAGAAGTGTCCCTCGAACTTGGCATCCTCATAGACCAGGGAGCGTCCCTGCCCGCGGTGGCATACCGTACAACCAAACTTCTCCGGGGGATGGATCGACAGAAGTTCGCCCGGATGTGTGCGAAATGGCTGTTCCTGATCCGCCATTGCCGGGTTATCGACTCCGGGGTGGCACGTGATACAACGGTCCACCTTCTTCAGTTCAGGCAGGACGTTTTGAATAATCCTGACTTCAAACTGCCCTGCTATCATCTTGCCCTTCTCATCCACAGCTTTTTCTTTCAGTATCTTGGCATATTCTTGGCGGATCGACCGCCACTGCGGAAATATATTCTCCTGCAAGATGGCGATAATCAGCAGCATCAGTGTAGGAAAGCTGATAATAAGCAACGCCCACTTGATCTTCCGATCCATGTTTTCGATATCGATTCGCGGCATCTGTTACCTCATGGCAATTATTTGAAAGTCCGACAACTCACTCTTACTTGATGGAAGGGTGAGTAAGTCGGGGGGTGGAGAAATCCGTATTTTTATGCTCAATGGGCCGGCCAATCATGTGTGCTCCAGTAAAATCCCCAATTCGGACCCCGCAGAAATGTTCCGACGTAGGTCAAGATGGTAAAGCCTATCAGGAAGCACGAGAATAAGGCAAGGGCTCCCATACGGGATGAACCTGTTTTGCGCATCACGATAATAGACCAGGCCGCATAAATTGCAGCCAGTATGCTGCCGGGATTGAAGGCAATGATAAACAGTTGGTTGATATGCGGAAACCATTCACGCAGCCACCCGAAATTTACAGGGATAGCAACTGTAAGAACCGCAGCGACCGCAGCAAAGGCCATTGACCATAGGGTGATCCGTTTCCCCTCCGAACCGCTGAACCAGACACCGGCCGGCTCGTTTTCCCGATCGAGAAAAGGAACCAAGGCTAAGCCGATAAGGGCTATCCCCGGGACCACGGTCCCCCCAACGAAGGCTGAATAGGAGAGGAGTTCCTGTACACCCAGGAAGTACCAGGGAGCCTTGGCCGGGTTCTCAGGCAATAAAGGATTAGCCGGTCCTTTTAAGGGAGCGTCGGAGATCATTGCCAGGGCTAGACAGATCAGCATGTTGATCATAAAAATCAGGAGTTCCGCGCGCAAAAGATACGGCCAGGAAGAGACTGTCTCATCGGGATTCAGTCCGGTATGCGAGGTCTTTCCCTTGATCACAGCCATCAGGCCATAGGTCTTGCTCGGCGCCTTTTCCGGCGGGACCGGCTCCGGAGACATGGTCCCAACACCCTTGCCCGCGGCGACCGGCGTCCCCTCGGGACGCCCAAGCCCGCCATCCTTGCGAATCCGCCAGATATGGACGCCTATGGCCATGCTGATCAGGATCGGAAAGAGCATCACATGGAGCATATAGAATCGTATCAAGGCGTCTTGACCCACTTCGCTTGATCCCAGAAAGAGCTCCTTCGGAAAATTGCCGAGCTTATGAAACACTTGCGGCAGCCCCAGGGCGTGAATCAGTTCGTTCGCAGAACCGAGGATATTGGCAACGATCAATAGAGCCCAGTAGCCGAGCTGATCCCACGGCAGGAAGTATCCTGTCAATGAAAGCGCCAGTGTCAGCACAAAGAGGACTATTCCGAGCAGCCAATTGAACTCCCTCGGCGACTTGTACGAGGAGGTATAGAAGACCCTCGCCATATGAAGAAAAACGAAAAGGACCATCATGTGCGCCGCCCACCGGTGAGCGTTTCGGATCAGGCGTCCGGCCGGTACGACATAGTGCAGGTCCTTGATGGAATCATAAGCGAGGTCGAGCGACGGGACGTAGTAGACCATCAACAGGATGCCGGTTATCGTCAAAATGATAAATTGCGATATGAGCGATACTCCAAGCCCCCATGTCGCTGTCAGACGAAGAGAATTGGGATGTACCCGCGTTGAATGGATATGAAGAAAGAAATTGCTGAAGACCGCCTGAGAACGGGTTCGATCCGAGGTCGGCGCCCCGTGCCGGATGAATGAATTATAAAAATTCAGGGGCATCGCCTTAATATTTCCCCAAAAACTGTTGTTTTCCGAAGAAGGCATGATCACGTCTCTCTTTCTCTATACCCGATAAAATTCGGCTTGTTTGGTCTCTCTCGCGTTGTCCACTAAGATTGTTCCATCAGGCGCCTGTGAAACGGCCAGCCACTTCAGTGACCGGGGTGCAGGTCCGCCGATCACATTGCCGATTCTGTCAAACTTCGACCCGTGGCAGGGGCACGTAAATCCTTCTCCCGTATCCCGTACGATGCAGCCCAAGTGTGTGCATACCAGCGAAAGCGCCCCTATCCCCTCATTGGTGGCCACTATCCGCACCTTCCGATCCGGAATGTCCTTGGTTGTTCCAGGCGGGAAATCCGTCGGTTTCCCCACGCGGAAGATACTGGACGCCTCAGGCGATACACGCGGTCTTGGCAGGCGGAGCATCCCGATCGTAGAGATGAGGATTGCAAGAAATGCCGACCATAACCCCGCCAACCCCAGAAAATCGCGGCGAGTCACTGCCTCTTTTTCTAATCTACCTGCCATTTCAATTTCTCCTCGAGGATAAAACGTTCCATGGTTATCGCGCCGGTGGGACAGCGTTCGGCACAAAGACTGCATCGAATGCAGACCGTTTCATCCTTTATGATTGCCGAGGCCGACTCTGACGGAAAGCCGTCCAGTTGGCCCGACAAAACCTCACCCAATTCTTTTTCTCCCGTTATCTGATCCAACGGTACGATCCGGAGGCAGTCTTCAGGACAGACATCCACACAGCCTCCGCACAAAATACACCGCTCACCGTCAAAGATCGTGTTGACGCTGCAATCCAGGCAGCGGCTCGCCTCACACCGTGCCTCCTCGTCAGCAAAATTCTTCTCCACGGGGCGGTTCTGTCCGGCAAGACGATCCTTCACGGGCGTGGTAGGGAGTACATGGCGCCGTCTCTTTTCATACCCAGGCTCCCGCTTGTATGCGGCAAGAGGGAAATGGAGTTCCACGTCTTTTGCCACGATCTTGCGTCCTGTAAATTTTTCATATACGGAACGTGCAACAGACTTGCCCGAGGCTATTGCATGGATCATCAATTTGGTGCCATATGCCAGGTCCCCTGCCACGAAAACATCAGGCACGGAAGTCGTTCCGGTCACGGGATCGCAAGCGATAAAACCGCGCCCGGTTAGTTTCAGACCATCCCGTTCGGCATCAATAAATGAGATGTCTACGGTCTGGCCGATGGAGATAAGGACATTATCGCAGGGGATTTCAGTAACATCGTTTTCGTCAAAGAGAGGACTGAAGCGCCGCTGTTCATCAAAGACTCGAATGCAGCGATGGAACCTTACTCCCACAACACGCCCGTCTTCAACCTGAATCTCCTTGGGCCCAATGCTGTTGTGGCGGATGACCCCCTCCTCGTCTCCCTCGATAATCTCGACGTCGTCGGCCGGCATTTCCTCAAGGGATTCGAGCGAACATAGGTGTACCTCGCTGACTCCCATTGACCGCTTCGCAGTACGTGCGGCATCGAGCGAGATCTGGCGCAGAACCGTTCGGCCTACATCATACGCAACATTTCCACCCCCAATGACGACCACGCGTCCTCCGAGTTGAAGTGGATTGCCGATCGAGATATCCCTCAGGAATTCAACGCCTCCGATAACACCCTCAGCATTGCTCCCCGGAATCGGAAGTTTGCTCGACCGCTTGGCGCCGACGGCGACGATCACCGCATCGTGCCGCTCCCTTAACTCAGGAAACGAAACGTCGCGGCCCACGCAGCAGTTCGGGACCCCTTTCACGCCCATGGCAGTAATCACTTCAATCTCGGCTTGAATCAGATCACGGGGGAGGCGATATTCGGGAATACCCACGGTGAGCATGCCGCCCAGCTTAGCTTCCATCTCGTAGATCGTAACCGAAAACCCGAGCAAAGCCAGGTCGTGGGCTGCGGCAAGCCCCGCAGGCCCGCAGCCGATAATGCCGATACTTTCCCCTTTTACGCGGGGGATCTCTTCATTGGTCAATGACTGCAGAAAAGGGAGGAGTTCTTCCTTCCGCTGACACTGTCGCGGAGCATATCGCTGCGAGGCCTCTTTGAGAAATTCTATCAGACTCTTTCCGCCGTCATCTCTCGCCTCCGGTCCGAAGCGTTCGCAGACAAACCGCTTCAACGGACGTATGGAGATCGGTTCGTCGAATTCACTCCGCCGGCAGGACCGCTCACACGGCGCTCCGCATACCCGTCCGCAGATCGACGCAAGGGGATTGGGCCCTCGGGCAATGAGGTAGGCCATTTCATCGTTGCCTTCGGCAATGGCCCGCACGTACCCCCGTGCGTCCGTGTGCACGGGACAGGCCTCCTGGCACTTGATCTGCTCACGCCAGTACGCATGATCCGGCACCCGGACGTTCCAAGACTCCTTGCCCTTTTCATGTTCCCGGCTCACCCTGCTTCCTTTCAAAAGACGGCGCCACGCCGCTCATATTCGGTTGTATGCCGGGGATCTATTTGCACTTCAAACTGCTGTAATGGGCCGCCAGATTTTCGATATCCGCGTCGGTCAGCGGCTTGGCCATGGGGCTCATCACCGGATCCGAGCGGGTCCCATCCCGGAATGCCTTGAGCTGTTTAATGATGTAGTCCTTTTTCTGTGCCGCCAGGTTCGGCCACATGGGGTTACTGCTGATTCCATCGGGGCCGTGACATGCGGCGCAGATGGCTGCGGCTTTCTCCTTGCCGATGTCGGTGTCTTTGGACTGAGCCGATCCGTACACGCCCAACAGGGCAACGACCATTAATAATTTAGTCAAATGTTTCATAGTTTCCTCTCCTGCTGCATAGTGTTTTTAAAATGCCCTAAGGCCTTGGACCAGGGCGACTTATCTCTGACCTCCACTTGTCACCCACGACCCCCAGGGTAACCGGGGAAAATATTATATCGCGCATTTCCTTGTGTCAAGGAAATATTCACTTCGTAATAATTTTTGATATGGTTATGCGTCATGGTTGCCCTTCATTCCGAATCTTCACCGCTCCCGCACCTTGAAGGATCTCTACCGCCTTGTTCTGCTGAGCCCCGTCCTGACAGCTCACAGAGATCCCGATCAACCCTTGGGAAATTCCCGGATCGTACACTTTATTCTTGAAGCCGGGCAGTCCCATCTCCAGGAACATCCCTCCGATGGTTCCAAGAATAGCGAAGAGCATCATAAACTCAAAGGTGATGATCCCCACTGGAAAGAGCGAGATGATCGGTTTATCGCCGGTATGCAGGGGGTATAACCAGGCCGTACCCGCAGCCAGCAAGAACCCGAAACCCGCTCCCATCATCCCGCCCGCCAGGGAGATCCAGCGTAAAAAAGAGCGGCCTTCATCCTTCACGATGACTCCGTCGGGATAGGGCCCTGAGGAGATAGACGTGATCTCTTTCTCAGAGAAGCCTCCCTGGACGAGTGCTTCAGCCGCGGCCGCTGCTGTTTCTAAATCTTTATAGAGTCCCAGTATTTCCACACGATTACTCATCTGTGATAATGGTCTTCAATTTGGCCCGCCCCAGACGTGCCTCCGACTTGAAATGCTCGCCTTCCAGCATATCGTTGATGGAGACAATGGGGAAAAACTTGGCAAAGAGAGTATAAAGAAGTGCAAACCCGGCAAAGGCCGCAACCATAATCGAGACCTCCACCCAGGTCGGACGGTAATCTCCCCAGATAAAGGGGACGTTTCTGTGGGACAGGATCGGAACAATGATCAGGAATCTTTCAATGAACATCCCCACATTCACGAACAGAGAAATGAGCAGCATGGCCGGAACGGACCTCCGTATCCTTTTAAAACAGAGCGCAGGAATCGTGATAAAGGAGTTCCCCAATACCATCAAACCGAGTAGAAAACAGTATTTCTCTCCGGTAAAGATGAAGACCTCCCACTCGATGGGCTTGTGTCCATACCAGGTGGTCAGGATCTCGGCGAAATAGAAGTAGGACCAGAGCAGGGAGACGGTGAGGAGGATCTTCCCCATGTTGTCAAAATGGATTGGCCGGAGATATGCCTCCAGGTGAAAGGCCTTGCGTATTATCACCATGAGCGTGATCACGGCGGCCACGCCGGAGAAGATAGCCCCGATCACGAAATAGGGAGCAAAGATGGTGCTGTGCCAGCCGGGGACCAGTGTCATGGCAAAATCCCATGAAACGATAGAGTGAACCGAGACGGCCACCGGGATAATCAGGACCGCCATGAGGGTAGAGGCCCTGGCGAATACGCGCCACTCGTGGGCCGTCCCGCGCCATCCCATGGCAAGCATCGAATAGAGTTTCTTTCTCCAGCCCGAAGACCGGTCCCGGACGATGGCGAGATCCGGAAGCATCCCCAAGTAGAGAAAGAGAGAACTTCCGATGATATAGACGGTAATGGCCATGATATCCCAGAGGAGCGGCGAGCGGAAGTTCGGCCAGAGGCCCCGCTGGTTCGGAATGGGGAGAAAGTAGAGGAGCTTCCATGGGCGGCCCAGATGGATCAGGGGGAAGGTTCCGGCCACCATGATCGCAAAGACCGTCATGGCCTCGGCCCCGCGCAGGATGGGCCTTCGCCATTCGGCCTTGGTAAGACGCAGGATTGCGGAGACCATAGTCCCTGAATGGGAAAGGCCCACCCAGAAGACAAAGCTGACGATGTAGAAGCCCCACATCACGGGCAGGTTGATTCCGGCCACTCCCAAGCCCATGCGGATCTGGTATCCCCAGGCAATGGCCCCCCAGATCACCACGAGGCCCAGGAACCCCGAAAGAAGAAACCACTTCCAGGTGGGCGGGTTCATGGATGAGGTCAAATCCTGCTGCACGGCCTCAACCTTTTCCGGGGTCAGATCTTCTTCATCGGACATGCTCATGCCCCCCTCCCTTGAGGTAAATCACCGAGGGATCGGTCCCCAGATCCTCGATCAGCCTGAACCGCCTGGGACTTTTAGAAAATCGAAAGACCCGGCTCTTGGGATCGGCAAGATTCCCGAAGATAATGGCATCAGGCGGGCAGGTCTGTGCGCAGGCCGGCTGGATCTCTCCGTCTCTCACCGCCCTTCCATCAAGTCTGGCGGTTTCCTTTGCCCTTCGTATACGCTGAATACAGAACGTGCACTTCTCCATGACCCCTTTGGTGCGGACGGTGACGTCGGGGCTCAGTTGCTGGTCCAGCGGCTCCGGGAATGAAGGCTCAAAAAAGTTGAAGACCCGGACCGAATAAGGGCAATTGTTGGCGCAGTAGCGGGTCCCCACGCACCGGTTGTAGACCTGGGCGTTGAGCCCTTCGGCATTATGGTAGCTGGCATAGACCGGACAGACCGGCTCGCACGGGGCGTTGTTGCACTGCTGGCAGAGGACCGGAATGAACCTCGCCCGGACATGCGGGTACTCCCCCTCCCAGTAGCGTTCGATCCGGATCCAGTGCATGGCGCGCCCGTATCCGCTCAACTCCTTACCCACGAAAGGAACATTGTTTTCCGCATGACAGGCCACCACGCAGGCCCCGCACCCGGTGCACCGGTCCAGGTCAATGACCATGCCCCATTTGTATTTCACTGCACGCTCTTTTTTGTCTGTGTCTTTCATACTCATGAAGAATCAAAGATCAAAGATAAAAAATCAAAATCTTTAATTTCTACGGTTCAGATCTCCAGAAGCTCTCCCCGATAACTCCCTTCAGGATGCCCCATGACCGTGAGATCTCCTTTGTCGGAAATCCGGGTCAGACGCACCCGGGTCGCGCCCCAGGCCGGAAGCACGTGCTCCTTGTCCATAACCGGCGCAAGGAGCCCGAGAGGATTTACACCGACTTTATCAGCATACCGGCCCATCCCATGATGCCCCTGTCCCATGGGTATGGCCACCGTATCCGGACGAATCGCCGGAAAGATCACGGCCGGCACCTGTACCGATCCCTGCGTTGACTCCACCATGACCAGATCTCCATGCTTGATGCCGAGAGACTCGGCAGTCTTGGGATTGATCTCCACCCAGGCGCCCCATACGGCTGTGGTCATGGGATCGGGCATCTCCTGCAGCCAGGGTAAGTGAGCATTGCGTCCATCGTATATGACCGGCGAGGCAAAAAGAGCAAGATGGAAAGGGTATGCTTCTTTGTTACCCTCGAAATAAGGCTCCCGAACAGGAACCGGACTGACGCCCTTCTTTTGCGGTACGTCCAATACCGCCTCTTCTTGCTCAAAGAGTCCGCCCCTTTGCAGTATCTCCACCCAATTTTTTTCAGATGCCGTATCCGATGATCCATCGATCAATCTCTGAACCCTCTGTTTCAGCATATCGAGATAGTTTTTATAAGGGAGGACCTTCTCACCTTCTCCATCAAGACCCCGCGCTGCAGCCAGAAGCACGTCCCCAAAAGATCGGGTATCGTAGAGAGGGTTAACCACCGGCTGGAGAATCCCTGTGACCTGGGAGTGTGCACCGACCCATGGGACCACATCCCCCCAACTCTCCAGATCCGTATGGTCAGGCAGAATCAGGTCCGCATGCATGGCCGTATCATCCATGATGGAAGAGAAGCTGACCACAAAAGGAACTCTCTTGAAGGCCTCCTGGAACCGGATTGCAGAAGGGAGACCATGGACCGGATTGGTCCTGTAGACGAGTGCCAGATGGAACTCGTCCCTTTCCAAGGCGTCAACCTTGGAAAGCAGGTTCGCAAAACTGCTTGTGCTCCCTTGACCGACCGGAGGAGAGCAAAAAAGGAGCCCCCCCGGCTGCCCCACATTTCCAACCAGGAGATTCAGAAACTGAATGGCCTGCACCGCATCTTGGCCATTGGATTGGAAGACCACTGAATCTCCAACCAGGGCCAGGGAAGGCTGTATGGTGGCAAAATCACGGGCTATGGAAGTGATCTCTTCTGGAGCAAGACCCGTCCTCTCCGCCACGGAATGTAGGTCGTAGTCCGAAAGTTTCTTCATCCATACTTCAGGGTTTCCCTCAACATTTTTTACCATCTCCCGGCTGTATAGACCTTGCTCAAGAATCAGCCGGGCCATACCCAGCGCCAGCACTCCTTCCTGCCCGACATTCACCGGCAGCCAACGGTCTGCGGACGCTGCGGTCATGGACATGCGCGCCCCCACATAAGTAAAGGCCCCGCGAATGGTCGGCCGGGACTGGCGCATCTTCCCGAAGGCATTCCCGTATCGGACCGGAGAGAGATAGGTCTCAAGAAAATCGGCCCCGAAACTCAAAAGATACTGTGTCTTTTCCAGGTCGTAATCCGGAACGTCTCCGCGGCCGCAAACAGCCACATTGGCCTGTTCATAAGATTCCGTATTGAGCATTTCATAGGCAAGATGATGCGGGGAGCCATACACGCTCATAAATGACCAGACAAGCTCCGACAGCGTCCCCTGAAGACGGGGGGTCATGAAGAGAAGGCGATCCGCATGCCCCTGTTTCTTCAGGTCGTTCAATTGTTCGAGCAAGAGACTCAGCCCCTCGTCCCAGGAAATGGGTGTAAACTCTCCGGACCCTTTTGCACCAACACGCTTCATGGGCTGACGAACCCTGTCGGGGTGATAGAGGTCCTGAAGGGCGGCCTGCCCCCGGGCACAGATCTTGCCCTTGTTCACCGGGTGTAAGGGATTGCCTTCAATCTTTTTGGCCCTGCCCTCTGCCACACGAACAAGAATTCCGCATCCGGCCGGACACTGTCGGCAGGCACTGGCGAAATAGTTAGCCACACCGGGGATGGATCCGTCATCCGGCGGGATCAGGAAGGGGATCAGCTTCTCGGTCCCTTTTCCGCATGAAGACAGCATGGTCCCGGCGGCGGTCAATCCGGTCAACTGCAGAAACTTTCTCCGTTTGATTCCCATAGCCTCCTTCAATTTAAAATCTCAAATCTCAAATTTGAAATCTCTTTATATATGGCACGTCCAGCAATCAATACTCACCTTGTTCGTGCGGTGGCACCCCAGGCACCACCCCATCTTGAGGCTTGAAACCCTTCGGATCCGGTCCATGGTGGCCACGTCCCCGTGGCAGAAGGTACAAGCCACACCTGCATGGACGTGCATCTTGTGCTGGAAATAGACATAATCCGGAAGATCATGCACCTTGACCCATGGGACAGGCTCTTTTTTCTTCCAGTACTCCATAAGTTTCTTGACCTCGGGATTGTCTCTGGCAATGATGATGTGATAATTCTTGCAGGTCTCCAGGTCCGGTACCCCGGCAGACTTTGAGACCTGGGCGTACCGATGGCAGTAGAGGCAATGGATCTCATTTTCCCCGGCATGGACCTTGTGGCTGAAGGCAATGGGCTGAACCGGGGACGGGTCCCCTGTGTCCAAGGGGATAAAATAGATACCGATAAGAGCTGCGGCAGCCGCCCCAACGAGAAGGACCAGGATGATCACAATCAGGAGCGTTCTCATTCAATCTCCACTACTGGAAATATAAACAGCGTTGATACGTTCTTATACCAACCCCTTCGTTCTCTTGTCAAGCAGCACATCTAAAAAAAAGGATCTTCATGGAATCAAGCGGCTTGATTCCAATTACCCATACTCTTCCATGATCTTTTCCAACCTTATTCTATCCACGTCCCTGCCGACCAGAGGGCCCCGATCCAGAACCGGAAATTTTGATTCGTAGGGTGCCCTGCTGTTGCGGTAGATAATGCCTACTGGGATCTTCTCACCCCATTTCATGGCAGTTGTCATGGCCGTGTCCCAGTTCTCAGGATCGTACCCTTCTGGCAATTCATAGCATCTCTTCTTGTACCAGGCAAAGGTATTGACCTTGTTAAACGAGACGCAGGGTTGCAGAACATCGATGATCGAAAGGCCCCGGTGCTCGATCCCCTTCTGAATAATGCCCGTGAGGTGTTCGGCCATACCAGAAAAACTCCTGGCCACAAAACCGGCATGCATGGCCACGGCTACAGCCACGGGATTGAACGGTTCATACTTCACCCCTTCAGGCTGGGCCTTGGTCACAAAACCTTGATCCGACGTGGGGCTTGCCTGTCCCTTGGTCAGTCCGTAGACCTGGTTGTTGTGCACCAGAACGGTGATATCCACGTTGCGCCGGATCGCCGACAGGAAATGGTTCCCCCCTTCCCCGTAGGTGCACCCGTCCCCGCTCTCGGCGATCACGGTCAGCCCCGGGTTGGCGAGCTTGGCGCCTGTGGCTACGGGAAGATGTCTCCCGTGCAGGCCGTTGAAGACATTGGCGTTCAGGTAATGGGGCGCCTTGGCGGCCTGTCCGATTCCGGACACAAAGAGAACCTGGTGAGGTTCGATCCCGCTTGCGGCCAGGGCCTGTTTGACAGCCTTGAGGATAGAGAAATTTCCGCATCCCGGGCACCAGGCCGTTTCATAATCTCCATAATCGTGCTGTGTCACCATAGGGCTTTACTCTCTAATAGATTCTCATACAGAGCGACAGAAGTGTTTGTCATTGTCCGGCTTGGAGGCTCTGTCTTAATCCTGATCTCTTCCTTATGTTCCTTCTCCCCTGCGGGGAGAAGGTTAGGATGAGGGGGCTCTTTCCGGTCAACCCCTCACCCTTGCCCTCTCCCCATTCATGGTGAGAGGGAATTTATTGATTGCCCTATACCTTGTCCACAAAAGAACTGAATCTCCATAATTGTGACACAGTCTATTGGCCGGACAATCCACCCTTCGACAGGCTCAGGGTGACAGTTGTCATGGTGAGCTTGTCGAACCATGGATTCATCGATCGGGGAATGACATGATGTCGTTGACTTATGACGATCTGTTTATTGCCCTTAGAATCCACTCCGGTGTCATGGGGAGTCCGTCATACCGGAGTATCTTCCTTTTGATTTCGAATCCGGTCTCCCGGCGGATCAACCGGGCAAGTTGACCCGTGGCGTTCCCCTCTACACAGACCACTTCCCGAGCCTCCTGTAAATGCCAGATGAACTGGTCCGGCACCATGGGCCAGACCTGCTGGAAATGGAGTACCGCTGTTCGTCTTGTTTTCTGCGTCAGTCTGGATGCCGCCTCTTTCACTGAACCTTTTGCTGATCCCCAGGATACAAGAAGAAGATCCGGCCTTTCCTCTCCTTCGAACAGCGGCGGGATGACCTCGCTCATGATCCCCGTAATTTTTTTCAGACGTTTTTGCATCATCCGTTTCCGAATGGAGAGGTCTTCGGTGAGATGCCCATCTTCGGTATGTTCATCGCTGTCCGCCACCACGAGATGCCTGCTCTTTCCGGGGAGAATTCTGGGGGATACCCCGCTCTCTGTGAAGGCGTACCGGCGGTATGGTCCCTCTACGGATTCAGGGTCTGCTCCGGCATGGACCTGAGTCAGGGTTCCAATATCAAACGGGACGACAGCCCTGTAGGAATCTGCAAGGAACTGGTCCGTGAGGATCATGACCGGCCCCTGGTAACGTTCCGCCAGTTCGAAGGCCTTTCGTGTCAGGTGGAAGGACTCCTCCACGGTACCGGGGGCGAATACCGCCCTTGGGAATTCACCGTGCCCGGCGTGCAGCACCAGTTCCAGGTCGGCCTGCTCGGTCCGGGTGGGAAGTCCGGTGGCCGGTCCGGGACGCTGCCCGACCACGATCACAACAGGCGTTTCGGTCATGGCCGCGAGACTGACGCCCTCCACCATCAGGGCGAACCCGCCGCCCGACGTGGCGGCCATGCTCGGCGCTCCGGCAAAAGAAGCCCCGATAGCCATGTTGATGACGGCGATCTCATCCTCTCCCTGCTCCACAATCAGGCCCATGTCCTGGGCCCGCGCAGCGAGATTCAGGGGTATCGAAGTCGAGGGGGTCATGGGATAGAAGGCGCAGAATCGGACACCGGCTGAAAGGGCGCCCAAGGCAACGGCATCATTCACATTCATCATCAATCTCGCAGGGGGATTAGGGATCATGGGGAGTTGCGGGAAAGAGACGGTCCGGCTTGAACACCAGCGGAATGCGGAATTCAGGACACGCCGGTTCTCCTCTGCAAGCTTGGTATCCTTTTTCCCGAAGAGATCGTCCAGCAAACGGGCGATCAGCTCTTCCTCAAGCCCCAGAAGGAATCCTGCGATCCCCAGGGCTGAAACATTGGAATACCGGGACTGGCAAAGGTCTTTGTAGGGGACCTTGAGACAGAGATTGTCCGGAATATTAAATTCCTGATCCGCAATCATGAGGCCTTGAGGTGAAAGTTCATCCTTATGAAGACGGACCGTTTCCCGATCCATGGCGATCAGGAGGTCCACGGATTCCTGCGGGGCCTGGATCTCCCCGGTACTCACACGGATGGCAAAGGTGTTGTGACCGCCCCGGATCCTGGACTGATAGCTCTGGGTCACAACAATGAAATAGCCGCTCCGCACAAGACTCCTGGCGAGCAGCTCTCCGATGGTCACCAGGCCCTGTCCCGCTTCCCCGCCGATGAGGATATTCAGTATCAGAGACGTCTTACGCGTAGGGATACATCCCCTTTTTGATATTATTGAACTCGGAAAGAAGTTTGTCGTGCTTCCTCTCGTCGGTCAGCAGGTAGTTCAGAAGATATTCCTGAACGATCATCTTTTTCCCCTTGAGCGAGCCCAGTGCGTCTTCCACGTGTTCGACCATCTTCTTTTCGATCTGGAGATGCTTCTCGATCATCTCCCACACCTCTCCCATCTCCTCAGGGGTCAGCGAAAGCGCCTGCTTCTCCATGCTGTCAACGATCATCTGCTGTACCCGATGGTGCATCCTGGAATCGTTCTGGATGATCTCCATGACGAGCTGAACGATCGGATTCGTGCTCTTTTTTATAACGCTGCCTGTAGACTCAACCGACGCCTCCTCCACCTTCTGCCAGTTCTTCATGGTCTTGAGAATCTTCTCCTGCAATTCTTTGGTCGACATCTTCATGGCCTCCTATACAGAGCGATATAACTTTGCATACCTTTATTGTTTACTTTTCTGATCTTACCAGTTCTCACCCAGGACCTCAAAGTGCGCCTGCGGATGAGCGCACGCCGGACAGGAGTCCGGGGCCTCCTCCCCCTCATGGAGATAGCCGCAGTTACGGCACCGCCAGGTTACCTTCTTGTCCTTCTTGAAGACCTTGCCCGCCTTGACATTGGCAAGGAGGTCGTTGTAGCGTTTCTCATGCTGTTTTTCTGCAACAGAGATCATCTCAAAAGCCTTGGCGATCTCCTCGAAGCCCTCCTCACGGGCAATCTTGGCAAACCCCGGGTACATCTCGGTCCATTCCCCGTGTTCACCGGCGGCTGATGCCTTGAGGTTTTCCGCTGTGGTCCCGATCTTTCCGGCCGGGAAAGACCACCGGACCTCCGCCTCACCTCCCTCAAGGAACTTGAAGTATCTCTTGGCATGTTCCCGTTCCTGGTTGGCCGTTTCCTCAAAGATGTCCGCGATCTGCTCGAACCCTTCCTTTCTGGCCTGGCCGGCGAAATACGTATACCGGTTCCTGGCCTGTGATTCCCCTGCAAAAGCCGTAAGCACATTCTTTTCAGTCTTCGAACCTTTCATTTTCATCATCTATACTCCTTTCTGCATGTATAAAGACAATCCACAAAAAAATCTCCCTGTCCCTGAATAAATTTAAACTTAAAATCAAAAAGAGTCAATGGCCTTTCTCTGCTTTTTCTTTTCGGCCTGAATCTTCTTTTCATTCAGGACCTTCTCTTTGGCCCTCTTGGACCTTTTCCGTTTCTGCCGGCGAATCTTTTCGATCTCCTGAATCCTTTGGCTCTTCTTCTTCAGGACCATCTCTTCATATTTGTCAGCCAGGATCCTGCGTGCAAAGAAACGGTTCATGGACTGCGACCGCTCCTGCTGGCATTTGACCTCGATGCCTGTAGGCAGATGCTTCAGGTAGACGCAGGTCGAGGTCTTGTTGACATTCTGCCCTCCCTTTCCCTGCGAGCGGATGAATTTTTCCAGGATGTCTTTTTCAAGGATCCCCAGGCCTTCCATCCGCTGCCTCAGGGCATCCTGTTTGTCCGTACTGACCGCTGTTCCGCTCATCACTAAAAACCCTCTCCGCATTCATCCTGCAAACGATTGTGTTAGTCCCGCTGCTTGCCCCGTTAGAGAAAGTCGCTGACTCCTGCCTTCGGTATGGGATTTCCCATTAGGACAGTGGTATAATGCCACCGTCTATAATCGTTAGAGGTTGTCCTCTAACGGGGCTTGCTGCTGGAAGCTTCTATCCTGCGCCCCTTCTCTTCCAGTGAGGCCAGGAGTTGATCATAAGATTTCGTAAATGCATTCAATCCTTCCACCTGCAATCTTTCCGTGATCCCATCCAGATCGATACCCAGCCTCCGCAGTTCATGGACCTGCTTCTCTGCCTTCTCCGCACCTTTATTTAGCGTGTCCTTTGCCCGTCCGTGGTCCCTGAAGGCATCCAGTGTAGCAGGGGGGACCGTGTTGACTGTGTCCGGCCCTATCAGTTCTTCCACATAATAGACATCGGAATAGGCTGGATTCTTGGTCCCGGTACTTCCCCAGAGGACCCGCTGCAGCCGTGCGCCGTTCTGCTGCAAGACCGAAAAGAGCTCTTCGGAGAAAACCTCATGGAAACGCTGGTACGCCATTTTGGCATTCGCAATGGCGATCTTCCCCCTCAGGGCCAGGGCATCGGGAGTACCCATATCTTCCAGGACCCGGTCCACTGCGGTATCCACCCGGCTCACAAAGAAGGATGCCACGGAAGCCACCTGGTTCGGATCCGCACATCGCTCCAGGCCGCTGATGTAGGCATTGGACACGGCATCGTAATGGGCCAGGGAGAACATCAAGGTCGCGTTGATATTGATTCCTTCGGAGATGAGGGCTTCCATGGCAGGAATCCCTTCCTGCGTGGCCGGGATTTTAACCATGAGATTGGGACGGCCAACGACCTGCCGGAGCCGCCGGACCTCATCGATGGTTGCATCTGTGTCCCGGGCCAGGTGCGGAGAAACCTCCATGCTCACGTATCCGTCCACACCCCCTGTTTCTTCGTACACGGAACTGAGGATATCGCATGCCATCCGGATATCCTCGACGGCAAGGCGTTCAAATAGACTCTTCGCGTCGGCACGGGGCTCTTCGGCCAACAGCCGCATCAGGGCCTCATCATAGTCTGTGCTCCCGGTGATGGCCTTCTCGAAGATGGTCGGATTGCTGGTCACCCCCGTGATCCCATCCTCCTCTATCAGCTTCTTCAGTCCACCGTTCACAAGCATATCCCGTCGAATATAATCCAGCCATATGGACTGACCATACTTCTGTATCTCTCTTATTCGGTTCATGGGTCTCCCTCCTTATAAAATTGAGAAAATGGCTCTTGGCGTAATTGAGCAGGTCAATTTCACTCTCCTCTTCCCCTCTTTGGAAAAGAGGGGTTAGGGGAGATTTTCTGAATGCTGTTTATCGTGAAATCCCCCCTGGGCCCCCTTTTACAAAGGGGAGGTTATTGACAGCAGTTGGCCTGCCGGCTGCGAAAGAAGCATGTTACCAACGAATTTGTCGCACACCCTTCAAGCCCGGCAGACTTGACACCTTTCCGCTCTCCTGTTATATATCTTAATAACTTGCTATACTCTATCTGAAATAAAGCATTTTATCAACCTATTGAAAAAGGAGAAGATATGCCCATCACATTACCCGGTCTCCCATATGAAAAGAATGCCCTGGAGCCGCACATCAGCGCCAACACCCTGGAATTCCATTACGGCAAGCATCACAATGCCTACGTGGTCAACACCAACAAACTGATTGAGGGGACTGACCTTGCAAACAAAGATCTTGAGGAAATCATCAAAAAGACATCAGGGGATGCATCCAAGGCCGGCATCTTCAATAATGCGGCCCAGGTCTGGAACCATTCCTTTTACTGGAAGTGCATGAAACCCGGAGGCGGCGGCAAACCCACCGGATCCATTGCCAAGAAGATCGATGCCGCCTTCGGGAGCTATGAGAAATTCGTCGAGGAATTCAAGAATGCCGGCGCCACGCAGTTCGGAAGCGGATGGGCCTGGCTGGTGCTCAAAGACAACAAATTACAGGTCATGAAGACCGCCAATGCCGACACCCCGATCGCGCACGGCATCAAACCGCTTCTTACCGTGGATGTCTGGGAGCATGCCTATTACCTGGACTATCAGAACCGGAGGCCCGATTACCTGAGCACCTTCGTGGACAAGCTGATCAACTGGGATTTTGTGAATTCCTGCCTGGGCTGATTCACAACTGTATTGGTAGTGTCCTATATCTCTCGAACCCCCTCATCTTTACCCCGTTAGAAGTCTAAAGGCATATAAAAAACTTCTAACGGGGTTTATCCTCTCCTCATTCAAAAGGAGAGAGGGGATAGTGAGCAGACTATAAGGCGTTGTACGGCTATTCGTCCATTTTGTCAATACCCAAAATATTTGGACTGCTTCAAAAAACACCTCCCCTTGTTCCAATGCCATCCTGATAAAACGGTTCCACGAAATCATCTTGGAAAATAGACTTGACATATGTAATAAAATATATATATTAGATATATATACTTGGCCAGAGGAGATGTAAAATGAAAACAACATTAGACATACCAAATGACCTTATACGTGAGGCAATGAAGCTCTCAAAAAGCAATACAAAGAGACAGGCAGTCATCATGGCATTGCAGGAGTTCATCCGCAGGAAAACCATTGAAGAAGCAATTGCCATGCAGGGAAAGCTCGAGTTCATGGCCGACTGGGAGAAGTTAAGACATGAAAGATAAGGTCCTGGTTGACACCTCCGTGTGGATTGAATTTTTCCGAGGGGGAAATGACCCGGTGTCGGCTTCCCTGAAGCCATTGCTCGTTAGCAACAGCACCGCTGTGTCAGGAATTGTTGTGACCGAGCTCTACAGAGGAGCCAAGGGCGAAAGGGAGCTCAGATTTCTCATGAAGTTTCTGGATGCCGTCGATTATATCAAGACCGATGAAGAGGTCTACAACAAGGCAGGAAGCATGGGTTACAATCTATCCAAACAAGGTATTCACATCGGTACCGTAGACTTGATTATTGCTCAAACAGCACTTGAGCATCGCATGTCTCTTTATTCCCTGGATCGCCACTTCGAAAGAATCGCTGAGCACTATCCGCTCAAGCTGTTCCAATAGACGAGCCCGGAACCCATTTGCCCTGTTTGAGACTAATCCCGCCCCCAAGGGGCGGTGAATGCGCTCGCTATGCATTTTCAATCATTCAGCACAGGGAGGCCCCTTCGACTGCGCTCAGGGCAGGCGCCGGGAGGCATTTCATTTTCCCCTCTTTTGTTTTGTAAGGACGGGAATGGGCCTATGGCTCGTTGCCTATTGGCCCGTGGGCCAACGGCCCATAGAGGAGGTAGATCCCCCTTGGCTCTACCCCGCCTATCCTCCCTTTACAAAGGGGAGGCGAAGGGTGGATCAGCTTCTCAAAGGGGCGAGGGGAGATTTCATTGCTCTTCATTTTTTTTGAAATATCCAAGAATCTCGGCCTGAAACAGGTCAAAATCCTTCAACCGGTTTCGTAGGATCGGAATGACAACTGCCGGATCAACCTTGTCATACTCATGAACCAGTACGTTTCGAAACTTACACATATTGACAAGATTCTCACAAAGAACTTCACTGATGATGTTATTTTCTTTCAGAATCCTGAATCCTTCTGAATAGGTATTGGGGATCCTGAAATTCCTGTCAGCAATAATATGGTTTACCATGTCCACACATACCTCAATGGCCATCTGCAGAGTTCTTTCAACAATACGCTGTATCTTCCAATCGGATTGATAATCATCCAGGCTGATCGAAGCGTACTCCTTTACCTGGTTGATGTAAGTCTTCAAGTCCGCCATTTTTCTCAGAATCATATTTTTATCAACCAATACCAAACCTCCTGGTAAGTATCTTTTCCTCAAGGATACGGAAATCAGAAAACTTGCGCAGAGATAAAGACTCGAAGTCGTGGCGTAAAAAATTATTCCGGCAAAAAAGATTTTTTTTCTTCATTAAAATTCTTCCAACAAGGGATATCGGTGCCGTGTTTAAAACCACGAGATCTACTTCATCAGTGCCCAGACAATCATTCACTTTTCCCAAGAGGTCCAGTTTTAAATCCAAGAAATCAGACCCTTCTTTAAAATAGACAGCAATATCAATATCCGAAAGAGGCCGGGGAAATCCTCTTGCTGCGCTGCCGAAAAGATATGCAAATTCAATCCTACCGAACTCTTTAAACAGTTCCGGCAGTTTTTCTATCCTTTTAAAGTTTTCTACAGGTATGGGCTTATTTCGAATCATTATCTATATCTCAGATCTTTGTTCATTTTAAAAGTTCAATATCTCAAATGTTACATTATGCAAATATGTGTGTCAATTCAAATAATTCCGGCAAGTAAAATATTTGGCATGGAAAAAATAACCGGGAGGGAACTCTGAGTATACAAGACCCATTAGCATCAGAATGGATTTTTACCAGCAGGCACCGGCCAAGCCGTTACACCCTATACTGAGAGTGGCACGGTTATTAGGGAGGAATTTCATCTTCCCCTCCTTTGTAAGGATGGGAATGGGCCTATGGCTCGTTGAGCCAACGGCCCATAGAGGAAATTTTACAATCCATGTCCATTCTATTTCGATACTTTAATCACGGTGTGCAATCAGAAATTCCGGACGTTGGTATTATCAATGGTCCAGGCTGGGCCAGTATCCCTGCCGCCGATACTTGTCGCCGTGGCCGTAAAGGTCTGCGCCGGTGCCGCACCCACTGCCACAGAATATGTATATAAGGAGCCTGTATCCGGCTGGAATCCTGGAAGGCCGGCCGTAATGGCCGCCGTATTGGCGAAAGCACCTGCATAGAAATTATTTTCCGCGTAGAACTGCTCTTCCAAAAGCCTCAATGCCTGAAGATCGGTCCAGGCCACGCTCCGTTCCGCCCTGAGCCGGTACCCGATATACCCTGGTATGGCGATGGCGCCCAGAATCCCGATGATGGCCACGACAACCATCAGCTCAATAAGAGTATAACCCAAGTTATTCTTGAGTCGCATTGTTTCCTCCAATATTTTTTGTGACTTTTTTTAAAGCTCATTTTATCCCGCACCATCACAGTTGCCGGCAATGAGATCGCCTATGACTTATTCTCCGCTGGCTGTTCCTTGAAAAACGGGTTGGACATATTGGTCTGTCGCGACGATCCTCACACTATCAACAATACCCGACGCCCCAGCCTGATCCTGCAAAGCAATTTGACCTGCTTGAGCTGCAGCAGAAACGGTCCATAAAGGGAGAATACCGAGACCGTTGAGACCGGAGAAAGGCGAAGTCTCTGGTCCATTCACTCCCGTTCCGCTGGTCCTGCCTTGAAAGTATGTTAATGCAACACCATTCTGGGAAAGCAGAAAATTAGTGTCATCCGATCCATCATTTCGGACTTCTCCGTCATAGTTTGTGTCCACTTCAATCATCAGCCCCCTACGTCCAGGATCGATAACACCCCAGCGTGCAGAGGTAATCCAACCGACGAGTTCATATTGAGAGGCCGCGGCGGCCCGCTCCAATGCGCCTCTCCTGGACTTGTCTTGAAAACCAATATATCCCGGAATAGCGATGGAAGCCAGCACACCAATAATCGCCACAACGACCATCAACTCAATCAAAGTAAACCCCAGACTCTTTTCCCGGAACTGATCAGGCCGTTTTGTTGTTGCTCGAATCATCTCAGTCACCGTGAAATGCTCAAGTAAGCCGCATATCGTTAGTGTGCACTATCCTCGGGAAACAAGTCAAGAAACAATAGGGGCCGAAGCCATGGCGGCTTCGGCCCTCTAAAATTGAAACGATGCAGTACATTAGTCAGAACTTGCAACTCCGCTCGTGATCACATTATTGTACTGGTCCGCTGCGTTGAGGCTGGTGGAAACGACGAGACCGCCCGCTCCGGCCGTATCCAGCAAACATATCTGCCCAGCAACAGGGCCCGCTGCGTTGTTCCAGAGCATAATTGAGCCAAGGCCATTGATACCCGAAAATGGGGAGGCTTCAGCCCCATTTATGCCGGTAACAGCGCTTCTCGCAGCAACATATGTCGCAGCAACCCCTGCTCCTGAAAGAGCGAAATTGGTCATGTCCGTACCGTTAATGACCTCGCCGCTATAGTCGGTATCAATCTCAACAAGAGCGCCTTTGCCCGTCGCAGCGCCTGCAACCCCACCCGTTCTGGCCGACGTAATCCACCCGGCAAGTTCATATTTTGCTGCTTCGGTGGCCCTTTCCATGGCCCCCCGGCGTGCCTTGTTCTGGAAGCCGATGTAGCCCGGGATGGCCACGGCAGCCAGAATCCCGATGATCGCAACGACGATCATCAGTTCGATCAGTGTAAAACCCTTGTTTTTACTTGTGAATGTCATCATGTGTCAGTCTCCTTAAATGGATTAATAAAATTTAGCTCGAAAACTTCTTTTTAACTCACCTCCTTACCCTAAGATTTTTTCCGATTCTGAAAGGGATACATGCAATCATCGTGCCAGATCTTCGGGTTGATGCCGGATAGAAAATAACTTCTTGATATCAAATAGAATAATCTTGGAAAAGCCGGCGACTCAGTGCCTCCTCCGCTGCATGGGATACGGTCCTTTTGGGCCATACCGAGCCTCTTCTACCGGGGTCATTCAGGAATGTTCTTTGATTGCTGATAGTTGGAGCAATGACAAGATATGTAACCCAACAAACAATAACTGTCAATACGTATATGTAAGCCTGGGATCAGTTCTGATTCCATAGAGAGAGGCCCAGCCATAATTATACAAACTTCGCAGAGCCTGCCCCACACTTGATCCTAAGAATGAGAGATCCTTTTACTCACCTTCGAGCCTGCGCTCCCCGATCCGCATGGGAAGATAAAGAAAAAGCATGTTCAGGAGCAGGGCCGCTGCAAAAAAAAGCCCGATGATCACCTTGGCGCTGGGAAGGAGGGTTCCTTTTGAGACCTCGCCCAGGAAAATCCCGATCGTGGGAATGGCCTCCAAAGCGATGGTGCCGAAGATCAGAAGCAGGGCGAAAAGCATATAAGCGGTCCCGCGAAGGCCGGTTGAAACCTGGGAGAGGTTCTCCGCCTCAAAGTCAGGGTGTATCGCACCCATGCCCACGGAAAGACCGGTGATGGATGCGGCAAGGACTGCGCCGGTAACCGTACTCAGGATGACCATCCAGACCTTGACGTGGAGAAAGAATGTGGAAACCCCCATCAGAACCAGGGTCAGGAAGAACAGGGGAATGAAACCGATCATGAACTTGTTCCACAGGAACGTCCGGATGCTGATCGGAGCGGTCCGGAGCAGCCAGAAGGCCCTTCCTTCCATGCTCACAAAAGGATACAGGAACCGTACGGCAATAGCGGCCATCACTATCCCCACGAGCCCGATATTGAGAAAAGCGACCATATATTTGATGCTCAATCCCACGAGTGTCCCCCACTCCAGCGGCAGGGCCTTGATGCTGAAAAGATAGATGACCATCAGGGTGACAAGTAACGGGATCTGAGACCACTGCCCTTCGTCCCGGATGAAAAGGAGGATATCCTTTTCGAAGAGCGCACGGCGGACCCCGCTGATCACTTTGTGAATCATGAAACAGAGGCCCCGGCAGATCCCATGGACTGAGAACCATCTCACATGCTTAACCGACGTTTCGGTGAAGGTGAAGAAAGCCTTGTTTCCTTCCTGCGCCTTGAGCCACCCCGCTGCATAGAGGGCCTCAAAGGTCCAGTATCCGAAGACCATCATGGCCGCTCCGGTTGAGGCAAGGAGCACGGCATAAAACAGGGGGGTCCCTTCACCGGTATGGAAAAATGGCCCCAGGGCCTCGGCCGCCCACATGCTCGGGAGCAAGGGCGAGGCGGGGGCCTGCATCTCGGCCAGAAACATGGTCAGGTTGGCAAACCACTCGGGATTGATCAGACGTTCCGGACGCATGAACCGAACCAGCATATAAAGGAGTCCGAAAATCAGGAACCCGAGGAAAACAAAGAGCGCCTTTCCCCGGCGTGCCGGGATAACCGACATCAGCAGTATGGCCAGCCATATGCCGATGCCCACGGGTATGGCCACAAAGAGCGTAAGTATGAACAGGAGCCAGGGATAATACCAGACGTTCACGTGGAACTGGAGCCCGAAGGCAAAGAATACGGGGATCCCGAAAAGCAGGACCATCCAGGAGGCGCTGATCAGGGTTTCGATCCACTTGGCTGCATATATTTTTCCTCTGGAGACGGGAAAAGAGAGCATCATCGGGAGTTCCTGCGAAAGGTAGAAACGGCTGATGGCCGTGACCATGCCGCTGAACATCAGGATAAAGAAGCTGACCAGGATAAACAGGGAGAGTCCCTTCAAGGTGAGGATCCTCCCGGCATCCTGGGAAAGGCTCTGGAGACGGGACAAGGCCTTGCCAAGCAGGATAATACTCCCTCCCCAGAAGCCTCCTCCAAAGATCACGAGGAAAAAGGTTCTGAAGTAGAGGGCCCGGTCAAATCTCAGGATTCTGTTCTTGAATGCCCACCAGTGGGGCGCCAGTAGAATCAGGATCTCTTTCATGGTTTTTCCACCTCGTGACTACAGTATCTTGATCAGGTCCATCATCTCTTCGCCGCCGGTGAGGTGGAGAAAAACCTCCTCCAGACCTTTGCCGCTCATGCTGGCCTGCTGACGGATCTCCTCGGAGGTCCCTTCCGCAATCAGCCTCCCCTTCAGGATGATCCCCATCCGGTCGCACATCTTTTCGGCGATCTCAAGGATATGAGTGGACATGAGGATGGTCATCCCGTGGTCCCTGGAAGACTGCATGATCTCCCTCAGAAGCCTCGCCCCCTTGGGATCCAGACCCACCGTGGGCTCGTCCAGGATCAGGATCTTCGGTTTCCGGAGGAATGCCGAAACCATGCAGAGGCGCTGTTTCATCCCGTGCGAGAAGTTGCCGATGAGTTCATCCTGCCATTTCTCGAGTTCAAATAGTTTCAAGAGTTCCTGACTCCGATCCTTTAAGGTCTGCTCATCCAGTTCATAGAGCCCCGCAATGAAACGGAGGAACTCCCATGCGGTCAGCTTTTCATAGAGGTACGCCCGGTCAGGGACATAGCTGATCATCTTCTTGGCCGGAATAGGATTTTCCCGGATGTCATACCCGCCGATCCTGATCGTCCCGGATGTGGGCTTCAGAAGCCCCATGATCATCTTGATGGTCGTGGTCTTGCCGGCGCCGTTGGGCCCGAGAAGACCGTAGATCTCCCCCTCCCGGAGTTGCAGACAAAGATCGTTCACGGCCGTATGCCCCTGGTACTGTTTGACAACATGATCGATGGTGATCATAAAACCTCCATTATCTGACGGCTTCGTAAAAAGCCTAAAAACTCCCTCTCCCTTGATGGGGACCAGGGTGGGGGTGAGGGTGAGGGTGAGAAATGCTGTTTCAGCCTGTTACACCCCCCTCCCCTTCATCCCCTCCCACCAGGGGAGGGGAAATATGACTTTTACGAGACCTCCAAAACCTCGATCCTGATCTGTCCGATCTGATGGATAAAAGCGAGAAGGGTTTCCATGTCGCCCGTGACAAACCTGATCCGTGCGGCGCTGGCCGGCCATTCTCCCCGTGCAGGGTCTACGGCCACCCACCGTCCGATCCAGACCTCAACCCATGTGTGAAAATAAAAGACCCCCCGGACCGGGACCAGGCCTGCTACCATGCGGGTCGGAAGGCCTGCGGCCCTGGCCGCGGCCGTGTACAAAACCGTATGCTCCAGGCACTCACCGACCCTAAATTTCTGCGCATCCAAAGCCGTGGGAACCTGGGTGCTCGGCTGTGCCTGGATCCAACCGTACATCCTTCCGGTGAAGATCCCGGCGACCATGGCCGCATCGGTCAAACCGCCCCTCACAGCCTTTGAAAAATTCTTTATTTTAGGATCATCGCTCTGCACCCACGGCGTCGGCTCAAGGTACGGTTTCAGGTCTTTCCCTGCGTAGGGAATATCATAAGTATCCTTTTTAACTTCTTCCTCGGTATAACGCCGGATCTCGACCTGATCTCCCTTGAGCGTCTGATAGTCTCCATTGAGCACGGGAAATTGCGCAGGATCGATACCGGAGAGCCTGACCTTCATCTCCTTCACCTTGGACGGTTCGGAGATAACGATATTGCTCTTGACCATTGGAAGCATCAGGTAATCAAACAGAACGCCTTTTTTCACAGTCGATTTTGCAATCACCTCGGACTCGTACATCACAAGAATCCCTGTGGGAAGTTCCTCACGCAGCATGACCCCGGCATCGCTCATCCAGAACCTGTCCAGGGTCCCGGGATAAGATAGGTTGATCCGGTATGCCGTATAGACCTGAATGCCAGACTTTACAGGGATCATATCCTCCACCTCGGCCTCTCCCTGAACCACATTCAGGGTCAGGAAATCAAGCACGGGGAGCTGAACCTTCCTTCCCATGACGAGCCCCTGTTCTAAAAGGGCGGCCTTGACCGTCAGCGGGAAATACGGAGGTTCCTTCATCTCCCTGTTGACGGCCCGGTGCTCTCCGCCTTTCTCCATGAACATGACCATGAGACCGTCTTTAAATTCACCGTGCGCCTTGTACGACGACCCTTCGACATCATTCTCATAGTCGAATGACTTGATCCGGTAGGCGGCATCCGACAGGCACCGGAGGTCATCCCTGATCTTTTCAATTTTTCCATTCAGGTCCAGGGTCATTTCCGCATGCTGGACAAAACGGTATTCGTTCCCGATCTTTTCGGTGGTCAGGTGCATATGGCCGATCTTTTCCTTGTAATTTCCGGCCTCTGATTTGTGGGGGAGGTAAAGACCGAACCACTGGTCATGTATCCTGAAGAAATCGCCGCTGATTTTCTGTATCGGTGAGATCGCTACGCCGGAGACATAATGGCGGTAAAGAAGCAGGGAAAAAACAAAGATCCAAGCAGCGACAATCCCCCAGGTCAGCAAACGAAAGGACCGAACCGACATAAGCATTTCCTACTGCGGCCATGAATGGCCTGCCTAAAACCTGCAGCAGCCCATTCAATATCATGACAATTCAATATTGTTAATAACCTTTATTATTAAATAATTATATCATATCATCAATGTAATACAAGAGGTTTTTTAAACTCATTGAAAAACGCTGGATATCCTATGCATTTAAGCACAAATCTTTATTGACATAGCATCATCCTTTGCCTATGATTCATGATGATTATCCAATCAAAGGGCGATGACGGTCGTTGCTTCTATATCTATTACAGGAGAAAAACGCCTATGAATATCAAACGCGGTATTACCCTGATCATTCTCTCCGCATTGCTTCTCTTTCACATCGGCTGCGCCTATGTCCAGGTCAAGACCCCTTATGATGCCGACCTGAACCAGACCGAACTCGGGACCAAAATCGGGACCGCCAGCGCCTACAGCCTTCTCTGGCTCGTCTCCTGGGGGGACGCCAGCTACGCCGCCGCAGCAAAGAACGGTGACATCAAGGTCATGAGACATGCGGACCAGGAAGTCCATCAGATCCTCTTCGGCCTCTATTCCAAATGGACCGTGGTGGTTTACGGGGATTGATCAGACCGGGGAGCATGTCATATGCCGTATAAAAAAACCCTTATCCTTGTATTGTTGTTCGCCTTGACGGCCGGGTGTGCGGGCATAACCGGGAGGGCCGGGAACCGCGTCCTGAATGGTTATCTGTACACCCATGTCCGCATCCCCTATACCATCAACATCGAGAACACCCCTGTCCCGGCCTCTCACGCCGGAGGGAATATCTTCCAGATCAATGAGCCCTTTTCCGGCTACGGTTTCTATGCCAAGCTCAACTCCAATGCCATCGGCGACATCGCACAGAGGCACGGGCTGAAAAAGGTCTATTTTGCCGACATCGAGATCTTCAGCATACTCGGCATATGGAGGGATGAAACCATCCATATCTACGGAGAATAGAACCCCGCTGTCTCTCTTCGATTTTCCGGTTCTTTTGGAATGGATATTGAATCTCATCGTCAACCATGGATATAAACCACTTCAAACACCTACCCATCATGGGCATCCTTCGCGGGATCACCGAGGAGATGGTCGAACCCATTGTCGAAACCGCACAATCCGCCGGTCTGGAAACCCTTGAGATCACCATGGACACACCGCGTGCGGCAAACCTGATCAAGCGTATGATCCGGGCCGCCCAGGGCAGGATGACCATCGGTGCCGGGACCGTTCTGACCATGGATGACCTGCATTCGGCCCTTGATGCCGGAGCAACCTTCATCGTCCTCCCCACCATCGTCGATGAAGTCGTGGCGTACTGTTCCCAAAACCGTATACCGGTCTTTCCAGGGGCATTGACACCGAATGAGGTCCACAGGGCCTGGGCATCGGGAGCCTACATGGTCAAGGTCTTCCCGGCCAATCTTTTCGGACCGGAATACTTCAAGGAAATCAAAGGGCCTTTCCGAAAGATCGAACTCCTTGCCTGCGGCGGCGTCACCGCAGAAAACATTCAGTCGTTTTTTTCGTGCGGAGCATCAGGCGCCTCATTCGGCGGCAGTATCTTCAAGCCGGAATGGCTGAAAAACAGGCAATACCCCCTGATCGGCGAATCCTTAAAAACCCTGCTCAACCGATTCCTGGGGTGGAGGAACCAGGCGTGAAGAACAGCATATCTGATAAATTTACTTCAGTGGATTTGACGGATCTCCCATTGCACCGTATACTCAAGTCATGAATCCTGATAAGGCTGATAATGCTTATGTTTGTATGCCCGTTGTGATTTAAATCACAACGTTTTTCAAGGATTGGGGTATTTTGGTTATAACTAAACTCGTTCAGGTTCCGCTCAATAAAGTGTTGCATGTTTGATCAGTATTTATAAGGAGGGAGAACGATGGGTACTCAAGTCAAGATGGAAAAAAAAGAAGATCTTTCCAGAATGATTGGAAGATGGAAGGAAAAACAGGAGGATACGCGCAGGAGCGCCAAGGAACTCCATGAAAAGAGCAAAAGCTATTTCGTCAGGATCATCGCAAATGCAATCCGGCGGGACGCCGAAAAGCATGAGGAGATCCTCCAGTCCGTTCTGGACTGCCTGGACTGTACGGTGACCATTACACCGGATGAACTCGGTGAACTGTCGAACCTGCTGAGTTCGCATCTTGAAGTGGAAAAAAAGACAGAGGAACTGGCAGAAGTCGCATTGAAGAAACACCAGCACTATATCACGACCTATCTGATGAAATATCTTATCGAGGATGAGAAAAAGAACTTTGTCCTTATGGATCGGCTGAATGAATTCAAAAGCAAGCTGTATCCCTATGGCTGATGGTTCGCAATGTCCCCCGTGCCACCCTCCAAGGTCCCCTCTCAAACAGAGAGGAGATTTTTTTTGACGGTACTCACCCTCACGTCCTGCCATCCAAGCTACATGTTAGGTTTTTTCACTTAATGTTTACCATAGTTTCAATATTTTCAAAGGTGTTTCCAGTCAATTTGTAACTCCCAATCCGCAGTAAAGAAATGTCTCCCTGTATTTCTAATCCAAACGAAGTTAAATCAATGTGAGTTATTAACATATGAGACTCGTCTTCTTTTGAACCCTGTAATATCATTTTATCACTTAAGTAGATTGCCATCATTTTACCGTTATGAAGAACTCTAATGTTCTCATCTCTTGAAAGCCCTTCCTCAACAATATAAAACCACTTATTGTTTTTATCACGAACATTCAACCATAATTTTGGTGGGTCACCCCTACCGATTAAAAATACTGGATGTCCATCAACCGCGATAGGAATTTTACCGTTTATTATGGTATTCCCACAAAGAGTCAGCTTTTCAAACGGTTGATAATTACTAGGCGTTATTGCTTTGTCAATCATTTTGATTAGTCCTGTTTATGTTTTTCGTAAAATGCTTCAATCTTCTTCATTGTTTTCTTTTTGTCAGAGGGTACGCGCCAGTTTATAAGTTCAAAAATAATTACGAGGGTGATTAGTATTACGAATGTGATCCACTCAAGTGTTGACACAGAAGTGGCCGCACTAAAATAATTGTGATCAATCAGTTTTGCGATCAATGTAACAAAGAAAACTCCGGTTCCTGCAAAAAAGCTGTGTGCCCAAATTGCAACAAAACTAGGTATTTTTGTTAAACGCAAAAAATCACCATCATGAAGAAGGTATGGCGTTTCACGCGTCTGAACCACCTCACTTCGATTAATGACTATGGTCTCTGTTTTAACTGTTTGATCGACCATTTACGTTGCCATTAGAAACCTAACGGTTTGAATGCTTACGTCTTCTTTGCTTGATCATGGGACACCTCCTGAGTTATTAATAATACACTCTTAAGAAAGTGTCCAGAAATACTCTACCACCTCAGGTTTCACTATCGTATCATAGGGGGCTGGAGCTATCTGCACGGCATGTTGCACCAGGCGATAGAACAGCTTACCCCTTGATGCGGACTTACGTCGATTAAATCGGAACGTAAATTCATCGAGGTAATAGTCCAAATGCTCATGACCGATTGCTCCCTGATGAGTTCCAAGGAGCCACCGCTTCAAAAGGGAAACTACTCGATGGACACGCGGCAGCAAATGCTCGCCTTCGGGCTGACGACGTTGGACATGGCGGGCGTGAACGTAACCTTCCATGCCGAGATAGGCATTCAGTCCATCGGTTTTAACCGTACTGCCGGGCTCTATGGCTTGCTTAATAAACCCATGCAAACTTGCTTTGGTCACATCAGGAATGCGACGAAGCCGAATGCGCCCGATGCCTTTGCCGTCCTCTTCGGCAGCCACAATAATCAGAGCTTTTTCCTCGGTCAAGCGGCCAACGACGCCTTCTTCATCGCCGCCCCAGTACGTTTCGTCTACCTCGACCGTTCCTTTCAGTCGATCTCGGCCAGGACGAACCATGGCCCGTCTCAGTTTGTGCAACAGCGCCCAAGCAGTTTCATAGCTGCCAAGCCCAAGTACCCGTTGCAATCCTTGAGCACTCATCCCGTTCTTCTGGCTTGTAATGTACCACATGGCACGGAACCACACGGTCAGCGGCAGGTGACTGTCTTGGAAAATCGTGCCTGCTGTGACCGATACCTGATATTTGCAATCCCCACACTTCCACAAACCACGTTTCATCGGCCAAGACGTTTTACCGCTACAACGAGGGCAGATAAAGCCATCGGGCCAGCGAAGAATAAACAAGTATTGTCTGCACGCCTGTTCACTGGAAAATCGCCTCTCCAGTTCCGGAAGAGTATGAGGATAGTCTTCACTCATGCCTCACATACTACCGATAGTAGTAGGTTGAGTCAAGTGGATATCCCTATTTCCTATTAACCCATTTCTTCTCAGGTTTCAGAAAGAGAGCCAGCTGATACAGTAACAGAAATCCGATAGTTGCTGATTTCCGAGAGAACTGATCTGGCTTAACTTCACCGTGTGCCATGGAGTGCCGAGACATTTGTGCTTCTTGCCCGTCCTTGAATTCGGCAAAATAGACATTTTCAAGATAATGACGGAAGCTCTCTGGCAACAAGTAGGTGGCCGCGTGTCGGTCATTAGCATCTTTCTCGACTACTGCCTTAGCCAGATTTGAACCGGTTGGACGGTGCTTGATGCCGACGACTCTGCGATATGCTCGCATTATGCCCTCAATTCTGGGGAATAGAATGGAGGCAGTGCTGATAAAATCATTATTTAGGTATCTGTCTGCAGCACGTTCGATTAACTCGACGTGGTCTGAGATATACGGGTTGTCTCGCCAAACAGCCCTGGACTCTTCAAGCAGGCACTTGGTTTCTGTGGCGATTTCGTCAAGGAGGTCATCAAGTTGCCAGCCAGCCCTCACATGCTCAATCATCCTCTTCAGTAGCGGCTGCCCCAGATAGATAAACGGAAACCATTTCTGCTTAATAAATTCTTTCCAGTCCTGCTCGGAAATCTTAAACAGATCCTGAAAAAGCAAATAAGCGTAGTATTGGCCGAGTGCCACCTCCAGATCGTAGTTCCGCGGTACGGGATTGTGTCCTGTCGGGTTGAGGTCATAATATAAACCCTTGCGCCAACCGACAGAGAAAAGCACAGCGATTCCTGCATCATCGGGAATATCGACCCCCTCAAATCGCATGCGATCGATATCAATAACATCCTTCAGGTATATGAAGTCCCCAGCCTTGTCCTCACGCCTGGTTCTCATAAGTAAGCTTGTCTTCAGTTCATTAACATAGATTGTCCCGGTTCGGTCTCTACGTATGATTGCTAGGAGGTGATCCACAACGGATGGGGTGATGCCAGCGGACTGTGGAAGCATGGATATGAGTGACTGTGGGATTCCTTCGAGACGGGAGATGAACAGATCCCCGTCTTCGGAAGACACAAACTCCCTTACGCTCACTTGCACAGTGCCTCCTCCCCGAATAGCCGTCATTGAATAGCCAGCCGGAAGGTTATCGCCGAACTTTACCTCGTAAGGCATAGCGAAATACCTCTATGATTCCAACGTATAGCGTTTTATCCGTAGTGCCGGAGGCATTGCGGATAAAACGTGTTGGACTGAACCGCTCTACGAGTCGTAGATCTGCAAATAATCGTTAAGTATTCGTTTATCAAATTCTATGGGATTTGTAAAGGGAATTGTGGCGGCAAGAGTAAGGAGCAGACTGTGCTGATGTAAAGCCTATCCTTTAACACATAAACGCTGTTACCTATTGAAGTCGGCTTAATAACAAACATCATGACTGCCGATCTCTATTAAATACACTCCCCCATCATCGAGTACTTTGAAAACGATCCTGTCTGAGTAACTGATAGAAAAGGCATAATAATCTCTAAGTTCGCCCTTCAGTTTATGGGTCTTTAACCTTTTATCAAATACATTCTCTCGAAAAATCTCAAGCCTATTCTTAATCCGCTGCCTTTCAGTGTCCGTGAGTTGATTCTTATATTTTTTGAATTTCTTTTCGAATGCCGCGTCATAAGAGATGTATTTAGGTTTCATACAATTCTTAGATACTATCTATAAATTCCTTGGCAGAAACTCTCTTGACCTTGCCAACCCTTAAATTTTTCTCCGCCTCATCAATACGGAGCAAAAAATTCTGACGCTTTACTGTTCTAAACAATTCTTTTAAGATCCTGTATTCTTCCTTTGGGAGTGTTACAGTCTCTCCCTCGATAACCGGTTTACCCATTTCTTTCTCCCTTTTTTAACACGTATCGAAGTCAAATAGTATACTATGCATATACATGTGTCAATTTAAAAGAATAATCATGACACCGATTAGTGGAGAATCAGATTGTCATAGAAAAAAAACCGTCTCTTTCCCTACGCCGGTTTGAAAAAGACCGCTCCGAGGGGAGGAATCACGATCTCTATGGAGCAAGGTTTGCCGTGCCAGGGGATCGGCTCGGAGTGGACCCCGCCCCCGTTTCCCAGGTTGCTCCCGCCGTAGAGGCTGGACTCGCTGTTGAGGACCTCGCGGTAATAACGGTGTTCGGGTACACCCACACGGTAGGACCACCGCGGCACGGGTGTGAAATTGCACACCACCACGATATAGTCATGCCAGTCTCTGGCGCGCCGGATGAACGAAACGATGCTGTTTTCCGTGTCGTGCAGATCGATCCACTCAAATCCCTGATGTTCAAAGTCGACCTGGTGAAGGGCAGGTTCCCCGACGTAGAGCCGGTTGATGTCCCTGACGTAGTTCTGCAGGCGCTTGTGCTCCATGAAGCCGGTCAAATGCCAGTCCAGGCTCTGGTCGTGCTTCCATTCGTCCCACTGGCCGAACTCTCCGCCCATGAACAGCAGTTTCTTCCCCGGATGGCCGTACATGAACCCGTAGTAGAGTCTGAGATTGGCCATCTTCTGCCAAACGTCGCCCGGCATCTTGCTGAGTATCGACCGTTTCCCGTGGACCACCTCGTCGTGGGACAGAACCAGCACGAAGTTCTCGGTAAAGGCATAAAGGAGCCCGAAGGTGAGGTTGTTCTGGTGATACTTGCGGTGGACCGCATCCCTGGAAATATACGACAGGGTGTCGTTCATCCACCCCATGTTCCACTTCAGATCGAAGCCGAGACCGCCGAGGTAAACCGGCCTCGACACAGCGGGCCAGGCCGTGGACTCCTCCGCAATGGTAAGGATCCCCGGATAGTACTGGTGAACGACCTCATTGAATTTTTTCAGAAAATCGATGGCCTCCAGATTCTCATTCCCCCCGAATTCATTCGGGATCCACTCTCCGGGCTTCCTCGAGTAGTCCAGGTAGATCATGGAGGCGACGGCATCGACCCTCAGGCCGTCGATGTGGTACTTCTCAAACCAGAACAGGGCATTGGAGATGAGAAAGTTTCTCACCTCGTTTCGGCCGTAATTGAAGATCAGGGTCCCCCAGTCGCGGTGCTCGCCCCTGCGCCAGTCCTGGTGTTCATAAAGACAGGTCCCGTCAAAGAAGCCGAGCCCATGTCCGTCCTTGGGGAAATGCGCCGGCACCCAGTCGAGAATCACGCCGATCCCGCTCTGATGGCACTGGTCGACAAAATACATGAAGTCATCCGGGCTGCCGTGCCGGCTGGTCGGCGCAAAATATCCGATGGCCTGATATCCCCACGAGGCGTCGAGAGGGTGTTCGTTCACGGGAAGGAGTTCAATATGGGTATAGCCCATCTCCTTGACATAGGGGACCAGCAACTGGGCCAGTTCCCGATAGGTAAGCATACGGTTATCTTCTTCGGGTTTCCTGGCCCACGAACCGAGGTGGACCTCGTAGGTTGCGATGGGTGATTCGAACCAGTTGGTCTGCGGCCGCTCCGCCATCCAGTCCTCGTCCTTCCACGGGTGTTTGCTGATATCACAGACCACGGAGGCGCTCTTGGGCCTCTGCTCAAAACGGAATCCGTAGGGATCGGCCTTGACCGCCTCGTAGTCTTTATATTTCGACCGGATAAAAAACTTGTAGATCTCCCCCTCGCCGAGGCCCGGGATGAAGATCTCCCAGATGCCTGATGAGTCGAGAAAACGCATGGGATGCCTTCGGTTGTCCCAGCGGTTGAAGTCCCCGATCAGACTGACGTAGTTTGCGTTCGGCGCCCAGACGGCAAAATGCACGCCTCGTACCCCGTTGATTTCCGTGGTATGGGCCCCGATCTTCTCATACTTCTGGTAATGGCTCCCTTCGCCGATCAGATGGAGATCGTAGTCCGTGAGCACCTGTCCAAAGGAGTAAGGGTCTTTGAACTCCAGCACTTCACCTTCCCGGGTTTCCACCCTGAAACTGTAGGGGAAGATCCGGCCCCTGGGAAATCGGGCGAGGAAAAATCCCTGTGGATCGATCCTCTCCATGGGATGCCGCGCCCTGGTCTTTTCCTCGATCACCCACGCCTGCGCCGCCTCCGGAAGGAAGGCCGTGACCTCGATGCCCTGCTGCGGTCCCTCTCCTGCCATGTGCATGCCGAGCACGGCAAAGGGGTCCCCATGCCGGCCCTGGGTAATCAGCGCCAGATCCTTTTCCAATGAAATACAGGGTGCATCCACTCGTTGCTGCATCACTCGTCTCACTTAGTGGCCCTATTCGTAAATACGGTGGCATTCGAGTGCCGTAGGGCGCTCTCCTCTGCGTTGCGCTCCTTGCGGTGTACCAGAGGGGTACGCCTCAGTCGCGCTCCTTGATGAGACCGCCCTACGACCCTCTCGGTACGTCACCATATTTACGAACAGGACCACTTAGATTGCCGTACAAACCCGGTCAAATCTGCATACAGAATGCCACCAATTCCATCGGATAGCAAGAAATACCGTAACTTATTTCTTTTCAACGGGATATCCGGCCTTTTCCCATTCGTTCCACCCGCCTTTCAGGGCGGGGGACGGAAGGACGGATATCCCTTGACATCACCATGGCCGCATCCTATGCTTTATCCGGTCAATCAAAGATTGAATAAAAACATCAAAACCATCTCCTGAACCGGTTGCCTTGAGCCTGATGACGATATGATCCTGACCGCAGACTGCATCCTTCCTGTCTCTTCCCCTCCCCTGCACCATGGTGCGGTGGCCATCCAGGGTTCGAAGATCCTGGATGTGGGCGACATGGAATCCATCTGCCGCAGGTATCCTGACCTTCCGCTGCGGGAACTCAAGGGATGTGTGCTGATGCCGGGGTTGGTCAATGCCCACACGCACCTGGAGCTGACCCTGCTGAGGGACCGCCTCTCCACCGTGGACGACTTCATCTCCTGGCTTCTCGCCCTGATCCCGGCAAAAATGAAAATGACCCCGGATGAGATTGAAGAATCCATCCGGACCGGAGCGGAGCAAAGCCTGTCTTCTGGCACGACCTGTATCGGAGAGATCACCAATACCCTGTCCAGCCCCCGAATCCTGGGGGAGAAAGGCCTCCGTGGCGTGGTCTTCCTCGAGGTCCTGGGCAGGAACCATATAGACCCTGACGAGTGGGGGGATGAGGTCATCCGCAGACTCAGGGCCTTTGAGCATGATCCTTCCGGACGCATCACCATGGGCATCTCCCCGCACACGCCCTATACCCTCTCCGTGGATCGGCTTCAGGTGCTCTCCGGACTTTTGAGAAAAGAATCCCTGCCGTATACCATCCATGTATCCGAGTCCCGCGAAGAACAGGAATACTTCCTTGAGCAGAGCGGCGGTTTCAAGTCCCGCCTGTTCCCGGCCGTGGGATGGCAGGATCATCCTGACCCCATCGGGGCTCTCTCCCCGCTCCTGTACCTGGACAGGTTCGGGCTGGTCACGGACCGTCTCCTGATCGCGCACGGGGTGTACCTTTCCCCCGAAGACATGGACCGGATCAGGGAGGCAGGGGCCAGGGTGGTGATCTGTGCCGGGAGCAACCAGATGCTCGGTGTGGGCCGGCCTCCCATCAGATCACTGATGCAGAAAAATATCCCTGTGGCGCTGGGAACGGACAGCCTGGCCAGCAACACATCGCTTTCACTCTGGGATGAGATGCGGCATGTTTACGCCCTGGTCAAGGATGCACCACCCATAACCGCGGATTCCGTCCTGAGCATGGCCACGCTGGGCGGGGCCCAAGGGCTGGGGCTTGCTTCGGACATTGGATCCATCGAACCGGCCAAGGAGGCCGATCTGATCGCTGTGGAATGGGAAGAGCCGCGCGGAGATGACCCGGCCACGGACCTGATCAGCCGGACACAGGACCGTCATATCCGTATGGTGATGGTAGGAGGGAGGATAGTAAAGAATAAGAAGATATAGGGGTTCAAGGGGTCAACCTCGTGGGATCTTTGTAGAAGATTGGATTGGTGACAATCTTATATTTGTCCGCCCTGACCACGACCCGGATATATCCTTTGGCCCTGGTTGCAGGGATATCCTGTGTAATGTTTAGAGGGGTCATCCCTTCGAGGGTGTACAGGGCATTCCCCGAATCGATGATCTCGATCCTGACCGGCACCGAGGCCGCATCACTCAAGCTTACGACGATGTGGAGGCTCATAGGGTCTCCTCGGGCTTCCACGGTACCTCCGGACATGGCCGCACCATCCTCATGGTTCTGCGAAGCCATGGAGAAGTCATCCAACCGTATCCTGGCCGTTCCCCCCTGATACACGGCATACATCCTGCCGTTGCGCATGGCGTCCAGGACTTGTTCACGGGTCTTTTCTCGGACCCAGAATATGGTCTCTCCCCTGTCCAGATAGGACCACGAGTTCTGCCCTTGCTTGTGGAAGTCTAAGCCGCAGAACCCCCAAGCCGGTTTCTCCCTTACCCCGTCACAGTATCGGATCAGAACCTGGTCCCACTCCCTGCCCGGTTCCGTGGCATGGATCGTATCCCCGTAAAGGGATTCAAACCCGGTATAGCCATTTGTCCTGATGAGATCGGACGGGTGCTTCTCCGTAACCATGAAGACTTTGGGAAGTTTGAATCCCGCTATTTTTTTATCCGGAGCGGCTTCGGAAGCCCCGTAGTTCGCTTCGGGATGAGCCCAGAAGGTCATGCCTCCGTGCGAGTCCGCATAATCAATGACTTCCTGGAAGGGGCCTGTCCCCTGGTCCCCATGATAGGGGTCGAAAAGCGAGCTCTTGAACGGGTGGGCATCCCATGCCCCCAGTATCCCGAGGACAAGGAAAATCCTCCCTGCGGTTTTGAAGATCCCCTTCCAGGTGATCAGGACCAGGCTTAGCAGAATGATCCCGGTAAAGAAAAGGAACCGGGGGAGCAGCTGCATGACATAATGGGTCGAGAATCCGTTCTCAAGAATGGGGAGGCGCTCGATATCCTCAGGCCTGGTGAGACCTATCACATGGATATGCTTCCTCAATCCGTGGACAGTCAGGTCCCCCTTCCAGATTGACCCGGTCCAGTAATAAAACGGGGCGGATTCAATGCCAGGGATGAGGATCATGTCCTTGTTTTCGGCATCGATCTTGTTGACCGCCTCAAGATATTTACGGGCGCCCTGTTTCAGGACCGAGTTCCGTGAAAAAGTCATGGAGAGGAGGTGACGGAACGGCGGGACCCCGTAGGACAGGGCGATATTGTCGTGGTCGGTCAAAACGATCACGTCCAGTCCGCCTTTCCTGCCCATCTCGACCAGATCGGAAAGGGTATGGTCTCCGCTGCTGAATTCCGAGGAATGGACATGCACGGCGCCGGTCAGGGGTATCCAGCTCTCGGCATGGGCCGCGCGGCATGGAGTTATGATCCAAAGCACCGCACACAAACAGTAAAAAACCTGGATCATGCATCGTTTCATGAAACCTCCATGGCATCGCGCAGAAGGTCGTGGACCAGCCCCTGGTTTCCCGGATAATCAACGGCACGAATCTTCATCTCGATCTCCCGGTCTGATACCGGGTCAAAGAGATCGGCCTTCATGTTCTCAAAGATGGTCTTCAACCGCTCGATCAGGTATTCCTTGCCCTGCCCCTTCTCCGGGGTCAGGATCACGAAGGATTCATCCCCGAGAAACGAGACCAGGTCGCTGGACCGGATATTATCCTGGAAGATCTGTCCCACGGCCCTGAACCGCTGCCGCCTTACCTCGTTGGTCTTGAACCGGTTCAGAAAAGGGATGAACCCCTTGATCTCAAAGATCAGGAGCGAGAAGTTCCGCTTGTCATAACGGTCACAGCTGTTGATCTCCTCAATGACTCTGCGGGTGAAATACCGGTAGCTGCTGAGTCCGGTCTCCTCGTCTACCATGGATTCTTTTTCTGATTGGCGCAGACGGACAGACATCTTCTCCTCGATGAATGCGAGGGTCTTGATCCCGAGCATGATCCCCATGGCAATCAGGATAAGGATGATCAGCGTGTAATCCGCGGGAATCAGGGTCAGGACGAATGCCGTGATGCCCAGATGGATGCAGAAGAAGTAGATCAGGAGAACCACGTTCTTTTCACTGATGCCGAGCCTGACCATCCGGTGGTGAAGGTGCTCGTGGTCTGCGGAAAAGATATTCCGGTTGACCCTGCTCCGCCGGGCCACGGCCATCAGGGTATCGAGAACCGGGAGCGCCAGGGCGGAGAGCGGAATTAAAAAAGCCATGACTGTGGCGCTCTTCTGTATGCCGTGGACCCCGATCACCGAGAGGGCAAAACCGAGGAACATGCTCCCCGCGTCTCCGAGAAAGATCCGTGCCGGAAAAAAATTATGGTGAAGAAATCCCAGGCAGCTCCCGGCCATGATGGCCGTGATGACCATGTCCAGGGGATCATTGCGATTGATCGCCACAGCAAAGAGTGTCACGCAGACAATAAAGGCAACGCCAGCGGCCAGGCCGTCCAGGCCGTCGATCAGGTTCATGGCGTTGACCATGCTGACGACCCAGATCACCGTAAGAATCCCGCCCATGACCGCGCCAAAATGGATCTCTCCGCCGAACGGATTGGTCAGGACCTCGATCCGGAAGCCCAGGACGGCGAGGACCGTCCCTGCCGCGGCCTGCCCGAGGAGCTTCAGTCCGGGACGGATTGAACGGATATCATCGATCAGGCCGGTGATCAGGATGATGCCTCCACCCAGAGAAAAACCGAGCATGAGCCTGCGCGGCTCAAGAGGGATATCAAGGGCATAATAATAATAGACTGCCATGAAAACCAGGAGGAAAGAGAGGAAGATGGCAACGCCCCCGAAGTAAGGGATATTCCTGGTATGGATCTTCCTCCCGCCCGGACGATCCACACATCCCAACCGGAGGGCCAGCCGCCCGGCAAGGGGGGTCAGACCCCATGAGATAAGGAGCGCTGAACCAAAAAGTACGGGATAAAGGACCCAATTATCCATCATGTCAACCGACTTTCCTTTTGCGTTGTCTCTTGTTGAGAATACCGGTCAGGCGACCCGCCTGATCCGTGGCCCGGCCTTTCAGACTCAAACAGGTATCGTACAATCCCGTAATCTCACGTACCATGGTCCTTACATCGTATTTTTCATTGATTCTTTTCCGGGCAGCCTCACCCATTTTCACGGCTGATCCAGGGTCCCGCATGAGGCGGAGTACGGCTTCAGACAGAGCAGCCGGATCTCCGGACGGGACAAGGAATCCGGTGACACCGTCCACAATAACATCGGGAATCCCTCCCACACGGGAGGCCACAACCGGCTTGCCGCAGGCCCCGGCTTCGAGGAGCACACGGCCCATGCCTTCAAAGAATGAAGGCAGGATACAGAGTTCGCATAATGAGGTGATCTCCGCAATCTTTGTCCGAAACCCTGCAAAGACCATAGACTGCTCGATCCCCAGCTTCCGGGCCAGTTCGATCAGTTTTGGTTTCAGGGGGCCTTCTCCGACCAGAAGGAGTTTCGCATCCGGTATCTCTTCCGCCACCCGTACCATGGCATGGAGAGCGATCTCATGCCCCTTCCCTTCCCAAAGTTTGGAGACAAACCCGATGACGCGGCTCCCCTTCCCAAGCCCCAGTTCCTCCCTGAGTTTCCCCTGCTCTTCTTTCCCGTATCCATGAAACGCATCCAGGTCTATTCCGCTGTAGATTTTCGAATAGGACGTCCCCCTTAAAATTCCTTCCTCCCGGGCCCAGTCGATCATGGGCTGGGAAATAAAAATCGTATGATCCGCCCAAGGGGCTGCCAGCTTCTCCATAAGCCTGAAGATCGTGCGCCGCCACAACGGCTCGGATTGGTGAAAGGCGAAGCCGTGGACCGTATGGATGACCACCGGCGTCCCTGCAAGCTTTCCCGCCAGCCTCCCGAGGAAGCCGGCCTTGGAGTTGTGGGTATGGACAATGTCGATCTTCTCCCGCCTGATGATCCTGATGATCTCGAAGAGTGCAAGGATATCCTTGAGGGGATGGATCGGCTGCACCAGGTTCCGAACTTCATGGACATCCATCCCGGCTTCCCGCACGATCTCATTCAGCCGCCCGCCCGGGGCGCAGGCCAGGGCCGTTTCAAAGCGTTCGCCCGGCATCCCCTTCATAGTCAGATAGGTGTTGATCCCGGAGCCGCTGACCACGGGGAGTGTATGAACATGAAGCACCCTGATCCTGCTCATGGGCATGTCTCCTGTCTCACGGCGAGGCGCTCAACCACCTTCTGGAACACTTCTTCAGGCCGGATCTTTCTCATGCACTCCCTTTCCACGCATTCAAATGCGGTGCACGGGCTGCATTGCACGGAATGCTGGATAACCACATGAAACCCGTCGGGGCCATAGGGCCCATACCGGCCGGGGTTTCCAGGTCCGAAAAGAGCGACCACCGGCCTCCCCAGGGCCGCGGCAAGATGCATGGGGCCCGTGTCGTTTGTCACCATAAGATCACATCTCTCGATCAGGGCCGCAAGTTCCTGAATGCTGAGCCTCCCCACAAAATCGGACGGCTTTGTTTTCATCTTCATGATAACGCCGTCGGCTACGGGACGGTCTTCTTTTGCTCCGACCAGGATGATCCTGGCGGAAATCCTTTCGGAGAGCAAGTCCCCGAGCCTGGCAAAATCTTCCTCAGGCCACCGTTTGTACGGGGCATCCCCGCCTATGTTCAGAACGATGCAGGGGCCTTCCCCGGATAAAAACCCTTCCCGGGCCAGGGCGCCTTGCACAGATACGCGGTCCCGGTCATCCACCCGGAATTCCAGGCCGCGGCCCGGGTCCAAAGCACCCAGCAGTTTGACCACGTCAAGGTTCAGCTCCACCTCGTGCCTTTGGCCATAAGACGGGTCCTCCCACGAATCCTGGATCGAGGCATCGTAGAATGTCCCTCTCCCGTCCGTGTTTCTCCCGGCCGTAAATCGTGCACCGACGGCCTTGCAAAGCGCTCTCATCCTGAATGCCCCCCTGTCGGAGAAAAGGTGATAGAGGTTGATGAGCAGATCATACTTCTTTTTCCTCAGGCCATAGAGGGTGCTGAGGATCGTCCAGAGGTCCCGCACCTTGACCCTGTTGGACATGCCCTGGGTCCGGATAACATATATATCGTCCAGATAAGGACAATTCTTTAACAGATCCGAACATTTAGGGGTTACCAGGAGATCAATGGCCGAATCAGGGAATCTCGAGCGGAGCGCCCTGAGCGCGGGCACAGCAAGAATCAGGTCACCTATACCCGCTGCCTTGACCACAAGGATCCGTTTTGGAAGAAACACATCGCTCGCCATAATCATCTTGCCTGACTCACAACAGTCTCCTTGTCCGGACAACCTTCCCTGTCCATGTAGATCCTGCACCATATCTCGAATGTGAGCAGGGCCCAGATCTGGTGCGTGTAGACCTGTTTGCCCTCAAAATGGTCCCGGACCATCCGCTCAACGAAACTCGGATTAAAGACCCCTCTTCCCATGGCTTGCCCCGACAAAAGCGTGTCCCGGACAAACCCCTGGAGGTCCCGTTTGAACCACACCCCGATCGGGACCATAAAACCCTGTTTCTTCTTCATAAGAATCTCGGGGGGGAGCAGACCTTTCATCATGGACCTGAGCATCCCCTTTAAATGCCACCCCTTCATCTTCATCCCCGTCGGGACCATGAGCATGAATTCGATGAGCTTATGGTCGCAGAAAGGGACCCTCAGTTCCAGGGAATGGGCCATGCTCATGGCGTCACCCATGAGCAGAAGGTCATCAGGCAGGTAGGTGTTCAGGTCCAGGCTTGTGACGCTCTGCACATAATCCAGCTTGCCCTCCTGATCAAAAAAGTGCCGGTGGATGTCGGTCTCGTTATGATTCCGGAGCAGGCTCTTGAAATCATCCGAATACAGCCCCTCCTTCATCTCCGGACTGAAAAAAGTGATCCAGCTCAGATACCGTGACACGGGGTCCAGCAGTCCCCCTCTGGCAAACCGCTTGATCCATCCAGTGACGTTCCTGCTCCGTGTGCTCTCGGGAAGCCGGTCAGCCAAAGGAGCGAACAGATACCTCCGGATATAACCGGGAATCACATCGTAAATCCCTGAAAGACGGGCACCCAGGTATCTCGGATAACCGGCGAAAACCTCATCTCCGCCGATCCCGCTCAGGGCCACGGTGACGTGCTTCCTTGTCTCCCGTGATATCAGGTAGGTCGGTATGGCGGATGAATCTGCAAAAGGTTCGCCGATCGCACGGATGATATCGGGAAGGAGAGAAACCACATCCGGCTGGAGGATGAATTCGTGATGGTCGGTGCCGAAGGCGTCGGCCACAATCCGTGCTGAATCGAGTTCATTGAATGAGGCGTCCTCTTCTCCGTAACCGATGGTAAAGGTCTTGACCGGGCCGCTTGAATATTCGGACATCAGGGCAACGACACATGCGGAGTCCATGCCCCCGCTTAAAAATGCCCCCAGAGGGACATCGCTGACCAGGTGCATCCGGACCGATTCACGGAGCATGGACGCGGCCTCTTCCCTGTAGTCCCCCTCGTCCCGCTCTTCCGGCCGGGCACGATCCTCCTGCATGTGAAGATCCCAATACCGCCTGATCCGGACCTTGCCCCTGCAATAGGTCAGGGTATGGGCCGGCGGCAGTTTCCGGATCGAACGGAACATGGATCTAGGAGACGGGACATAAAGATAGGTCAGAAAATAGTTCAGCGCCTCCGGATCGAACCCGTCCTGCGATATTCCGGCGTCCAGAAGGGCCCTGATTTCAGAGGCAAATACAATGTTCTCTCCGTCAAAGGTGTAAATTAGAGGTTTGATCCCCAGCCTGTCCCTGGCAAGGAAGAGGGTCTCTTTGCTGCGGTCCCAGATGGCAAAGGCAAACATTCCCCGCAGATGGCCGAGACATTCTTCACCGTATTCTTCGTAGAGATGGACAATGACCTCGGTGTCCGACGAGGTCGTAAATGTATGGCCGCGGCGGACCAGACCGGACCGGATCTTTTTATAATTATAGATCTCGCCGTTGAAGACAATCCATACCGACTTATCCTCGTTATGGATCGGCTGGTGGCCGCCCTGACAATCGATGATGGCAAGACGCCTCATGCCGAGGCTGATCCCCTGATCAGAAAAGATCCCCTGGTCATCGGGGCCGCGGTGGGAAAGGGCATAGCACATCTTTCCCACAAGCGCCGGATCACTGCGCCCTGCTATCCCTGCTATTCCGCACACACGGCCTCCCAGACAGAAAAATCATGAAGGATGGAATTCACTAAACGATTTCTATTTTATTTTAATATACTTAGCCCATATAGACAATATTTTATTCACCAATTTGCAGGAATATCTTGACAACATTTGTTCTTTAATGCTAAATATATGTTTTTAAAATCCTGGAGGATAAAACATTGGCGAATCATGCATCAGCAATCAAACGGATGAGACAAAACACTAAACAGGCTTTGCTGAACAAGCAGCACCGGTCCAGAATGAGGACCCTGGTCAAGAAGGTTGAAACCGAAATTTCAGAAAAGAATATAGAGGGGGCCAAGGCCGATCTTCCTGTAGCCCTGCGTATTCTGGACAAGTCCGTCACCAAGGGGATTATCCATAAGAATAACGCTGCCAGAAAGAAATCAGCCATCACCAGGAAGGTGAATAAACTCCTCGTTTCACAGGCTTAGCGGCCCTTTGCAGATGCGCTGGATCATGGTTTCGATCCATATCTGATGCCGGTTGCCGCCTGACTTGATCGATTCATCGATGGCAACCAGTTGCAGATAATGATGAGCGATCTCCGGCTCCTGAAAGCCCTGCAGCTGTCTCAGAAACCTTTTTTCCTTGTACCGTACATTCAGGCTCCGCAATATCTCCTGATCTGAACGACCTTCCCTTTCCAGTTCTTTTCCCAGCCATAGTTTACGGAACTTCGCCGCCAGAGCGGAGAGGATCATGAGAGGATGGGTCCCTTCTTCAACAAGATGCGACAGGATCTTAAGGGCCTCGCCGAGGTCCTTGTCACAGATGGCGTCTGCAAGTTCAAACGAATTGAATCCTCGTGAATGCCCGGAAACCTCATTCACATCAGAGAACGAGATCTCACCAGGAGACCCCTTATAGAGCATCAGCTTCTGAAGTTCGTTCTGCAGGACCTGAAGTTCGCGGCCGTGGGCCTCAAGCAGTAAACTAACCCCCTTGTCGTCAATCCGGTATCCCTGCTGCTTCAGGTACGAACGGATCCACTTCGCGGTCTGCTCCTCATCATACGGATGATAAAACTGGACAGCGGGCCATTGCTTCTGGAGTTGAGCAAAAAATCTCTTCCGCATATCCGGTTTGACGGAGGTCATGACCAGGCAGGCTTCTTGTACCGGATCTTTGATGTATTCCAGGAAACGCTCCTTTTGAGGGTCGGGCATCCGGTCAATCTCTTTGACAACCACCAGTTTCGTCCCTCCGAAAAGCGGAACGGTCCTGACGGCTTGTATGACGGTGGATGCATCAGCGTCGGCGCCATAGAATACCTCATACCCCATGGACGGATCGCCCTTACCCAAGACCTTCTTCCGGATCAGGTCCAGCATCTCCTGAACCAGGAGCGCCTCTTCACCGTACAGCAGGCATACCGGAGGGATTTTCCCTTGCTGTATCTCTTTTTTAAATGTGTCGGGTTTCATAAGAATTTAAAAACAGTTTTACACTATATGACAGGAACTGCATTCATCTGCAGACTTCTTCACACCACAGGATTCCCGCTGCTCCTGACCGATCTTAAAGATCCCTTCCGAAACCCCTTCGGGTATGACGATATTTTCAGACTCCGGGGAATGCAAAACAATCTTGGAGGATTCCCAGAAGGTGGTGAGAAGTTTCCTGTTGAACCCATAGATGGTGAGCGGACTTTTCTCAGGAATCTCAACGGCAGAGGTGGAGAGATGGACCCTGGCCGCATAATCCGCATGGTACGAAACGATCCCGTTTCCGCGGACATGAAAAAAAGGGAATGACGTTTGAATGGGAAGGGAGAGCCTTTTTGCGCTGAGACGGATCTCAATGATCTTCTCACCTCCGGATTGTACGGTCAGGATGTACCGGGACTTCTCTTGTTTCCACTCAAAGGCCGCTTTTTCCTGATGAAGCCCCCAAACCCCCTTATGAAAATAAGTATCTTCCATGGACTCTACCCTGGAACAGGGGACATAAAATCCTTTTTTCTTCCTGTACCGGACCAAAGCCGGAAAGGCGCTGAATTCACTCAAAGCCCCGAATGCCCCGGTGTTGTACGATGCAGCATACAGGCCTGACAGAGTGAAACCTGGCAGGACATCAGCGACCTCCAGAGGAGCAGGCACAAAGGGTATCATCCTCCTGGATGAGGCAAGATAGAAAATCATCATGCAGTACCCTCCCAATGCCCAGGGGGGTCTTACTCCAGCCATGGGAGACTCCATGATAACGGCGGCATTGCCTGCCCCAATGGTTTGCTCTGCCGGGCCCGTCCTTTTTTCGGACTTCCTCTCATACCAGAACGCTCATTTTTTTCTCCCTCCATTCCTTGATGCCGGCAATCAGGGGATTGGACAAAAAATAGGCCAGAACAGCTGCGGCCAGCCCGATCAGGAGACTCCCAAGACTCATGGGGAGCAGGATCTTCCAGCTCATATGCAGGACATCAAGGGGATGGGTGGAGGAAAGTTTCAGAATCTTCGGGCCGTCTCCCAGTATCCAGCGACCAACCTTGTAATCCAGGAAAAAGATAAAAGAAAAAGTTAAAGGATTCGCCACCCAGGTCCCTATAAGGGCCATGAATTTGTTCCCCTTCAACAACATGGCCAGTGCAACGGCGAGAAGCATATGGAACCCAATAAACGGGGTGATCCCCACGAACACCCCGATGGCAAGCCCCCGGGCAATCTCCTTGGGATTGCTCCGCATACGGATGAGGCGAAGATACAGATAACGAGCCGAACGTTGCAGGGTCACAGGTATCTCACTCTTTGCTACAGACCCGGCAGGATGGGATCAAATATAGTGCTGAATGCCTTTTTTCAACCATGATAAATAATATGCCCTTGATTGTCAATGGAATCTCCCTGCTTTGGAATCTCCCTGCTTCATGTTCTCACTCGGACACCGTCGGTTCAAGGCACTGCTTTTTTTGTAATCACCGTGATTCCGGTCTCGGTGACATGATAATGTCTTGAATCATCCTCAGGGTGATACCCGATGATGGAGTTAGGCGGGATACTGACCCCTTTTTCGATGATGGCCTTCTTGATTTGCGAGTTCCTGCCAATCTCGGCATTTTCCATAATCACGGACTGGTGGATGTTGCAGAAGCTGTTCACCCTCACATTGGGCGACAACACGGAGTTCTGTACCCGCCCGCCGCTGATGATGCACCCCCCGCAGACAATGGAGTCGAGGGCCACGCCCAGTCTCCCGCCGGAGAATTCCTGTGCAAAGACAAATTTTGCAGGGGGTTCAAAGCCCTGGAAGGTACGAATCGGCCAATCAGGATCATAGAGGTTACAGACCGGGCTCACCGATACCAGATCCATATTGGCCTCCCAGTAGGCGTCCAGGGTCCCCACATCCCTCCAGTATGCCGGTTTCCGGGTCTTCTTATCCTTGAAATTATAAGCATGAACCACAAGTTCCTTGGCCATCTTGGGGATGACATTTTTTCCAAAATCATGTTCGGATCGCTCATCTTCCGCATCTTTCTTCAGCTGTTCGACCAGGGGCTGGATTGTAAATACATAAACCCCGAGAGAAATCAGGCATTTGTCGGGGTCCCTGGGAAGGGGCTGGGGCTTCTTGGGCTTTTCCTGAAAACCCATGATCCTGCCCTTGTCGTCCACCTGGATCACGCCGAAATTGCCGGCCTCGTGCTTTTCCACCTCCAGTGCTGCGACCGTCACATCCGCTTTTTTCGCCTGGTGAAAACGGATGAGTTCTCTATAATCCATCTTGTATATGTGGTCACCGGAGAGCACAAGAAGATATTTCTGGTTTTCCCTCAGGATTGAGTAGAGGTTTTGATAGATGGCATCTGCTGTCCCGCGGTACCAGCTTTCATCAATTCTCTGCTGCGGCGGCAGGGGGACGACAAACTCGTGCAGTTCGTGACTCAGGAATCCCCAGCCCAGCCGGATATGTCTTTCCAGGGAATAGGACTTGTACTGGGTAAGGACAAAAGCCTTCTTGATCCCGGAATTGATACAGTTGCTGAGGCTGAAATCAATGATGCGGTACTTGCCGCCGAAAGGAACAGCCGGTTTCGCCCGATCTTCTGTCAAGGGATAGAGGCGGCTCCCCTTCCCCCCGGCCATGACCACTGCGAGAACCTCGTTGATGCTCAAGCGCCTCCCCTCCCCTTTTTCGTTCTTTCCCGCGGATTCTTATATATATCAGCACCGGACCGAACCCGGCTGATTTCACAGAAGATCCTGGATATTGAACTTTACATAAAACCAATGGAATGGTCAAGATCAATTCATTCAGATCAATTCATTCAGAACCCTTTTCCGACGGGTCAAAACTTAGTGGCCCTATTCGTAAATACGGCGGCATTCGAGTGCCGTAGGGCGGTCTCCTCGGCGTTCCGCTCCTTGCAGCGTACCACAGGGGGTACACCTCAGTCGCGCGCCTTGATGAGACCGCCCTACGACCCTCTCGGTGCTTCACCATATTTACGAACAGGACCACTTAGCGTCTTCAACAGGGCCTCCTGAATCTTCTGAAGTTTCTCCTTTTCCATGATCTTTTGCCCGAAGATGTCCGTTACGTAAAAGGCATCGATGGCCTTATCCCCCTCGGTGGTTATCTTGGAGGAGTGGATATAAACCCCCTGAGCGGCCAGGCACGAGGTGATATGATAAAGAAGACCGATACGGTCCTCTGCATAGACATCGATTACGGTGTACTTGTCTGCTACCGTGTTGTCGAAGAGGACACGGGAATCGGTCCGGTGTCTCTTTTTTTTCCTCAAATACGAAGGGGGCTGATGGATGACCAGAATATCATCGACACGGCTGGCCCTCTGTACGACCGAACGCATGGTCTCTGCAATCTCTTGCCAGAAATCATGGTCCACACGTTTCTGTTCCTCCGGGGCTTCCATCTGGAAGCAATCGATCACCACGCCCTCCCGGCTCGTAAAAATACTCGCACCCAGGATATTGATGCCCCGGGAGGCGAGCACCCCTGCAATTCTGGAGAAAAGCCCCGGGGTATCCGTATCATAGGTGCAGACATTGAGCTCCGTATATCCCTGTGTGGCATAATGGGTCCACTCCGCAATAAAACCTTCCGCCTCCATCCTCCTGATCATGGAGAGGTGTTTCATCACCCTAAAATGCGGAGTGGAAAGAAAATACCGGTCCGGAAGGGTTATAAGGATATTCTCGATTTCCTCTCCGAAAATCGTTCTCCCTTCCTCCCGGATCCTGTCCCTGATCTTTTCAAGGGAGGATACCCTGTCCGGTTCCATGGCCCTTTCAGCACCGGAAAGGAACTGCTCCCGGGTCCTTTGAAAAAGCTCCTGCAGGAGCGTATCCTTCCAGTCGTTCCAGACCCCGGGGCCCACGGCATTGGTATCACAATAGGTGACCAGCGTCAGCATCCTCAGATGTTCCTGGTCATGGACCAGCCGGGAGAGACGGTCAATCAGTTTGGGATCATGTATATCCCGACGCTGCGAGAGGTGCCCCAGAACCAGATGATTCCGCACCATGAATTCAATGGTATCGGACTCTTCTTTTGAAAGTCCCATCCGGCGGGCAATGTCAGGAATCACATTGCTCCCTGTCTGGACATGGCCCGGGCCTACGGCCTTGCCGATATCGTGCAGAAGGATTGAAAGATAGAGGATCTCGGGCTTCAGGACCTCCATGAAGAGATGTGAATAGAAACGATTGCCAGGATATGGGCTCCCCCGAAGGCCTTCCAGCTGCTCCATGGCGAAAAAGGTGTGTTCATCCACGGTATAGGTATGGTAGAGCTCATGCTGAACAAGCGCGGTCAGCGCGCCGAACTCCGGAATGTATTTGCCCAGAAAACGCAGTTCATGCATCTGCCTGAGGGTGCTCACCACCCTCTGCTCCCCTCCGAGGATCTTAAGAAATAAATCCTTCACACGTACTGAAGTACGGAATTCATCATTCACGAGTCTGAGTGAAGAAAGGATCATCTGTTTTGTGGCATCCGCCAAAGAAACGCCAAACCGTTGGGCAAGGAGAAATATCTGCATGAGCCGTTCGGGTTCCTTGCGGAAATAGTCCTTCCGGTCATCGGGAACACACAGTGTATTCCCGATTATGGTCAGCCCGTCTCCAACCCGTTTTTTCAGAAAAGGGAGGGCTGAAAATCTTTTTTGCCCCATGGAAGAGGCACAGCGGTTCATTAAAAGACTCGTAAAATACCGGATGTTTCTCGTCTGGAGATAGTATGCCCTCATGAAGCGTTCTACGGCCAGGTAGTGTTTGAAATCCTTGTACTTCAAAAAGACAGCGATTTCATCCTGCATATCCATGCTCAAAAGATCGTTACGCCTCCCGCTCAGAAAATGGAGATGATTCCTGACCTTCCAGAGGAATTCCAATGAGCGATGAAGAATCTTTTCTTCCTTTTCAGAGATCACCCCCTTGTCTTTCAATTCACTGAAAGAATTCACGCCATATTTGACCTTTGCTATCCAGAAAGCCGTATGAATATCCCTGAGTCCTCCCACACCCTCCTTGACATGGGGTTCCTTCATATAGAGTGAACCGCCGTACTTCTTGTACCGCTCATGCACGTCCGAGAGTTTGGTCCTCAGATAGGACTCGGAATCCTTGCGCAGGATTTTCTTCTGCGACTCCCTTAAAAACAGATCATAAGCCTCCGGATCACCGGCGATCAGCCTGGACTCGATCAGAGAGGTCTTTGCCCGGATGTCCGATGCCGCCAATGTCACGCAATCCTGAACGCTCCGCATGCTGTGACCGATGTCCAGATTCAGATCCCACATAAGATACAGACAGTTCTCAGATAAAGTTCGGGCGGCCTGATCGGCCTCATTGACGGTAAGAAACATGACATCCAGATCGGAAAAGGGGTTTAACTCCCCTCTGCCGTAGCCGCCGATGGCAAGGAGCGAACACCGGACATCTTTTTTGGTTCGGGATATTTTTTTTGCAACATCAAAAAGCTCCCTCAAGACCGCATCGGTCCATGCCGTTATCCGGTAAACCACTTCGGTGCCGCTCGCTCCGGAAAGGTGGATCTTCCTGATTCTCTCCCTTCCCTCCTGAAACACAGACTTCAACCCGGCCACGTAGGCGCTTCTATCCTGCTTGGCGGAAAAAACAGTCCCCTGTTCCCGAAGCCTCTCTTTCAATTCGGAACCGTAGGAAGCCTGATAGTGTTGTAAACCTGGGTTATCGATGACCGTCACCCTTTCTTTCTATCGTGCTTGAGTTGGACCATCCAGAAGTTGAAAATCCAAGTATTTCCTGCACGCCTTAAGAAATCAAGAATCAAAGATCAAAATGACAAATCAAATTATAAAAGTTATGCAGCCTCTTTTGATATGCATTTTTTATTTTTACTTTGTCATTTTGATTTTTGATTTTTTAACTTTAATTTTCTATATACCGCACCCTCTTGAACAATCCGTTACCCGCCAGTCATCAGCCCCTGGTCCACGAAGCTGAGGTACCTTCCGTCTCCGATCACCAGGTGGTCCAGTACCTTGATCCCGATGAGTTCCCCGGCCTGGATAAGACGCCTGTTCATTTCGATATCCTCCCGGCTCGGCGTGGGGTCACCGCTCGGATGATTGTGGATCAGGAGGACCGCTGCCGAGGATTCCCGAATCGCCGGTGCAAAGACCTCCCTGGGATGCACGAGACAGGCGGTGAGGCTCCCCTCCGATACAGTCACGGTGCGGATCACCCTGTTCTTCCCGTTCAACAAAACCACCCGGAAAACCTCTTTCTTCAGGTCTCTCAGATAGGGTTGGCATGACTCAAAAACATCACGGCTTCCCCGGATCAGATCGCCCTCTTTCAGGGGAAAGGCCTGTACCCGCCTGCCCAGTTCCAGGGCCGCAAGGACCCGCGCGGCCTTGGCCTTGCCGATTCCCGGGACACAGCAGATATCCGGGATCCCTGCCGTGCTCATTTCCCTGATGTCACGGTAGCGGCTTAGAAGATCCATGGCCACACTCACAGCACTTCTGCCGGCATTTCCGGTACCAAGAAGGATGGCTATGAGCTGGGCATCGGACAGGGTCCCCGGTCCGTATTGATGAAGTCTTTCCCTTGGTCGCTCCTCCTCCGGCCAATGCTTGATAGGAAGGTTCATTTTAAGATCAGCCATCTCTTTTTCTCCTTTAACTTTTTCATATGGGGTTTTGTCAGGCAGAAAAATCGGCTTATTTCGATCTATTGGATTATATAACCTTTAAAAAAAACTTCAAGTCTTTTTGATAACTTATTAAATATTCGGAGATTTCATAGCCAGTTTTAAAATTAAAGGGTCACGGTTATTTTTTTCTTGATCTGAATATTAGTATAATATAATATCCAGTAAAATTGTCTTCAAGTACAGTTTCTTCTTCACTAAATAAACTCCTGAGGGGGAGTAAAATGAAAACTTCAAAGCAAAAAATTTCTTTAAAGGGACGTTTGATTATTGTCTTTCTGATCCTGGTCATCTTTGTCGGGGGCGGGACCGTGGCCTACCATGTTCACGATTTCACGGAAAACAACCCCAAATTCTGTGTCAGCTGCCACCTGATGCAGTCGGCCTACGATGCCTGGGAGAAGAGCGCCCACAGCAATGTCACCTGCCATGAGTGCCACTATGCCACACCCAGCGAACAAAACCGTATGCTCCTGATGACCATCCTCAAGAAACCCACGGCCGTAGAGGAAAGACACGGCAAGGTCATTGTCCCATGGAAATTCTGTTTCAAGTGCCACTGGGAAACGGAAAAAGGATTTGAAGCCGCTCCGAATATTGCAAAATCCGCCGGGCATGCAAAACATGTATTCATTGAACAGATTGAGTGCTCCAAGTGCCACGGATATATCAAAGAAAACAAAACCGGCCTCCATGAGTTCCTTCCCAGCGACCGGTTCTGCCTGAAATGCCATGAAGGCAAGGAGGTCCATGGCCTCGGGATGGAGGGGCTGGCTTGTCTGGCTTGCCATACGGACAAGACCACGGATATCCGGCCGAACCGTGAAAAATGTCTGACCTGTCACGGTGATGCAGAAACCCGCTCAAAGATCGCCCTGGCCCCAAAAACCGTGGATACCAGACACTTCATCCCTGACCCGGCCATGGTGCAAAAGGCCTCTACCAATGGGATAAAATTCCCTGAAGGGGCCCCCATGTCTTTTGAATGCTATACCTGTCATAAACCGCACGCCGAGGTAAAGCCTGCACAGTCAGAGTGCTTCAAGTGCCACCGTGAGATCCAGAAAGTCGGCAAACACGACCTCCATATCAATATGGTCGGCATGGAATGCATCGCCTGTCACAAGCCGCATGAGTGGAAGGTCAGCAAGGCTGCTGCAAAGACCGCTTGCAAAGCATGCCATGAATACAGGGATCCGGAGTCATTTCTCCGTTAGGACCATTCACAAACAAATCAATAAAAAATAGGGGTATCTACTTGACTCCACCGACCCCAATATCTTGAAACCATATCCCCGATAGAAACACTCGGGGATGACAAATAACTGCTTGATAAAATGTCATTCCCGAAGGTTTATAAGCCTGCCCCGGTATGTTTTTAAGCCGGGGGGAATCTGGTGCTGCAGAGAGACACCACATATTGTGCCTGGTGGAGTCAAGTAGATACCCCTAATAAAAAAAGAGGCCCGGATGTTCAATTCCGGGTCTCTTTTTTTTTATTACGATCAATCGAATGAAGAACCAATACTTCTAACGGGGTCAGAAGGTGTGTAAAAAAGTTTAGCGGATTTCTATCATCATGACAACGTAACCCACCATGGTCACACCGCACAAACAGAGTTTTAACATGATATTCAAGAGTTTTCCCTGCCTGATCTCGATCGTCTCCTGACTGAATACCATGTCATCGGACAGTATACTGAGCAGGGCAACAGTCATGATCAATATAATCGAGACCATCAACAAGGAATATATGACTATTTTAATAACCGATACCAACTCATGCATGAATTCACCCCCCACTTAAAATCAGGTTTTTAATTTACTGGAACTTTTTATATCAAATAACCTTACCCGTGTCAAAACATTTTTAAAATCACTCTTCTTTTAAAAAATATATTGACATGAGGGTAAAACATGCTATTATGCGAATATTTTTAAATGTGTGATTTTCCGGGGGGTAAAAATCACAGATTCATCGTAACAATGATTCACCATTGCTTTGACACTATAGCATTGCAACAGCCGTTTTAAATCCCTCTCAAATAAATTAGTTAATCTTACAAAGAACCCTAAGGAACAAAAGGGCCGTTTTATCTCAAAGGAGGAAATCATGCCCGAAAAATCCTCTCCCATTGCCCCGGCAGATGATGAGAAACGGAAGACCCGTTATGCGATGGTCATCGACCTCAGGCACTGCGTCGGCTGCCACAGTTGTTCTGTCGCCTGCAAGAGCGAGAACGAGGTCCCGCTGGGAAAGTTCCGATCCTGGGTCAAGGTCATTGAAAAAGGCCGGTATCCGGATGTGAGCCGCCAATTCCTTCCCTCCCTCTGTAACAACTGTGCCAATCCCATCTGTAACCGCAACTGCCCGGTCCGTGCAACCTACATACGCCCGGACGGCATTGTCGGAGTAAACCAGCACCGATGCATCGGATGCATGTATTGCATGGCCTCCTGTCCTTACGATGTGAGGTACATCAATCCCTTGAGAAAGATTGTACAGAAATGTTTCTTCTGTGACCACCGCGTGGACAAGGGCCTGGAACCCGCCTGCGTGGAGACCTGTCTGGGAAAGGCCCGGATCTTCGGAGACATCAATGATCCCAACAGCGAGATTGCCCAGGTTATGTCGACCAATCCCGTGGTCACGCTGAAACCCGACCTGGGGACTGAACCGCATGTCTTCTATATCGCGGCAGATTATGACGCCATGGACCCGACAAGCGGGGTAGACATCAACTTCATTCTTTTTGAAGAACCTTATTGATCAAAATAAGAGACGGAGGAATAACCCATGGATCCCAGCAATGTCAACCTGCTATATAATTCCCCCCATCAGATCCCACTGGGGATCCTTCTTGCCCAGTACTTCTATCTCACGGGGCTCAGTGCCGGGTCCTTCGTGGTATCGGTCATCGCTATTCTGGGAGGAAAAACCGAATATAAACCCCTCGGGAAGATCGGTGCCGTGGTCGCTCCGCTCTGCCTGATCCTCGCTCCCATGAATCTTCTGGTTGAAATGGCACAGCCGCTGCGCGCCTGGCACCTGATGACCTATCTGCCCGGCTATATCAACCCGAAATCTCCTATCACATACGGGGTCATGCTCCTTACGGCCTATCCCATATCAGCAATCATTTACGCCTTTTTCGTCTATACCGGGAACATGAAGATGTCCAAGGTTTTCGCCATCATCGGCATTCCGCTTGCCATCTCGGTTCACGGTTATACGGGTTTCATTATCGCCCTGGGCAAAGGGCGTGCGCTTTGGAATACCGCCCTGATGCCGACACTCTTTATCGTCTCGGCCATGGTCTCTGGTATCGCCCTGATGATTCTGGCGGCCATCATCAGAAATGTCTATTTTTCACAGGGGAAAACAGAGGAAGAGATAGAAGCGGACCGCAAACTGATCTATGGACTGGGAAAGTTTCTCGGCGCGGTCATCATCTTTGATCTCTTCCTGATCCTTAATGCCGTGCTGGTCCTTCTGACCTCGTCCAAAGGGGCATGGCATGCAGCCGAACTTCTGTTATGGGGAAGGTATTCTCTGGATTTCCTGGGTGTCGAGATTCTGCTTGGAAGCGTGATTCCGCTCTTCATGGTTTTCTATCCGAAAACGGCAACCAGCCTCAAGGGCCTGACGATTGCTTCGATCCTGGTCATGGTAGGAATCTATGCCATGCGTTATTCCGTGGTCATCGGTGGACAAAGCGTACCACTCCATTGATCTTGGTGGCGAATCTGTCCCCGGCTTGCCCGGGTTAGGAGGAAGAAATGAAATTCAGCAGACGAACATTTCTGCAGCTCGGTGCCGCCGGTGCCGCATCCCTTGGCCTGGACAAGATCCTTCAAACCCAATCCGATGCCATGGAACTGATCATGGGAGGGGCTGAGGTTTCAAGGACCACAGGAAAACACCTGAAGCCTATCCCGAGCACCTGCCTGAACTGCTACGCACGCTGCGGAAATTACGGTTTCAATGCCTACGGGACATTGATCAAGATCGGGCCCAATCCTGAACACCCCAACAGCCGCGGGCGGATGTGCGCCAAAGGGCAGGCAGGACTCAATCTGGTCTATGATCCGGACAGAATCCTCTATCCCATGAAACGCGTCGGTCCGAGGGGAGAAGGAAAATGGCAGAGGATCACATGGGAAGAGGCATACCATGAAGTCGCCGACCGTATGAAAGCGGTCATGGCTTCAGGACGTCACGAAGAATTCGTATTCCAGAGCGACCGGGACATCACGACCCAGGACTTCACCCGCCGCTTTGTCCATGCCTTCGGTTCACCCAACGCCTTTGTGAACCATCCTTTAGGGGGCCCCAACAAACAGCTGGCCCAGCAACTGACCTGGGGTGCCGATTTTGAGATACCGGATGTCGCCAACTCCGAATACATGCTGATTTTCGGTTCCAATCCCTTTGAGGCCCATTACCTGAGGACCAGCTTTGTACAGAGAATGGTGGAAGCACGCTCCATCCGCCGTTTCAGCGCCGACCTTCTCCGACCCAAAGCCAAAATGGTCACTTTTGACGTGCGTGTCTCCCAGACCTCCGGCAGGAGCGACGAGTGGCACCCGATCATTCCCGGAACCGACGGCCTGGTGGCTCTGGCCATGTGTCACGTCATCATGGAAGAAGGGATGGAGGACAGCTCATTTATCAACACGTGGACCAACTATTCTCCGGATGCGCTCAAGCAGCACCTGAAGGATTACACTCCCGAGCTTGCCGAAAAAATCAGCGGCGTACCGGCGAGGGAAATCCGCCGGATCGCAAAGGAATTCGCTTCAGCAAAACCGTCAACCACGATCTCCACGGGGGGTGTGACCAAACACTGGAACGGCGTCTACTCCGAGAGGTGTGTGGCCCTTCTGAATATCATCACCGGCAACATCGATATCAAGGGAGGATACTGCCTCCCTAAATACTATACCTTCAATGAACCCGGCCCGGTTCCACCCGTACCAAGAATGAAAAGCAGGCTGAATGGATTATCCAACTATCCGCTTGCCATGACGGAACTGCATCACAATGTTCTTCCGATGATCAAAGAAGGACGGCAACGCATAAAAATCTACATGACCTATCAGCACAATCCCGTCTACTCCAATCCTGAAGGAAAGATGATGGAACTGATCCTCAAAGACGAGGACCTGATCCCGTACTATGTCTGCATCGATTCTTTCATGACCGAGTCGGCGGCCCTTGCAGACCTGGTCCTGCCCGCAGCGACTTACATAGAACGGATGGAGGTTGAGGCGCCTCCGGCCTTTGAAATGGTCCCGTTCGTCTCGCTCCGGCAGCCCATGATCCCCCCTCTCGGAGAATCCGTACCCATCACCGACATACTGATCGAGATGGCGCGCCGTCTCGGCGGAGGCATGGAGAAATACTTCAAATTCGATACAGAAGGATACATCCGTGAGAGGATCTCCGGAATCAAACCTCTCATGGATGCCGGAGGGCTGGAATACCTGAAGAAGAACGCGGTGTTCTATGATAAAACCGTGGAACCCCAGTATGAAATCTTCAGGGAAAAAGGGTTCAATACGCCGTCCGGCAAGATCGAGATCTATTCCAGGAGGATGGAGGAACAGGGGTTCAACCCCCTTCCCAGCTATGATCCCATCCCGGTTCACCAGACCATCAAGGACAGTGAACTCTATATGGTCATCCATCAATGGATGGTGCATACTCATGACCGGACAGCCAACTGCATGTGGCTTTCTGAAATCGTCCATGACAATCCCGTTTATATCAATTCCATGACAGCGAAAAAATTTGATCTGAAGAACTATGACCGGGTGAAAGTAATCTCCAAGGCCGGAGAGATGGAGACCAGTGTCCGCGTGGTTGAGGGAATCCATCCAAAAGTCATTGCCATTGGAGACAGCTGCGGCCATTGGGGGTTCGGACGCATTGCACAGGCGGAGGCCTTCAAAAGTCAGGACCCGAACACCCACCTCCTCTGGTGGGGCAAGGAAAAAGAAGGATGGTGGGCCGAGGAAGAGAGGGACAGAGGAAGCGGCGTCCACCCCAAACCCATCATCCCGATATTAAGCGATCCGCTTGGCGGAGGCCAGTGCTGGATGGATACGAAGGTGCGTATCGTTAAGGTTTGATATATGAATCCAAAAAGACTTTTAGACAATGAGGCGGCTCAGCGGAGCGCTGTTTATGCAATCCTCTCACGTGCCTTTCTGAAGGAGCCTGACCTCGAGCTGATCCGTTTCCTGAAAAGCGGCAGGATCCGGGAAATTCTTGAGAGCCTGGATCTTTCATTGGGAGATGATTTTCCGGAAAAAGACGAAGCCTCTCTGATAGAGGAGCTTTCTCTTGAATACGCCCGTCTCTTCCTGACCCCCCCCTCGCACCTCCCTCCCTGCGAATCCTTTTATGTAGGGGGACTTCAGGATGACATGGAAAATTTTGAGCCTTTTCTCCAGGGAAAGGCTGCCGATGAAGTCCGGACATTCTACCGTGAACACGGGATTCTCATGCCCGAAGAGACAGGCGTTTTTCCCGACCATATCGGAGTCGAACTTGAAGCCTTACGGCTGCTCTGTGAGCTTGAATCCATGGCCATAGACTCCGGCCGCCCTGACCGTGTCCGTCAACTCCGACGAATCACAGGCAATTTTCTCAACGAACATCCGAAGCGGTGGATGCTCCTCTTCTCAGAGTTGATCCTCAAGAAGGCGGAAAAACCTTTTTATCGAGTCATTGCACAGTTGACCCGTGCCTTTATTGACTCCGAACTGGCAGAACTCTCGCACTGCAGAGTTGAAGAGGAGGAAGTCATTTTATGAATATCAAAAAGTTCTCACCCTGGAAAGTCATTATCGTCATGCTCATTCTGCTGAGCATCCCTACGCTCTTTGTCTTTCTGCTGGAACGTTACACCACATCAGATGAGAATTTCTGCATGACCTGCCATTATAAAATGTGGGGAGAGGCCTTTCTGGTGCACTCGAACATACACCCCGATACGGTCCGGTGTCCGCAGTGTCACGCCAACGCCAAGGATTTCATCCCCAAGGACTTTTCGGCCCATCCGGAACGGATCAACCCCAACTGCGTCCGCTGCCACCCTGAGATGTTCAAAAAGAAAGACATGGAAGGTTTCAAATATAATGTCATGAATATCTATATGCCCCACAAGTTCCATCTTCAGGAGGTAGGCGCCCTTTGCACGGACTGTCACCTCAACATCAAACACGACAAATTGCGTCCCATGACCAACCGTCCGAGAATGGAGAGCTGTTTTGAATGCCATGACCAGGCAACCACACCCTGCTCCAAATGTCACCAGCGGGGCGCAAGCGAAGTGATCGCCGCATTGCCCAAGACCGATGTCATCGAGAGGCCGGAATGCGAAAAATGTCATGCGGATTTCGCATCCAAGCCTATTACTTTCTACCAGGTCGACTTCCCTCATAACCAGCACCTGAAACAGGGGCTTTCCTGCATGGAATGCCATTCCAATGCCACGAAACACGGTCAGATCGTCAAGTCACGGGCTTTATGCATGCAGTGTCACCACAAGAACATCAAAAAAGAATGCATCGAATGCCATGCCTTTGAAAATAAATTCCGCAATGGTTCGGCCATGGAGGAAATCAAGGGAGATCCGGACCCTATGGCCGAGATCGTCTCCTGTGACGTCTGTCATGCGAAGATCAGCGAAGGACATATCAAAAAGGATGTTCTCAGCACCTGCTCCATGTGTCACAAGGATGCGGGATTCGAAAAGAAAGTGGATGGAATCCAGAAGAAGACGGACGACTCGATCAAGGATCTGGAGAAACTTCTGGCAACCAAAAAGAAAATGATATCCGATCTCCCCGACACCTCCCAAAAAGAGGTCCAGGCTATGATCGACCAGGGAGAAAAGATCCTGCAGACACTGAAAAAGGATCGAAGCCGGGGTTTCCATAACGCAGCGTACTCGTCTCTTCTTGTCAAGAATGCCAAAGATATCCTCGAGAAGGCGGCCGCTCCCAAGGGGGAAAAAGGGAAACAATAATAAAAGCGATCCGTTCCTGTGGTTTATTATTACATAAGGAATACGCCTTTCCAGAAGCCGGAGGTGATTCCCCCTTGCGCGTATGAATGTCCGGAACATTTTTTTGCAAGAAGTAGAAAAACGCCTCAAAACCGGCCGATTTTGCCCTCCTTATATTCCTTTAACTTTCAATGGATTACATTCAAATATATCCTGATGTGACATATCGCCCCATCAGGCCATAACCCTATATCCTCACGCCTTGATCCATCCCGAAAAATATCGCTTTGAAATGAATGGGTTGCACACGAATATCCATCCCCGTAAACATGGCATCATATTTGCTATATGATTAACAGAATCTGATTTATAAGTTCGGCTTAAGGGATTACAAACCCAACCACTGGTAACCATGCTTAATCATGGAAAGGGCTCACCATGACACCTTTAAAAAGCGGGAACGGCCATGATCGGCATATCCTGGTCATTGACGATGATTATGAGATGTGTCAACTTATCAAGAAGTTTCTGCAGATGGAAAACTATCATGTACAAACGGCGTTAAGCGGGTACGAGGGCCTTTTTCTGCTCAAGCAGCATTCATTCGACCTGGTCATCAGCGATCTCAAGATGCCGGGAATATCGGGGATTGAATTGATCCGGAAGGCCAGGGCCGTCACCCCGGAGACGCCCTTTATTCTGATTACGGCATTCGGTGATGTAAAAACCTATATTGAAGCCATGGATTCAGGCGTTTTCGAATTTTTGAACAAACCGATCAAGATGCAGGACCTCAAACTCATTATCCATAAAGCGCTTCAAGACCATTGCCGGGAATGCAAAATACAATAGCCCCTGCATAAAAAACGCTTTATCTCTCCAGTAAAAACAAATATAATGAAGACCATCTTATGATCTCCTGCAATGATCCGGTATGTCTCAAATGAAGTATCCTGGATTGAAGGATTACCGGATCCATCCTGTTCCATGAACCGAGAAGGAGTCGCATAAAATGACCGGTCTTCCAAATGAGGCAAATAAAACATTCCCCGTGCCCGAAGAATTCGCTGCCGGAGCCAAAATCAAAAGTGAGGATTATGAAAGGTTATATCATGAATCCATCCAGGACCCTGACCGTTTTTGGGGGGAAGTGGCAAAACGGGTCCATTGGTTCCGTCCATGGAACAAGGTCAGGGATTCAGACTTTGCAAATGCAAGGATCGCCTGGTTCACCGGAGGCAAACTGAATGTCAGTTACAACTGTCTCGACCGGCACCTGAGCGGCCCCCGCAAAGACAAGGTGGCCCTGATCTGGGAAGGGAATGAACCCGGCCAGTCCCGGCACATCACCTATGCCGAATTGCACCGGGAAGTCTGCCGTTTCGCGAACGTCCTGAAGAAAAAGGGGATCCGCAAGGGGGACCGTGTGACCATCTACCTGCCTATGGTCCCGGAACTGGCCGTGGCCATGCTGGCATGCACAAGGATCGGCGCCATCCACAGCATCATCTTCGGCGGATTCAGCCCGGATTCCATCCGTGACCGCGTCAGCGATTCCGGCGCCGTGATGATGATCACCGCCGATGTGGGTTACCGGGGATCCAAGGAGGTCCCCCTCAAGCAGAACGTCGATCAGGCCCTGGAGAGGTGTCCGCAGATCAAAACCTGTATCGTGTTGAACCGCTCAGGCAGGCGTTCGGCAGACATACGGTCCGGAAGAGATTTCTGGTGGGAAGACGAGATGTCATCTCCCGATATCACCGACACTTGCGAACCTGAACAGATGGATGCGGAAGACCCGCTTTTTATTCTCTACACTTCAGGCTCCACCGGCAAGCCCAAAGGGGTCATGCATACAACCGGAGGCTATCTGGTTTATACCAGCTTCAGCCATGAGATGATTTTCGACCTCCGGGAAGACGACGTCTACTGGTGTACCGCTGATATAGGATGGATCACCGGACACAGCTATATCGTTTATGGACCTCTCTGCAATGGAGCAACCACCCTTGTCTTTGAAGGGGTCCCGAGTTATCCGACATGGAGCCGTTTCTGGGACGTTGTGGACCGCCATCAGGTTTCCATTTTCTACACAGCCCCCACGGCGATCCGGGCCATCATCCGCCAGGGTGATCAACATCTCAAGAATAACCGCCTGACCAGTCTGAGACTGCTCGGCACCGTGGGCGAACCCATCAATCCGGAGGCCTGGCTCTGGTACCACGACAAGGTTGGAAAAGGGAGGTGTCCCATCGTGGATACCTGGTGGCAGACGGAAACCGGCGGGATCCTGATCACCCCCCTTCCAGGCGCCATGACACTCAAACCCGGATCGGCCTGCAGGCCGTTTTTCGGCGTGGAACCGGTGATCCTGGACCAGGATGGAAAAGAGTTGACCGGTGAAGCGAACGGTCTGCTGGCCATCAAGAAGGATTGGCCCGGCATGATGAGGGGCGTATTCGGGGACCAGGAACGATTCTACAAGACTTACTTTGCAGCCTACCGGGGATACTACCTCACCGGTGACGGCGCCAGGAGGGATGCTGACGGTGATTATTGGATCACAGGACGCGTGGACGATGTGATCAACGTCTCCGGCCATCGGATCGGCACGGCCGAGGTGGAGTCCGCTCTTGTCCTGCACAAGAGTGTTGCGGAAGCCGCTGTGGTAGGGTACCCTCATGAAATCAAGGGACAGGGCATATACAGCTATGTGACGCTTAAAGACAGTCTTACCCCATCGGCAGAACTCAAGGAAGAACTGATCCGGATGGTCAGAAAAGAAATCGGACCGATCGCCACCCCGGATATTATCCACTGGGCGCCCGGACTTCCAAAAACCCGGAGCGGCAAGATCATGCGCAGAATCCTCCGAAAGATCGCAAGCATGGAATATGACCAATTGGGGGACACATCCACGCTGGCCGAACCTGAGGTATTGGATATTTTGATCCGTGACCGTAAAAAAATGAGATCCTGAAACCGGATTTCACTGATTTCAATAAATTCCTTCTCCCTTTTGGGGAGAAGGAATTTATTGATTGCCCTAAACCTTGTCCCCAAAGGAACTGAATCTCCATAATTGTGACACAGTCCCTGGATCGGGGAATCCATGGTTCGACAAGCTCACCATGACAATTGTCACCCTGAGCATGTCGAAGGGTGGATTGTCCGGTCAAGCCCCGGTAAACCGAGGGCAAGCCGGACAATGACAATCATTATGTAATCCTGATGTGTACCAATCCCCCGATCCAGTAGGAGGACAGGCATTTTTGTCGCAGGCCCATCCTTTTCCCGGTACTTGATATCCTCCTGTCTTATGGTATAGTTATGCTATTCATGAAGGGATGACCGCATGAGCTTGTGAGCATAACCGCTCAGACAGGAGTGAGAATCATGGAGACGGAAAGACTCATATTTTTCAAGGACATGATACTTTCAGACCGGGGTAAACTCCTGAAAAGCATCAGCAGTGTCGACAGCGAAATTGCCGCTTATATGGATCAGCAGCTGATTGAGTTTAGCGAACGGAGCGAGGAGGATGCCGTAGTCAATCTCCTGAACCGTCTGGACTATCGGCAGAAAAAAGAACTTTCTCTCATGGAAGAGGCCCTATCGAGGATCCGGTCCGGAACCTATGGGATCTGTATGCATTGCGGTCATAACATCCCGGAAGACCGCCTTCTGGCCATCCCCTACACCACCTCCTGCAAGCTCTGCACGAGCAAAGAAACCTGAAACCGTTGAACCTTTATTGAAGGGATCTTCTTTGAAAGAGGCCATGCTCTACCAGAAGACCCGGGGGAATGAAGTACTCTGCAATCTATGCAGCCATCGATGCCGGATCAAGGATTCAAAACGCGGTATCTGCGGGGTTCGGGAGAACAGGCAAGGGGTCCTCTATTCACTGGTCTACAGAAAACTCATCTCCAGGGCCGTGGATCCCATCGAAAAAAAACCTTTTTTTCATTTTCTGCCCGGGTCCAGGTCATTATCCATCGCTACCGTCGGATGCAATTTCCGATGCCGTCACTGTCAGAACTCCGATATCGCCCAAATGCCCCACGATTTGCACCAAATCCTCGGCGAGGACATCTCTCCGGAAGAAATCATCCGGGAATGCAGAACCCGGCAGTGCCGGAGCATCTCCTACACGTACACCGAGCCCACGATTTTTTTCGAATATGCCTATGATATTGCAAAGCCAGCCCACGAAGTGGGGATCAGAAATGTCTTTGTCAGCAATGGATACATGACCGGAGAGGCGATCGAGGTGATCGCCCCCTATCTCGATGCCGTCAATATTGATCTCAAGGGGCTGGATCCATTCTATAAAAAAATATGCAATGCCAGGATGGAACCTGTTATAGAGACGATCCGGAGGATGCACGAACTCAAGATCTGGGTTGAGGTGACGACACTGGTCATCCCTTCGCTGAATGACAGTGATGAAGAACTGAGGCAGCTCGCTGAAATCCTGGCCGGTATCGACTGCTCCATCCCCTGGCACCTCAGCGCCTTCCATCCCTGCTACAGGCTCCTTGACAAACCCGGAACGCCGGCAGAGACCATCCGCAGGGCCAGAGAGATCGGAATCCAGGCCGGCCTGAAACATGTCTATGTAGGGAACCTCTCCGGTGAACAGGGAGAGAATACTTTTTGTACCCGATGTCACCAGCTTCTGGTTGAACGCACCGGTTACACGATCATGCAGAATCGCATGATCAAGGGAAAGTGCCCTGATTGCGGAATTCTCATAGACGGTGTGTGGTCCTGATGAACTATACAACCCAGCGGAAAAAGATGGTGGAGACCCAACTTATCCAGAGAAACATCAAGGATGCCAGGGTCATCGAGGCCATGCAGGAGGTCCCCAGAGAATACTTCATCCCGGAACTATCCCGATCCTTGGCCTATGAGGACCGCCCGGCACCTATTGGAGAAGACCAGACTATTTCCCAACCCTATATGGTGGCCTTGATGACCCAGGCTCTCAAACTTTGCGGCCGGGATATTGTCCTTGAAATAGGTACCGGATCCGGATATCAAACCGCGATCCTTTCAAAAATTGCAGCGCATGTCTATTCCATCGAACGTATCCCGACCCTGGCCGCAAAGGCAAAAGAGACCCTCAATACACTCGGATATACCCATGTAACGGTCATGGTCGGAGACGGGACCAAAGGGGATCCGGAACATGCCCATTATGACGCCATCATCGTCACAGCGGGTTCACCAGGAATCCCCCCATCCCTGAAGGAACAGCTCGCTGACGGCGGCAGACTGGTCATCCCCGTAGGAAGCCGGGGCTATCAGGAGCTTCATAGAATCACCCGTAACGGGAATGATTTTGTCACAGAAAACCTGGGCGGGTGCATCTTTGTCCCACTGATCGGAGTGGAGGGATGGGGAAAAGACGTTCCAATGTAGAGCTTGCAGAATCCTCACGATCGGGTATAATTTTAAGAATCATTTCCAAAAAGTACGCTGCAATGACGAAGGATGAAGCGCTTGGAAGAGAAAATCATGGTCGAAGGGATTGACCTCCAGGAACTCATGGTGAACTGGTCGAACCATCTCCTTTATCTGTGGGACACAAGGCATATGATCTTCAAAAGGTTTCATGTTCTTCACATGAGCCGAACCGCCCTTGAAGCTGCGGCCTGGGGAGAGGCATACAAGCCCGGCAGTCACGAACTGCTCACGGACATCAAGGCCGCAACCTATCATAACCTGCTTATAGAAAAGCATGCCGGAGTCTGGACCGCGGAAATCCTGCTGGATATTTAAAAAAGGATCTTACAGATGGAGCTCAAAGATCTCAAAAAAATACATGACAATCTTTATGAAATCCCGAGACAGGGGGAGATGAGGGTTCCCGGCCGCATCTATGCCAATGCAGGACTGCTCAAAGATATTCTTTCAGACAAAAGCCCGGAACAGGTCATGAATGTGGCTACCCTCCCCGGGATTCTCAAGTATTCCCTGGCCATGCCGGACATGCATTGGGGATATGGATTCCCTATAGGCGGGGTCGCTGCAACGGACATGGAAACCGGCGTCATATCTCCTGGCGGCGTGGGGTATGATATCAACTGCGGATGCAGGCTGGTCCGGACCAGCCTTTCCTATGGCGATATCAAGAACCGGATACATGACATGGTCACGTCACTGTTTCAGAATATCCCCTGCGGTGTGGGTTCCCATGGCGCCATCCCGAAGCTGACCCGTACTGAGGAGGAAATGGTCATGGTCCATGGATCCGCATGGGCCGTAAAGAACGGCTTCGGGACCCAGGACGACCTCGATCATACCGAAGAATCCGGATGCATGTCAGGCGCAAACCCGGACAAGGTCAGTGACCGGGCCAGAGAACGGGGACTGAACCAGTTGGGCACGCTCGGTTCAGGGAATCATTTCATCGAGATCCAGGTGGTCGAACAGATCTTCGATGATACCGTGGCACAGGCATTCGGCCTTTTTGAAAATGGGATTACCTTCATGATCCATTCGGGTTCCAGAGGATTCGGCTACCAAATCTGCGACGATTACCTCAAGATCATGTCTCACACGGCATCCAAATACCACTTTAACCTTCCCGACCGCCAACTGGCCTGCGCACCCCTATCCTCTCCGGAGGGCAAGGACTATATGGCAGCCATGGCCTGTGCTGCAAACTTCGCCTGGGCAAACCGCCAGATCATGATGCATCTGTCCATAGGTACCCTGCAGAAAGCTCTGGGTATCGGCCCCAGGGAGATCGGGGCCAGGCTCGTTTATGATGTCTGCCACAATATCGCCAAATTCGAAGAGCACCAGATCAACGGCGGGAAGCAAAAGGTCTGTGTACACAGAAAAGGGGCCACACGGGCCTTTCCACCTGGTCATCCCCTCGTTCCAAAAGATTACCGCCATGTGGGCCAGCCGGTCCTGATTCCAGGAGACATGGGGCGCGCCTCCTATGTCTCGGTGGGTACTGAAACGGCCATGCAGCAGACCTTCGGTTCCAGCTGCCATGGAGCGGGCCGTTTGCTCTCCCGGCACGGGGCCATCAAGGCCGCCAGAGGAAGGGCCATTTACAGGGAACTCGAGGACCAGGGAATTATCGTGATGTCCCGTGGGAAAAAGACCCTGTCCGAAGAGATGCCAGAGGCATATAAAGATATCCATAACGTAGTGCAGGTCATGCACGATGCCGGAATCGCCATGAAAGTGGCCAGGATGAGGCCTATTGGCGTAATCAAGGGATAATGAGAGGCTTATGGATCTGATTTTGGTTTTATCAGGAATTTATTCAGATTCCGATTAAAAAAGCAGGCTACATGACAAAACGGAATTTGAAAAAAAGAAATTGCCGAATGAACACATTCGGAGTTACAATATCCATATAACATAAAAAAAATAAACCTGAAATAAAAGGAGTAACAGTTATGACAACAACTATTACACCGGACAAGACTTTGGATGTTAGAGGAATGGCTTGCTCACTGGTCATGATGAAAAGCAAACAGACCCTGGACGGCATGGCAGCAGGACAGATTCTGGAAGTGGTCACCACGGACGCCTGTACCGAATATGATATTCCCACTTGGGTATCGAAAACGGGCAAAGAGCTTCTTACGACCACCAAAGACCAGGGAACGATCAGGTTTTATATTAAAAAGAAATAAGCCATTTTTTTATTTTGAATTTTTATCGTTTTGTGGGGTGAAGACTTTTTCGATTCCCTCTACGTTATAGGTTACCGGACAGCGTGGGAGGCTTCGCATGAAGACCTTTCCATAGGATCGTGATCGTATACGTCTGTCCATGATGGAAAGCACACCGCGGTCCTTCTTGTTCCGGATCAGGCGTCCAAATCCCTGTTTAAGGGTGATGACCGCTTCCGGCAGCTGATACTCGTAAAAGGGGTCCCCTCCCCTCCTCCGGATTGAATCGATCCGGGAGGCGACCACAGGATCCGAAGGCGAGGCAAAGGGAAGTTTATCGATGATCACACAGGAGAGGGCTTCCCCCTGGACATCGATTCCCTGCCAGAATGACCGCGTGGCCAGAAGCACAGACTCCGTTTCTTTACGGAATCTTGAAAGAAGGGCATCTCTGGAATCATCTCCCTGTTTCAATATAGGATATTCTATCTTCCCCTGAAGCAGCTCATAGACTGCATGCATGTGACGGTAGCTTGTGAAGAGAATCAGTGCACGTCCCCTGGTCCTTTCCAGTATTTCCCGGATATGATTCGAGGCCTCTTCGACAAAGCCCGAACCATCAGGTTCGCTCTTCATATCAGGAATGTAAAGAATAACCTGAGAGGCATAGTCAAAAGGCGAAGGGAAAGACCTCTCAGCAGCATCTTTCATCCCTAAACGTTTCTTGATAAATTCAAAACTCCCTCCGGCCGTCAGTGTGGCCGAAGTCAGCACTGCACAGAAAACCTTTGAAAAGACTCTCTCAGCCAGATCATTGGAGACGTCTATGGGCGATGCATGAAGAAAAACCCCCTTCCCCCGGACCTCACGCCAATAGACCATCTCCGGGTCCGAGGTCTCCATGATCTGCTGTAGGTCGCTGGAGATCTCCCCCGCCCTTCTGGTGCATGAGGCCAGCGCTTCTCCATCCGCTGCAGCCCCCAACAGTTCTCCCTGCAACCGGTCCAGAACAAGAATGACTTGAGAGCCTTTAAGGATAAGGGCGCCGTCCATGTTCTCCCGCAAAAGCCGCATCTTTTCCGGCCCGTGCGGAAAAGCTGAAAAATAATCCGTGGATTTTCCCTCCAGTTCAACACAGATTTGCTCGATCCTGCCTGCGCCCTTGGCGTCTTTAAGTTCACGAAGCCCATGGCGTGTGTCCCGGATCAGTTCTCCAATCCGGTAATTGCTGACCTGACATCCGAAGTAATGGGTGGCCACATCCTCGATCAGATGGGCCTCATCGAAGATCACCGCGTCATACGACGGGATCACCTCTCCGTAACCCTTCTCCTTGACAGAAAGGTCCGCAAAAAAAAGATGATGGTTCACAATAAGGATATCCGCTTTGGCCGCCGCTCTGCGCATCTGTGTGATGAAACATTTTTCGATATCCGGGCATTTGCTACCCAGACAGGTCTCCACCCCTGAGTTAATCCTCCGCCAGAGCTGGGAGTTCTCGTCAACACCATAGAGATCTGCAACATCCCCGGTCTTTGTCTTGACAGCCCATTGCTGCACCCTCCGGAAAAGCCTGCCCTCACCGGGGGTATCAAATAAAGATAAGGCCCCAAACTTGATAAATCGGTTCAGACAGAGGTAATTGGACCGCCCCTTCATGTAGCTCGCAAAAAAACGGATGGGCAGCGCTTTTCGGATCAGAGGGATGTCTTTGTAGAAAAGCTGTTCCTGAAGGGCCTTGGTCCCGGTAGAGATGATCACCTTCTTGCCTGAGAGGATCGCCGGTGCAAGATAGGCAAAAGTCTTGCCGGTCCCTGTCCCGGCCTCCACCAGGACATGGCCCCCCTCCAGCAATGCACGGTAGATGATATCGCTCATCTCCATCTGCTGGGAACGGGAATCGTAGTCTGGAATAACCCCTGCAAGACTCCCAGACTCGCTAAATATGCCTTTGAGATCATGGACCTCAGCCATAAATTCTCCTTTTGATAAAAAATAACATAGTATATCGAGGTTGCCAATCTTTTCGTTCTTTTAATATTTCTTAGGCAGGTAGACTTGATCTTTTCCTGGATTTTGGATAGATTAATATCCATATCAGTCATGCCTTATCAAAAGAGAAGGCATCCCATCTAAAAAGGAGACGACCATGAGCCCGACAGCTGCCTACGGAATTCGGAAAATTCTTTCATGCACCTATGAAGAAGCCTTGCCCAGGGTTAAGGAGGCCCTGTCCAAGCAGGGCTTCGGAGTTTTGACAGAGATTGATGTCAGGGCTACCTTGGAAAAAAAGCTGGATCTCGATTTTAACAAGTATGTCATCCTGGGGGCATGCAATCCGACCATGGCCTATCAAACCCTCCAGGAAGAGATCGAGATCGGGCTTCTGCTCCCGTGCAATGTGATTGTTTACGAGAATGCCGAAAAGCAGACTGTGGTCTCTGCCATTGATCCTGTAAAGATGCTCGAAATCGTTGAAAATGAAAATCTGACTCTGAACGCCAATAAAGTCAAGGAAATGCTAAAAAAGGTCATATCATCCCTGTAGACAGAACCAAAAACAAAGATATTTTTTTATTTATATTTTTATTGACTTTATACATTATTTATATTAAATTAACATGATATTGTTTTATTGAAAAATAGGAGTGAGTTTCTTGTATTAGGAGATTTAATAAAATTCCTTCCCAAGGATACCTCAAAATATCTTCCGGATTTTTCAGTAAACAACCTTAAAAAATAAAGATGCCGCTCCTTTGAAAAGAGAATTCTATTTTGCTTCTTAGAAGATGATTGAGAACGAGAAAGGTGAATGAAATGTTAAGAACAGATCAAAAGAAATTGAGAAACATCGGTATCAGTGCTCACATCGATTCGGGCAAGACCACCCTGACCGAGAGGATTCTTTTTTATACTAACAGGATTCATGCAATTCACGACGTGAAGGGCAAGGACGGCGTGGGCGCCACCATGGATTTCATGGAACTGGAAAGGGAGCGCGGCATTACCATCACCTCTGCTGCGACACACTGCATCTGGAAGGACTCATTCATCAATATCATCGACACCCCCGGACATGTTGACTTCACGATTGAAGTGGAACGTTCTCTCAGGGTGCTGGATGGCGCCATCCTCGTCCTCTGTGCCGTTGGCGGCGTACAGTCGCAGACATTGACCGTTGACCGCCAGATGCGCCGTTATCATATCCCCCGCATCGCCTTTATCAACAAATGCGACCGTTCCGGAGCCAATCCTGAACGGGTGATCCAGCAGCTCAAAGAGAAATTAAATCATACGGCTGTAGCCGTCCAGATCCCTATCGGCCTTGAATCCGATTTGCAGGGCGTGGTGGACCTTGTGACCATGAAGGCCTGCTATTTTGACGGTCCCAACGGAGAAAATCTCCGCATCGAGGATATTCCGGCAGACCTCATGGATCAGGCCGCAGCCGAACGCGAGAAGATGCTGGATGCGATCTCCCTCTTCTCTGATAAACTGACCGAAGCCATCCTGGAGGAAAACGTCACAGAAGAGCTCATCTATGATGCCATCAGGAAAGGAACCCTCTCTCTTGCAATGACCCCTGTCCTGGTTGGTTCTGCCTATAAGAACAAGGGGGTTCAAAGCCTGCTCGATGCTGTTATACGTTACCTTCCCAGCCCGGAAGACACGTCCTATACGGTTCTGGACCTTGATCAGGATGAAAAGGAAGTAGCCCTGACCCAATCACCTGACGCCCCTGCTGTAGCCCTGGCGTTCAAGATAGAAGAAGGCCGATATGGGCAGTTGACCTATATCCGCACATACCAGGGTAAGGTTGAAAAAGGCGACACTTTATACAATACCCGCAGCGGGAAGAAGTTCAAGGTCGGCCGGTTGATCCGCATGCATGCCGACAAAATGGAGGATATCGAGTTAGCCTACAGTGGCGAGATCGTAGCCCTATTCGGAGTCGACTGTGCATCCGGGGACACCTTTACCGATGGCAGTATGAACTATGCGCTCTCTTCCATGCATGTCCCCGATCCCGTCATCAGCCTGACCGTCACTGCCAAGGATAATAAATCACAGGAGAACATGTCCAAGGCGATGAACCGTTTCTGCAAGGAGGACCCCACCTTCAAAAGCCACGTGGACCCTGAAAGCAATGAAACGGTCATCTCCGGAATGGGGGAACTTCACCTTGACGTTTACATTGAACGGATGAAGCGCGAATATAATGTTGAGGTAGAAACAGGCATGCCGCAGGTGGCATACAGGGAGACCGTCACGTGCAAGGCTGATTTCAACTACACGCATAAAAAACAGACCGGCGGTTCCGGGCAGTATGGCCGTGTAGCCGGATACATAGAACCTTATGACGAGGGAGACTACCATTTCGAAAACGAGATCACCGGAGGGTCTATCCCAAGGGAATTCATCCCATCCTGTGACAAGGGTTTTCAGGCGTGCCTGAAACGGGGGAAGCTTATCGGTTTCCCGATCACCCGGGTTCAAGTCGTGATCAATGACGGGGCCTCACACGCAGTGGACTCCTCTGACATTGCTTTCCAACAGGCCGCTATCGGTGCGTTCCGGGAAGCCTATGCAAAGGCAAAACCGATCATTCTGGAGCCGGTCATGAAGGTTGTGGTAGAGGGCCCTTCCGAATTCCAGGGCTCGATTCTGGCAACACTGAACCAGCGCCGGGGCATTATCTCCGCAGCAACGGAAAACGGGGCCTTTTCGGTCATTGAATCCGAGGTCCCGCTTGCCGAGATGTTCGGTTATTCCACGGTACTGCGGTCCGCTACACAGGGAAAGGCCGAATTTACCATGGAATTCGCCAGATATAAACCTGTTCCCCAGAGCATTTCCGAGGAACTGATTAAAAAACTTTCTACTCAGAGAAAAACCGCATAGACTCCCCTGAATTTTTGTGCTATGCTCCATTCCCGGTACCTCTTTCTCCCCTTCACGATCCGTAAAAACCCGGGAAGGAACGCGGAGAATGCTCAAACAGGAGTTCATCTTGAAAAGTCCAATACGTATCCTGCAGAAAGCCACCCAGGGAGGGCTTGGCAATGGGAATCTTGGTGTCTTCATGGCTCGGCCCGGTGTCGGAAAGACCGCCTGCCTTGTTCACGTGGCCCTGGATTGCCTGTTCAAAAACCAGAAGGTTGCCCATGTCGGCATTGGAGAGTCCGTGGAGAAGATACAGCTCTGGTATTCAGAGATCCTGTCAGACCTCTGCAAGACCTTCGACATGAAGGACCCCAGAAAACTGAATGAAGAAATTGAACAGAACCGGCTGATCCTTTCATATTCACCGGTCACTTTTACGGTAAAAAAGCTTGCACAGGACCTGAAAGACCTTGCAGAGCAGGGAGGCGTGGCGCCGGAAGTCCTCTTAATAGACGGCTTTGATTTTGAAAACCTTCATTCCGGATGGGACACCCTTGCGGCATTCAAATACCTGGCTACAGAACGGCACATGGAAATCTGGTTCTCTGCACAAACCGAAAGTGGAGCGGACACAAACGGCCATGGAAAAATCCCCGCTCCGTGCCATGACGTGGAAAATCTTTTTTCAGTCATCCTTTTCTTAGAACCTACCGGCGATAAAGTCCACCTGAAGCTCCTCAAAGACCATGATAACCCTTTAAATCAGGATCTTTCTCTTAAACTCAACCCCAACACACTCCTGTTGATTGATGAATAAAGTAAACAGTCTTTTTCGTGTTTAAGTTGAACCACGGAGAAATTGGAAATCAAAGTATTTCTTGCATGCCTTGAGAATCAAAGATCAAAGATAAAAAATCAAAATGACAAATCAAAATATAAAAATTGTGCAGCCTGTTTTGGAAAGCCTGCTCTGTATTCAAGACATGAGATGCCAAACGGACAAGACGCCGAAGCATCCGATTATGAATGACTCTATAGATTCTCCCCCTCTCCCGCACATCAATAAGCTCGTTTATACCAAGAGAAAATCTCAGAACCCGTCTTCAATGCTCATTTTTGATTCTTACTCTGTCATTTTGATCTTTGATTTTTTATCTTTAACTTCTATAGCCATTCAACTTTCTTACGAAAGAACCAATAAAAAACCTGCTCCAGATCATTTGCACCCGGAACAGGCTGTTATCACACCATGCTGAACGGCTGTATTTAATCCTCTGCCATTCTTTCTATAATATCCGTAAGCGTCACATGGATGTCGTCACTCGGAACAACATCTTTTTCATGAAAGCTGAAATAGACGTTCCTCCATGTGCTGAAATCCTGAATTGCGGCGAAGATTTGTTCCTTGACCATGCTTTGAATACAGTTCTGTTCGACCCTCCCCATCTCTACAAAGATTTTCCCAAGGCGTCTGCTTATGGATTCATTCTTTTGTTTTGCAAGAGAAACGGCCACATCCTCCCGGGTCAGAAATCCTTTTTGGATCAGCAGGTCGCCCAAAGGCGTAGACGATGGCGCATCTGAATCCACGATGTTTCCATTCAGGAACCGGAGGGTTCCCCTCCCCTTTTCCGCCTCCAAAGTCAGTTCACCTGTCTTTTTTTGCAAGGAGGTGATCAAAAGAATATCTTCCAGCGTATAGCCATCTGCAAAATGAGCCATCATACCCTCCCATACGGTTTCCATTTTATATGTTTATTATTTCATTGTTCTCCTCGTATGTCAATTTTTTCTTTCAAAACAATGACGAAATTACGTTTTCAAAAAATGTTTTGAAAATACCACATCTTGTGGCCTCCCAACTTATGCTTCATTTTATTGTATTTTTTTCTTTACACTGAAAACTTTTTATGGTAAAAATCCTGAAACCATTTAGGAGATCACCCATGCGATTCAAAAGCGTCGAAATGATTGGATTTAAGTCCTTCCCGGACCGCACCAAGGTGACTTTTCAACCCGGAATTACCTCTATTGTCGGGCCTAACGGTTGCGGAAAGAGCAATATTTCCGATGCCATCCGATGTGTACTGGGAGAACAGAGCGCCAAACAGATCCGCGGCGAACGCATGGAAGACGTGATCTTTAACGGAACCCGATCCCGTGCCCCAATGGGCATGGCAGAAGTCACATTGGTCGTCACCGACCTGGGTGCCGGGATATCCTCTGATTTTGCAGCCTTTGATGAGATCCAGATCACCCGGCGGTACTACCGTTCGGGTGAAAGCGAATACCTGATCAACAGGATACCCTGCAGACTTGCTGATATCCGTGAACTCTTTATGGATACCGGTATGGGCGCCAAGGCCTATGCCATTATCGGGCAGGGGAACATCTCCGCTGTTTTGAATGCAAAGCCCAAAGACAGGCGGTTCCTCTTTGAGGAGGCTGCCGGAATCTCCAAATACAAGGCCCGAAAAGATGAGGCCCTTCGAAAGCTCGAAAGGACACGTGAGAACCTGTCCCGTGTGCGGGATATCATCGCAGAGGTAAATCAGCAGAGAAATTCCCTGAACCGTCAGGCCAAAAAAGCAGAACGATACAAGACATACAAAAATGAGATACAGGAGATCGATCTCCATCTCTCTTCTCATGATTACGCTGCGATGTTCCAGGAATGGAAGAAACTCGAAGAAGAGTATCTGAACCACAAGAACCGGGAGACGGAGCTCCTTGCCATATCTTCTTCAAAAGAAACCCATATCGAGGAACTTGAGCTCGATGTCCTTGACCGGGAAAAACGCATTTCAGAATTGCAGGACAAAACCCACCTCATTGAATCCGAGATGTCCAGAAATGAAAACCGCATCGAGGTCCTCTCGGCAGAGATCTCACATCTGAACAATCTTACTGAAGGATCCAACCGGGAGATCTCCCGGCTGCAGGAGGAGATCAGCAAAAACAAGTCTGGCACCGCTCTACTCGATGAGGAATACGCTTCCATCTCGAGTGAGACCGATGCAAAGAATCATCAGCTTGCGGAAAAGGAAACGGAATTAACAGATCTGATCTCTTCTCAAGAGCAGGAAGAATTGGGACTGGAAATGGAAAAAGGACGGCGTTCTGATCTGATGCAGCAGATCGGGATTCAGAAGAGCCGGATCGAAAACCTGGTCCATCAGAAGGATTCCATTTTAAAGGTCTCCAATGGTTATGATGCAAACCATATGGAACTGATGGCCCGCCTTTCCCATACACAGGAACAGCTCTCAGAAAAAATGCAGCGGCTGTCTCATCTCAGGAACACCATTGATGATGTCCGGACCGAGCATCATTCCGTACAATCGGTACTGGAACAGAAACAAGAGGCGCTCTCCGCGGTTCAGGAACGGGTTTCTCTCCTTCGGGAGCAGATCGGACAGGAAAGCTCCCGTTTCGCAACACTGGCCGAACTCCAGGAAAACCTGGAAGGATATGATGACGGGATCCGATCCCTGCTGCAATACAAGACGGACAACCCTGAATCGGAATCCCTTCCTGAAATTCATATTCTGGTGTCCAAAATCTTTGAGACCGCTCCCAGATTCGAAGTGGCCATAGAATCTGCAATCAACAACCGCTACCAAAGCCTCGTGGTCAATAATCCTGAAGACTCTATCAAAGCCGTGGCATTCCTGAAGAATAATGATATCGGCAGGGGATCTTTTATTCCTCTTCAACCAAAGAACCCGAAGATGGATCCTTTTGTCCCCGCAGAAGGAACCGGCGTGGTCGGCGAGGCCCTTAACCTGGTACAATACAACCCTCAATATGCAGGAGTCGCAGAATATCTCCTGGGGGATGTCGTGGTCATGGAGTCCCTGGAGCAGGCCGTTGCACTCTATCGCTCAAACGGTTTTCATCGTACCCTGGTCACCCTGAACGGCGAGGTATTGGATACGTCCGGCATGGTGGAAGGCGGCGCGAGGAAAATGAACGCCGGCGGCTTTATACAAAGAAAAAGGGAGATACGCGAACTGAAGATATCGCTGGATGTCCTGAAGGACCAACTCGTTCAGGCGGAAGAGCAGCGGGAATCTCTGTCCCGTGAGATCTCGCAATTCAAGCAACAGCGGAGCGTCATCGCCTCAAGGCTGCAAACCCTCGAGGCAGAGAGCGTCGGGCTGGAAAAAGAGGCCTCTACCCTGGAAGGGAATGTCGCACATCTCTCCCAGCAGATCGACGGGCTCTCACACGAGAATCAGAACCGTTCGTCGGATCTTCTCTTGCTTGAAGAAAGCCTGGCTGCATGCCGTCACGAACTCCACCAGTTGGAATCGGATTTCGAAGAAAAAAACGGATTTGTCGCCATTTGCGCAGGAAGGATCCATGCCCTGAGGGAACGGGTTGAGCAGGGAAGAAGAACCATCACTGAAGAGCGCGTCCACCTGGCGTCACTCATGGAGAGAAAAACTTCTCTTCTCTCACATATCGATAAAAATCACGACAACTTAACAAATCTGAATGCCTTGATTGATGCCCGCCTGCGCGAGATCGAAGAGTCAAAGGGCCGTATCCTTCAGGCTGAAGAAGAAAAAGGCCGCACAGAGTCAGCTATCCATTCCCTGATTGAACGAAAGGAAGAACTGCACCACAGCATGACTCGGGAGCAGGAGGTCTTTGAATCAAAACGTAAAACCCTCCACGAGGAGCAGAAAGAATTCAAGGACATCCGGAGGGAGATAGAAAACCTAAACCGTCTGATCAACGATTTGGAAGTCAGACGAACCGAACTCTCCATCAAGATGGAGCATCTGCAGTCGAGAATCCAGGAAAGATATCAGGTATCGATCCAGGAGGCACTGCCCAGGTTCCAGGACCAGGAGATTGACAAACAGGCTTCGGCGGAACACCTCGCTGAATTGAACCGCAAGATCGAACAGATGGGCCCGGTCAATATCCTGGCCATCGAGGAATACAATGCCCTTCAGGAGCGGTTTGAGTTTCTCACTTCCCAGGAGGCGGATCTCCAGGAATCCGTGGAGAGCCTCATGGCCGCCATCCGCAAGATCAATCATACATCAAGAGAGCGTTTCCAGGACGCCTTTGACGCCATCAACGAAAAATTCAAGACCGCCTTCATTGAGCTTTTCAGCGGCGGTCATGCAGAACTGAAACTCGAGCAAGGTGAAGACATCCTTGAAGCCGGTGTGGAAATCATTGTCCAGCCTCCGGGCAAGAAACTGCAGCATCTCTCCCTGCTTTCCGGAGGAGAGAAGGCCCTCACTGCCGTGGCCCTGATCTTTGCGGGCTTTCTGGTCAAGCCAAGCCCGTTCTGTCTTCTGGATGAAGTGGATGCCCCTCTTGATGATGCCAATGTGCTTCGTTACAATCAGATGCTGAGCCGAATGTCCATTGAGACCCAGTTTATTGCCATCACCCACAATAAGAACTCCATGGAGTTTGCAAGCGCTTTATACGGCATTACCATGCAGGACCCAGGGGTTTCCAAAATGGTCTCTGTCCGTTTCAATGATAACCATGAAGCCAGGATGAGCGCATAATTGAAGATTCTCTGCAACAACCCGCAGAGAATCTTTGAAATGGAAAAGACTAACATCCAAACCTTTCGGACTTCTTTTGCAACCGCAAGCAATGAAATGGACAAAAGTCTCATCCGTCATTTGCAGGAGATCGTGGGGACAGAGAATATTGATGCGTCCGACGAAGGGCGGATCTGTTATGCCTACGATGCAACCCGGATTCAGCACAAGCCTGAACTGATCCTCTACCCGAGAAACACGGAACAGGTCTCCCGCATCCTGTCGATTTGCAACCAGAACAGCATTCCGGTCTATCCCAGGGGCGCCGGTTCAGGGTTTGCCGGCGGATCGGTCCCTTTAAAAGGGGGTGTCGCTCTGGTCATGACACGCATGAACAGGATACTGGGCATTTATCCTGAAGATCTGATTGCTGAGGTTGAACCGGGCGTAGTCAACGGTCAGTTCCAGAAACAAGTCGAAGAAATCGGACTCTTCTACCCGCCGGATCCAGGGAGCATGGCGTTCAGTACCCTTGGGGGAAATGTGTCCACCGGTGCAGGTGGGCTTCGTTCCCTGAAGTATGGGGTTACCCGAGATTATGTCCTGGCACTGGAAGCCGTCCTTGCTGACGGGACGGTCTTCCGGACCGGCGTAAAGACGCTCAAGGGAGTGGTTGGATATGACCTCACACGCCTCCTTGTCGGGTCCGAGGGGACACTGGCCGTGGTTACAAGAATCACCCTGAAACTCATCCCAAAGCCCGAATCTGTACGGACTGCCCTGGCCATCTATACCGGGCACGAGGATGCCGGATCCACTGTAGCCGATATCATCGCATCAAAGATCATTCCCAGCACCCTCGAATTCATGGACGGAAACTGCATCCGTGCCGTGGAAGAGGCCCTCCATCTTGGTCTCCCCATTGATGCCGGAGCATATCTCCTCATCGAGGTAGATGGTCATCCTGAAACAAACCAGCGGGACATCATGAAGATCCGTGATATCTGCATGAATCACCATGCCCGGGATGTCGTGATGGCTGAGGATCAGAGCACCCGCGAACGATTCTGGAAGGCGCGCCGCTCCATCTCGCAGGCCATCAACAAGGTCGGTATCACAAAGATTAACGAGGATATTGCCGTTCCCAGAAGCCGGATCCCGGCAATGCTCGATTTTATCCAGGCCCTCTCCGTTGAGAGCCGTCTTAAAATCCTGACCTTCGGCCATGCCGGTGACGGGAATCTCCACGTCAACATCCTGGCCGACGACGCCGGCCTCGTCCGGGCTCAGGGCGCTGTTGAAAAAATATTCAGAGAGGTCCTGCGTCTCGAGGGAACTATTTCAGCAGAGCACGGCGTGGGCATCACCAAAGCCCCTTACTTCGGCATGGAGATACATCCCCCTGCCCTTTCAGTCATGAAGCGTATCAAGGATACACTGGACCCCAGAGGCATTCTCAATCCCGGAAAGATCTTTGGAGTGTAGACGGTTCTTTCGTAAGAAATTTGAACGGCCATAGAAGTTAAAGATAAAACATCAAGAATCAAAGATCAAAATGACAGAATAAAAATCATAAATATTCAAGACGGGTGGGGTAACTCCCTTGAGTCGTGTCAATCTTGCAGTGTCTTTTGGTATTACCCCCTCATCCTAACCTTCTCCCCTATGGGGAGAAGGAATGTTTGAACTTCCTCTCCCTTGGGAAGAGGATTGAGGTGAGGGGGGGAAATGGAATATGTCATTTTAGACGTGACACGACACTAATCATTCGTAATCGAATGCTTCTGTGTCTTATTCGTTTGGGATCTCGTGTCTTGAATCCAAGGCAGTCTTTCTAAGAGATGCTGCGCCATTTTTATATTTGATTTGTCATTTTGATTTTTTATCTTTGATCTTTGATTCTTAACGGGTGCAAGAAGTACTTTGATTTCCATTTTATGCGTGGTTTAACTTAAACACGAAAGAGAGAAATTTACTGATCAAAAAGAGCGTGCACAAATTCCTCCGGGTTGAAATCCCGAAGGTCTTCCATCCCTTCTCCGATACCGATCAGCTTGACCGGCAGGCCGAGTTCTCCCACAATGGCCGTGACGATGCCCCCCTTGGCCGTTCCGTCCAGTTTGGTCAGGACAATCCCTGTAACACCGACGGCCTCATGAAATGTCCTGGCCTGAGAAAGGGCATTCTGTCCCGTGGTTGCATCCAGTACAAGGAGGATGTCATGGGGTGCACCGGGAATGACCTTGCCCATGACCCGTTTCATCTTCCGAAGCTCCTCCATGAGATTCGTTTTTGTATGAAGCCTTCCGGCTGTATCCGCTATTACCACTTGAGCATCTCTGGATTCCGCTGCCTTTAACGCATCAAAGACCACGGCTGATGGGTCCGCTCCGCTCTGATGTTTCACCACATCCGCTCCGACCCGCTTTCCCCAGATTTCCAATTGTTCTGTGGCGGCAGCCCTGAAGGTATCCCCGGCAGCCAGAAGGACCCGCTCCCCCTGCTGGATGAACCGCCATGCCAGCTTGGCAATGGTCGTGGTCTTCCCGACCCCGTTTACCCCTATGACCATGATCACATAGGGGCCCTGTTCCGGACGGTTGAATCCTTGTCCGACCCCTGCCAGTATTTTTGTAATTTCCTCCCGGATCAATCCCTTGATTTTCTCAGCGTCCTGGAGTTCCTTCCTCTTTAGTCCTTCCCTGATTTTCCGGATGAGCGACAGAGACTGCTGAACCCCGATGTCCGACTCGATCAGGATCTGCTCCAGATCTTCGATGGTCTCCATATCGATCTTCGGCCGGACTGAGAACAGGCGATCGATCCTTCCCGTCAGACCATCCCTGGACCTGGAGAGTTTTGAACGCAGCCGCTGGAACATAGATGGCTTTAGCGCATTATCTGCCGGCACAGATTCGTTTTTATCCTGCCCGGTTTCCACTTCTTCAGGTAATCCGGCATCAGAAACTCCGGAAGATTTTTCGACGTCCGCGGCGGCTTTTTCGGTGGATACCGCATCTTCATCCCGGGATCCATCGAGAGATCTTCCGGTCTCTTCAACAGCCCCATCCGCACTTTTATTTTTTCTTTTCCAGAAAAAGCCCATGCATTCTAACCTTTCTCCATAGATGAAATGATCTTTCTTTCCTTCACTCTCATCCGTGCCGCTTCCTTCATGGATATCTCATGATCGTAACCCAGGAGATGCAAGGCTCCATGAATCAGAAGCCGGGTGATCTCGTTCTCGAAAGAGTCTCCAGCCTCTACGGCCTGCCGCGCAGCAGTCTCCACGGAGATCACGATATCTCCCCACATTCCGGGTTGTGGATCGGGTAAATCCCCCTGATTCAGGGCAAAAGAGAGCACATCGGTGGGTCGGTTGATGCAGCGGTATTCCCTGTTGAGTTTTAGAATCCCATCATCATCAATAAACACAACACTGATTTCACCATCTTTATTCTCGCTTTCGAAGACTTTTTTCAATACTGACGTCACCAGCTTTTTTGGCACTTTTAGCGATCTCTGCTGCTGGTTGACCCATACCTTCATTCTTTACGCCTCCATCGTCATCATCAGCAAGCTTTACAGAAGGATAGTTTATCCTCTGATGATAAATGCTGTTCAAGATCGGAACCATCCTCTTCTTTATTCTCCACAAATCCTTGAGCGTCAGATCGCACTCATCCAATTGCCCGTCAAGATAGATCCTTTCCATGATCTTGTTGACCATCCCTTCGATCCTTGAAGGCGTCGGGTTTGTCAGCACGCGTGAAGCAGCCTCCAGTGCATCTGCAATCATAACAATGGCCGCCTCCTGGGTTTGAGGCTTGGGACCGGGGTATCGGTAATCCTCCTCCTTGACGGTATGCATCTCGGGATCCTCCATATCTTTTGCCTTCTGGTAGAAAAAGGTAATGAGGCCCGTTCCATGATGCTGCCGTAGAATGTCGAGGATGGCCGGAGGGAGTTTATTCTCCCTGGCTATTTCAGCCCCATCCTTGACATGAGAAATCAATATCAAGGCGCTCATGCTCGGTGTAAGTTTGTCATGAGGGTTCTCGAGATTGATCTGGTTTTCCACAAAATATTCCGCCTTCTGGATCTTGCCGATATCATGGTACAGGGAACTGACCCGTGCCAGAAGCGGGCTGGCGCCCACCGCCTCTGCAGCTTCTTCAGAAAGATTTCCTACCATGAGAGAGTGCTGGTACGTGCCGGGGGCATGGACCAGGAGATCCTTCAGAACCCGCTGGTTGGTATCTGACAGTTCAAGGAGACGGATGTCTGTTGTGATCCTGAACAATGTCTCAAGGAGCGGGACCACCCACGAAACCAGTACAGAAACCAGTATTCCCCCGATAAATGCAAATATGGTATTATCAAGCCCTTTCTGGAATGTGAAATCATTGTGCACCATCAATATGGTAAGCGCTGTTATGGCATTGGCTGCACCGACTCTGAGACCGCCCCTCAGAAGGGCACTCCGTCTTCTGCAGTTCTGGACCGTCATTGCGGCGGTCACGTTCCCGACAAGTGAATACAGAGTAAAAGAGAGATCTTCATGGATCATAATGCCTGAAAGAATGCTGATAATCAGGATGGGGAAAATAAAGATTCTGACTTCGAACAGAACACCGATCAGCATACCGCAGAATGCGTAAGGGATGGCATAGAGGATCGAAGTGGGTTCCACGGATTCGAGGTTGGACATGACTATCCTGGCTATCCAGTAGAAGATCTTATTTATGGCCAGAGAACTTACAATGATCAGACCAAGAAGCGTCAGCCTTTGCAGATCGGCGGCTATAGACCGTTTGAACCGGTTTATATAAAAAAGGAATATATAGAGAAGAATGGCATTAAACAATACCAGGCCGAAAAAAACAAGGGACAAGTTGCTTCCTCTCTGGACGGCATTCAGGGCATTCATTTTGGAAAGGTGTTCTTCAGTAACCTTTTCCCCTTCCCGTATAATCATCTCGCCCTTTTTGATTTTATAAAAAACGGTCTTTACGGCATCCATGGCCTGAACCTTCCTGTATTCGGTATCATGTTTGTTGAAGGTCAGGTTCGGGACCACAAGACCCATGGCTACATCCTTCATCGCTTTAACCTTATCCCTCGCCATGTCGTCTATGATCGGGTCCGAATATTGTTCTATAAGTTCCCGGGCGGTTTCCAGATCAAGAAAGACCGTGGTATCTGTGATCACTTTCTCATATTTCTCTTCCACCCCTTTGATGATGATCCCTTTCCCGGCCTCGTTGAGCAGAAGCTCCGGACTGCTGACCACACCACGGCTCATCACGGCCTTCAGCATAGCCCCGATGGCAGCGGCATTTTCAGGAGCAAAGCCATCCCTTTTCAGGATCTTCAGGACATTTGGAGACAGCTTCAGATTCAGGGTATCTTCGAAGGTCCTCAGGCCCTCGTCGAATAGCTGCTGTTCCGTTTTCTGCGCAAGGGTATGACCTGCGGCCGGTTCCTTCGCTCCGGTCTTTTTCTGATTCAAATCTTCTCTTCCGAGAGCGTTATCCTCTCGCAGTTTTTTATCCAGGTAGTAACGATTCATGTCGGAAAAGGCTTTTTTTATCTTTCTTTGAAGGGTGTCAATGAGGGATAGATCGAAATCGTAGACCGAATGGGATTCCTGCGCAACTTGCAGACGTTTCTCTTCTGTAGCCTTGACATCAGGTACATCAAAATCCTGCGGGGCCTTGATGTTCACAGGACAGATACTTCCTATCTGATATTTAGATGGGACAAACTGAATCTCCGGAAGCAGCAATAAGCTCAAAATCAGAACGACCCCGGAGGCCAGTAAACCTTTCTGGAATATACTGCTCTTGTAAAAGGCCACGTCCTGTATCTTCCATCCGCCCTTGAAAAATTTCCGGACTTTTTCCCGCAGTTCCTGGATACGGCCGGAAAGGGTCTTTTTCTTTTTTCTCTTTTCTATTCCGCCGTTCATCAGCCTTCCTTCTTTCTTTCATGTCGTTCGTATGCACGGATTATGTCCTGGACCAGTTTGTGCCGGATGACATCCTTGTTCGTAAACAATGCAATGTGAATACCCTTGATCCCATGAAGGATCCCCTGTACCTGGATCAGACCGGATTGTTTGTCCTTTGGGAGGTCCACCTGAGTGATGTCCCCGGTCACTACAACCTTGGAATTGAAACCGAGCCGTGTGAGAAACATCTTCATCTGTTCCGGTGTTGTGTTCTGTGCCTCATCCAGAATAATGAAAGAATCATTTAAAGTCCTTCCTCGCATGTAGGCCAACGGAGCAATCTCAATGGTCCCGCGTTCGACCAAACGGTTGGCTTTTTCCGGATCCATCATGTCGAAAAGAGCATCATAGAGCGGTCTGAGATAGGGATGGATCTTCTGATAAAGATCTCCCGGCAGGAATCCGAGATGTTCTCCGGCCTCAACCGCAGGGCGTGTCAGGATTATCCTCCCGTATTCCTTGCTCGTCAGTTTCGAGACGGCCATGGCCATAGCCAGATAGGTCTTGCCTGTCCCTGCCGGACCGATTCCTAATACAATATCGTAGGCGGCGATGGCATCGATATATTTCTTTTGTGCCGGGGTTTTGGGAACGATCACTTTCTTGCGGGAAGGAACCCGAATCCCGTCGGCGGCGAGCTCTTTGAGCACGGTCTTACCGTGATCACCCATGGCCCGGATGGAATACTCAATGTCCTCCGGACGGATACGCCCATCGGAAAGAGACCTGTTTAATTCCTCAATCACCGATCTGGCCTGGTCGACTTTCCCTGATTCTCCATGAATCTCCAGCATCTTGCCGCGTGCTGCAACCTTGATCTCAAAGACTTCCTCGATCAGGTTCAAATTTTCGTCATTCCTGCCGTAGAGAGACAGCAGATTCTCCGGTTCCACTTGTAAAAGGGCCTGACCTCTTTTTTCAACCATTCAATCAACCTGGAAAAAACCGCTGCATGGCCGGTTCATTAATGATATTTGGTTCTTCTCCCATTTAGTGGGTAAAAGGGGTCGAGGGTTCAAGGGGTCAAGGATTCAAGTGAAATACTTAAACGCAAACAAAATCTCCAGAGAAAAACACTGGAACCCTTGACCTCTGATATTTTTAAGCACTTCACTCGACCCCTTGAATCCTTGGCCCCTCGGACCCTCAAGTCTTGAAAAGCACTTCACTTGGCCCCTGGAATCCTTGACCCCTTGAACCCTGATGTTTTCACCCACTCTTTTGGAGATAATCCTGATATTGAAATTGTTATATTATACCTTCGGGCAGGTGATGTGACAAGAGAAAAATGTGTGGACTACTGGGGAAGATAGGTCCTCTTCAGGACCGTGAACCGTCTCTCTAAACCTGTATCCATAATACTGGATGATTTGTGTTGAATCCCGGCATTTGCCTGTAAATTGAGATAAATCTTAGGAACCGGCGTTCTATGCGGGTTTCCAGGATCAGCCTGATTTGAGGCGATTAAAACCCCGTTGATCTCCGCGCCCTCCTCAAGACGGACATTGACATCCTGATTGAAACCGGTATTCCTCGGAAGCAGGATAATTAAACCACTAAACTTCCTGTCTTTATTGATGGTCAACCCGCAGGAATAGTCGCCGTTAGGGTTGAGGTACTCTTCAACGATGAGTATACCGTTCAAGTCCGCATTGACGATCAACTCTCCCTTTATGTATTTGATCGTAGAGCTGTAGAACTGTTCTGCATCCGGATTATTTTCAGCCCCGGCGATATGATCCGCATTGATTGTAATCTGCCCGCCCTGCACAGGATCAACTTGCCGGCTGAGCAAGTCGCGTACCTCATGCAGTTCCTGGATGGATGGGTTGGCCAAAACATCGGGCTTCTGTATCACGCCATTCGGTCTGACGAGATCCAGTCCGGCAGGACCATAATCGGATAATTCCGTATTCAGAGTATCCGTGGTCACCATCCCATCTTTTGTCACGTTATCGCCTTCATCCTTACCATCGATCAATGCGCTGGAATCCATGCTCAACACGATATCATCATTGATCAGGTTCACCGCACCGTCATAATTGATCAGTACCTGTTCAATCATATAGGAAACCTGGTCTATTCTTTTCGCCGGATTGCCCTTTTCATACTTGCAGGAAATAAGATAAAATGTTCCATTGATGTCATTCAAGGGATCGTCAGGCAGATTGATTTCAGCCTCATCCTGATCGTCCTCGATGCGAACGGAATGGATATATGAGTCCTCCAGGCCGTCCGGATTGCAATAGGTCCCATAAAAATCCTGGGTATTCAGATATAGCCCAAGAATAGACGATATGTCGCCGTCCGGCGTGCCATCCCCGTCACTGTCAAAACCAAGAAGGTTTTCGATATTATGAATGCCCATCTGCATAATCGCAGGATTAGTGTCTGAGATCAGCCCGGTCAGTGAAGCAAGGGCAAGTTCCGCCGCCCCTTCGGAAGCATAAAATTCCTGACCGGATCTATAATCGTTTCCGGCAATCATGGTATTGATGGTCGTGTTGGTCATGGCCGTAACCGCAAGCAGGGTTAATCCCACAAGAATGAGCAGGGCCGTAACCAGGGCCATACCGCTTTCATTTTTCATAATTTGTTCCTCAGGACAACTCTTTTTGTCAGAACAATCCGGCGGTACCCCGATCCTTCAGTGCCGGTGTACCCTGGATCCATGTGCCTTGTACGTGCCACGATGGTCAGAATCACCACATTCGGGTTGTAAGTATCAGCCTGGAACACAGGTATGTCCTGTATGTTGTCACCGTTCACATCCTGAATGAAGCTTGCAATGATCTCGTTGGTACGGCCGATTCTTTCGGAAACATCATCTCGTGTCGGGTCACCTGTCCTGAATTTAAAGTAATATGTATCACCATCTATATCAATAATGGGGAGTTTCTTATCATTGGGATTGTCATCCGTAGTGATAACAGAAACCTCATTGGCGTCCTGAAGCTTTTTTGTAAGGACATCTATAGCCACCCTTGCGTTCTGCTCCATCTCCTGAAGATCCTCCTGAAGGCTGTAGCTTTTGCCCTGCGATATCATAAAGTTGATCATCCCGGCAGTAATCAGCGATGTGACCGCAAGAACCACAAGAATTTCTACGAGTGTGAACCCCGTTTCTTCCGACATGTTCAACCTACCACAGTTCTGTAATTCAGTTTATGCTCCTTCCTGGCATCTGACCAGAAGACCGTCACACTCACCGTGTAAAATTTCCCTTCTCCGGTCGGGTCAGGCGTCAATGTCCTGGCCCAGGTAAAGCGGCCCTGATACGGATCGTCCAACAAACCGTCGCCATCGATGTCGACTCTGTATGGGGCCTGTGTACTGCTCTCAAGTGCCGCAAGGCTGCCGAGGCCGGCGGCCTTGGACTCTTCAAGGAGATCGCTGCCGATCGTTGCAGCAATGGTCATGTCCCGGCTGAAGGCATTGGCATGGATGATATGGGTCTGAAAGCCGGCCAATCCAAGCAGGCCAAAGGAAAGCACCATCAGAGTTATGAGAAGTTCTATCAATGAAAAGCCCCTTTCAAACATTTGTTCCTTTTTATTATTGATCTTCAGACTTTTCAATCCGTATTCCCCCGGCAGTGTTGGTCACAAGATTGTACCCTGTGACCGATTCATCATCATGCTTCACACAAACAGTTTGCGTGCTTGCCGTCCCATTACCGTAAAAGGTGATATCGATGGTGTTGTTCTTTTTTTTGATCCTGGTCCCCATGAATTCTGAACTGGATGACAAATCCATGGATACGACCTGACCGTCAGGATATGTAATCTCAACCTTTCCCCTTTCAGAATAGATATCATTTGAATCTTCTTCTCCGGCAGGGGTGAAATCAGCCACGATGCTCCTGTTTTCCCTGATGGCCGAAAGCCTTGCCTGCTGCAGCATGGTATAAATCTCACGGGCGGCGGCCTTGGTCTTGATCGCCCGCATGTAGCCTTCAAGCGATGGCCCGGAAAACGACATGATGAGCGCAATCATGCAGACAACCATGACCAGCTCGATGATCGTAAAACCTTCTTGATCACACAGTCTTGGCATAAATACAAGGATGGCAATTATCTAATAATTTTTATTACTTATAATTTATTAGTATAGTTTTATGATTAACTTAGCAAGTTTTTATAATATGCCAGAGAATTTCCGGCAAGGCAAGCAAAAAATGAGGGGTATCGCAAATTTATAAACCGTCTTGTGTTATACGACTAACATGTTGTTATTACATGTTTTTCCCCTGTGGCGCTTCTTTTTTGATGCTGACATTCATATCATATTCGGATCTGCCGCCCTGCCCGTCCTCCACCAGGACCGACACCTTTGCCATGCCGCTGAATTCTTCAGGGACGTTCCACTGGATCAGACCTGTAATCGGGTCTATCTTCATGGACTCAGGAGCGGCCTTCAGGGAATAGGTCAGGGAGTCTCCATCCGGATCACTGGCTTTTAACTGGTACGTATAGGTCGTTCCATCAAATACAGGACTTCCTTCCTCGGCAATCATAGGCGGCATGTTCAGGATCTCCCGATCCAGGGTCACCGCTTCTCCATTCTCTTTCCCGTCATAGGGTGTAATCTTCACGGAAATCTTATCGCCCCTTTGAACGGGAACACCCACGGAACTCCCATCCCCTGCCGATTCACCGTTCACCATCCATTCATAGATCATGGTTACCGGGTCTCCGTCCGCATCGCTTCCGGATGCCTCGATACCCAGGGTGTCTCCCGGATGAAAAATTTCGGGAACGAGTTTTACTTTTGTGACCTCAGGCACTCTGTTTTTTTTGATCTCTTGGTCCGAAGCGATTCCATGTTCCTGGACAGAGGCTGCAGACTCGTGCACATCCGTTTTAACCTGCTGTACGGCATCCCCAAGGTCTACGGGCTTGCTATTCGATACGTATAATGGCCTCTCGGATGTGCATGCAAAAAGGAAAATCAGGATCGGTATGAAAATCATTTTTTTTAGCATGGTCTTATCCTATTTTAATATTCGTGAAGCACCGAGAACCTTGCCCTCTCAACAGGGTTGGCCAGATTCTCTGAAAGCACCTCAATCGTATACAGATAGGGAGTATTCATGGGCGTGATTTGACCGGAGTTGCTTGAGACAACCCCTGTCGTTGATAGACCCATGTTTCCGCCGGAATTACCATTGACCGTATCCACAATCTTTGCATAGATTCGATAGACGGGATTGGGATTGACGCCCATTTCAAACGTCATGTCATAGGAAGTGGAATCCTGATCGTTGATCAGGGTGGATGTGGCGTTTGCAGTGCAATTTATCCAGTTTGCCGTAGGGTTGTTCAGCTTCGAATTCAAACAGGCCGACTGAGCTGCGGTCTGAGCAAAGTTGATCGTCGGGATATTCGGATTCCCCCTGACATTGACGAGTTGCCGGACCACATCTATGCCCGCCTTTCCTCCTTCTATGGCCGTCTCATATCTCTTATGGGCACCGGACATCTGGGTCACTGTTGTGGTCATGTAGATAAGAGATGCCATAAAGGCGAGCGAAATCACGGACAGAATCAGCACCAAAACCAGGGCCATACCGTCTTCAGACTTCAACACAGAGAGTCCCATAAAGAACCCCTTGCTCCTTTTCGTATGCGTCCTTCCGGCTCCTCTTCCATCGTATATCATATTCACCTCAAATTGAGATTGTCCAGTCTGACCACCATGGTATAGACCTTCCACCGGTAGTTCGGCCAGTTTGTGATCGGGATCACAGTAAAATCAAAGCTCTGTCCTAGGCCGAATTCTCCGACCGTGACCGGGTTCGTTAAATAGGTAAAATTCCGGTCCAACTGACCTTCATGGGCAAGGATATAGACCCTCACCTCCTTGACCGTTGTTCTGATCTGCTGTGCTGAGAGCAAAACCATGTTATTTGTCTGACCGTCAGTCATCATGTCACCGTTTGCATCCGTTTGGTAGACCACCTGCATATCTGCAACGCAGTCCATCAGAGGGTACGTCGTCAGCGACCCGTTTACCTGGCTGACCTCTCCCTTGACCAGCACGCCGGTACCCGGCGCACACCGTGATGGAACATTGGCATTAGAGATAAAATAGTCCGCCCTGTTGAAAGGCATTCTCATATTACCGGGGTCCACGCCGTAGATGATATTGGTTGCGAGTCCGGACGGGACAAAACTGCCCGTAGCGCCATAGGTCGTTGCGAATGCCAAGCCATTCACCACCAGTGTCCTTGCATCAGCGGTACTCGTTCCCGGAGAAATGACCATGACATTATCATTCACATCAAAGCTCTGTCCGGATAATCCGTTGAGCGACACAGGCCCGGCCTGCAACCAGGTCCAGTTCTGGGCCACATTATTACTCACCACATTGACCGCCTTGATGACCAGATAGTCTGAACCGTTCACACCAGCACCATTACCGCTTACGATCCCCCTTGGTGGATTGCTGGGGGCATCATCATACCCGATCACAGTCTCATTATAGGCTACACCCACAGGAATGATCCAAGGCAATCCATAGCCGGCATTCTCAATGTCCCGCTGCAGGATCTCAAGCCCGATCATATCATCCATACTGCTTTCCGAAATCTTGGATTGCTGCTTGAACTGCGTCAGCACGCTTAGAAATACATTGGAGGCTGCCGCAATGGTCAAAACAAAGACGGCCATGGCCACCATCAGTTCTATGATACTGAAACCCTGTTCTCGCATCCGCATATTGGTCTCTCACTTTATAAAAATTGGTACACCCCGTACCACGACTTTTCTGATCATCATCTCAGCCAGTAGGTGCTGTCCGCCAATGCGGTCTCGACATGACTGTAGGCCTGCCCCTTCCAATTCCATGACACGGTCACCACCACTCGACTGTGAGTGGTGTCCAGAGGGGTCACCGCTATTGCCGGGTTATAATTGAATCCCTGGATATTCCTGAAATTTCTTGAAACTTGTGTTGCGGGGCTTGCAGGCACTGGAACCAGATTCGCAAAAGCGATGTTTCTTTCCTGGTACATGGTGGTCTGTGCAATGCTGATGGCCTCTTCCCTCAGGATATTCCTCATGCTGGAATCGATCGCAACCAGGGCCCCCTGCATCAGGCCGAGAAAGACCACGAGAAGCACGACGAGCGAAACCATGATTTCTATGAGGGTAAAGCCTTTCTTATTTAATAACGCATAATGTTCCATTCCATTGCCCCATATTGATTCGTGTTTGAGAAAGCAGAATGCAGTCATAATCAGGCGTAAATGTGTCTTTGTCAAAAAGGATTGTACCCGTGTTAGTCACCAGCCCCCTTGTGTTCATCACATAAGTAACTGCGCCTGCAATAAAATTGTCGCTCAGAGTCTTCGCACTGCTGAAAAGGGCCGTATCTCCGGCTCCGATGTTCAATGCACCGTTCTGGTTTGTGTCATCATAAATCTGATAGTTGCCGGCATTGATGCCAGCATTGACCTGAACGAACTGGACCCGCTGCAGATTCAGGGCCCTGGACCGTGCAGTCATCAGATCCGCATGGAGTTCCTTGACCTCGTCCTCGATCCGGTAGCCTGCCGTGGTTCCCTGAAAGGAGGTGCCGAGCAGAAGAGCCAGAATACCGATGATCACAACCACAATGAGCAGTTCTATTAAGGTGAATCCCCTGTTATCCATCTCGCCTACCTCTCTATCTTATGGATGAACCGGTTTACGGGCGGCGGCGTGGTCAGAATCGACAGTCCTTGCGCCGTCGGAGGCACGCCCTCCATGGATAGGCTTTTCCTGTCGCCGCTCTCGGTCATCTGTGTGGAAATATCCACCTGCTCAATACTCCCGGTGGAAACCTGAATCAAGGCTTTGCCTTTCAACAGCGCCCCCGGAGCTCCGCCGGTGTTATACTTCACCGCCCAGATAAAGGACTTGCCGCCGATGGCACAATCTTCATTGTAGGGTTTGTAAGTCGTAAAAAATGCAACTCCTGTGCTGGCTGCCAGCGGGTCGGTAATCACCCTCTCGGCTAAATATTTTCTTGTCACAAGGCTTGCCCCTTCCTGATATGTATAGCTGCCATCCAAATCAAGATTAATGTACCACCCTTTAAAACCTGTATCATTGGCAATATTGTCATTCGGAGCGTTGGCAACATTGGTTACATCTGTCAATGCAGCAAGGTTGACTGAGGTTGTACATGTGGGATCGAGCAGCCCTGTGGCGTGTGAAAAACAAGGTTCTTTGATGCCGAAGAGACGCCTCTGACCGCTTTGATCATCCTTCTCTGTCGGCCTGTCAAAATAGAACCTCCCTGTACCAAAATATAACCAGAGGTTGCTATTATTTTTATCCTGAAGCCTGGCAATCGACGAGGTGACCGGCCCGATGCCGTCCATGATCGTGCTCCAGACCCAGTTGCCCGGATTGGCATCTTCCTTGGTGAAAAGTCTTCCAATACCTCCGTCCACCCATGCATAGGGGGAAGTTGAATTCCGTTTAACATAACCGATATAAAGGGCGTCGTCCTGATAATCCAGATCCGAATCATTGGTTGAGTTCAACATGGAGCCTGCAAAGGCATAAGCGATTCCGGTATCTATGGTACGGAGCAGCGCTCCTGTCTTTAAGTCGAGGACAAAAAATTTCAGATTCTGATCGGACCGTCCCATAAACTGATAATCCGTTGTGTTTATAGGCCCGGTTGGACCGGAACCGAGGACTACAAACCAGTTCCCATTTGTACTATTGGCACCCACTCTGACGACTGCAGGCGCTGCGGTGCTGAAACCAAGACTTTCATTGGAAAACTCCCAAAGAAGCTGCGGGTTGTTCTCATCCGTGATATCGAGGGCAAAATAGGAAGAGTATCCCACTCCGGCCGCAGGCGTCTTCACACAGTCCGTGCAGGCGGATGCCGGATTCCTGCAGGCGCCGCCCAGTCTCATGCCGCCGATCAGGATGGTTCTCCAACTGCTATCGGTCGCGGACTGTACCTTTGCAGCACCCGCACTTCCATTGATACTGGCATCAAAGATATAAGGGCTTAAATCCACTGTATAAATATGGCAGTAGTCCGGATCCCCCTGATATTTCAGGTACGGGAGTGCGTTCTTTGGGATAAATGCCCATGCCTCTTCACCGAGATTAACCCCTGTCAATTGTGCCTTTTCCACGTCCGATTGCCCTGCCCATTTCAGTTCCAGTGTCCCGAGCTTAAAGGCATGGAGCATGCCGTCATTGGCGCCCACGAAGACCATGCCCCTGCCTTTATAACCGCTGCTGGTGATGAAATGATTCGAATCAGCAGGAGCGCTCTGCAAAGGATCTTCTCCCGGCACCCCATAGGTGTCGTCAGAGTAGACCTTCTGATAGGTATTCAGCGGCAGCCAGGATGCAATTTTGGGAGTGGAGTTGATCACATCCCCGAGCTTCCATACATTGGTAGTACTCACCAGGGTAGCGGTTCTGGACCGGAAATCATCCGCGGTATCCCCATTCCGGTCCAATCCTGGGAAATCCTCTCCTCTTATATAACGGATGATATATTCGGCATCGTCTATGGTGCTTCCGTCCACGGCCACATCCGTGGCCTGCAGATAGGAGGCCAGTGTCGCTGCATTACCTGTGGAAAAACCTCCGGAGAGCAGGGTGGCGCCGTCCAGCGTGGTATAAATCGTTCTGGTATTCGGGACCCTTTGCCATAACAGATTACCGGCTTCCCATAAGTAACTCAGGTTCTCAAATGTCACCGCCGGCAGTGATGCATCGCAGGCGCCGTCACCGTCCGTGTCACTGCATTTTGCAGCCATGGTCTGCTGAGCAGTTGTATCGAAGTAAAGATTCACAATGTTATCATTTGAAAGGTTGAGAAACTGGGGAGAGGCGTTATCCTCTCGGATACTGCTGTTTGTAAAAAGCGGGTCCACGTAATACCACAGGTTCTGAACCACACCGGCCCATCCGATAATATCATTTCCGACTCTCCGTCTCGGATAGAATACCGCCTGAATAAGATTGGCCCCGCTCCCCTCTCCGGAAGCGAGAACCGAGGCTGCCGTACCCGAAGAGGCCCTCTTCAGTATGCTCGAAAAAGCATCCCGGATGGATTTCTCGAGTTCCTGTCCATCGACGGCCTCATAAAAATTGTCAGGTTCCCCGTCACCATTGTTATCCCATTCGGACTGAAGATCCGGTTGGTTATTGCCGTTACTATCCTCAAATCCGCCATTAATAGCTGCATATCGAAGCAGTGTGGAACCCTTGCCGAACGCAAATACTGAATAAAGCGTTAAGGTCTGGTTGTCGGTCATATCCTTGGTTGCCGCTGTCCTGAGATCGTTGGTATGAACATACAATGCCACATCTTCCATACCGGAGACATACCCGCCCTGCCCGCCTCCATTGCATGTCGGAAAGGTGGAGGCCGCAAAGGAGCCGAACGCTGGACAGAAACCATCTGTGCCGGGATTACCGGGACTCAAATCATAACAATCATAGGCCGATCTCCCTGTGGCATAACTTTTTAAAGTCCCCGGCAGATAGCCGTCCGCGCAAGGCTCCCCATCAGTAATATACAGTACAAAGCTCTTAGAACAGCTCGGATATCTGGGCTGACCGCCTGTTCCATAATTGTAAGGATCCGCTGTATTGTTGATCGTATAATCCCCGCTGCTGTAACGAGGCCCGGGGCCGCCTTCCATGCTGGCCGTCTGGGCAAAATAACCGGCTACCGTCCACAAGGTCTCAGAGAGAGGGGTGTTGGCACTCGGCCTTGTAAGGTTTATCTGGTTTACCGTACTTGGAAGACTTCCACCAGAGACGTTGACTTGAACAAAACCACCCTGTGGCGTGGGGGCATTTACCCTATAAAATGACAGCCCCAGTCGTGCCCTGGTGCCGACGACACTCTGGACAACACCTTCCACGGGTGAAGGCACCCGAATAGCTACATTAGGGGTGGATTCATCACCGCTACCATCGCCTCCACCAGTGTCGTTTCTGACTCCAAAGGAAGATGTACCAGTTCCACCGCCACCACAGCCGGCATTTGCAGAATAAACATAGATTTTTCGAGTCCCACTGTAAGGAGTGTAGAGATCTGCATTTGTTATCTTTTTGTACTTTCCTCTGCTGTCACAATCCGCTTTTTCCCCAATGAGTCTGTCGAAACCTGAGCCTTCTCCCGTGGTTGTCTTCCCTCCCGTCATAACTTTTCTTACAATATCTATCCTTCTCATGGTAACCCAATTAAGAAAATTTCCGTCCCATTCTGAGGCGAGTTTTGCCCTCTCGCCTGAAAGGCAGCTTCCTGTCTTTGGGGCAGAAGGGACGAATCTATTGCTCGAATAAGTGTACCAGTAATCCGGATTAAAATAGCCGTAATATTTATAATAGGCGGAGGGATCCGCTTGATAAGCTGCACAGGAGGGTGGATATGTCCCGGGTGTTGTAAATCCTGTACAGGGACTGCCTGAATTGTCACACATATTATCATCTGCTATTGTGGTTGTGGTGAACCCGTCGGAATAGGCAAAATTAAACATACTTCCAGAATTATCCAGAACAACCATCACATTGGGAGCAGTATTTTGAATCACGTAGGGAGGAACAAGACAGTAGTCCTCCATGGCGGCATCCGAGTTTTCAAAAGAACAAAGTATCAAAGATAAGGACAAAATGATAAACAAGAGGCATCGTTTCATATTCAACTCCTTATTCCACCATATCTTCATAAATTATTATAGATGTGATTTTTTTGTCTTGAAAAAATATCTCCACTTTCTTCCCCCGCCGGAGTGAATCGTTCGACAGTGTCTCACCTGAGCTGTTGAGCAGAGAAACACCCTGAGTCTCATAGTTGCTACCCCTGACTTTTATAGAATGCTCCGTCACATTCTCTATGAGTCCTTCAACAACAGTGACTTTTTCCGCATACCCCAAGGAGATGGTAAAAACAGTAAAAAAAGAAATGATAAAAACAATAAAGGCCATACGATATCCTGATCCTGCATGATGGAAATGGGTCTCACGGCTTGAAATTTTTTTATCTTTAAACATATATCCTCTCCTCCATTGGATAAAACTTTCCATAGATCTATGAGACAACAGAGCAATAAACATGCCAAAAAGACATGCGAAACATTTCTGTCTAAGTCATTGCTTTTTCTTGGTTTACATTGATGGCTTAAAAAATAAGAAAAGAAAAACTATGTAACGCGTTACATAGTTGGGTAACGGATTACATACTGATAAAAACCTGACGGAGGGATGCAAAATGGGGACCGGCGAAAGACACCAACAGCTTTACCGCAGGTATCTCCTTATTGCAGAATTGATTGAGGTGTTTATCTCACGTAGCAATCTCGCGTATTCTCACCCGGCCATCTTCAAGGACAAACAACAATCCGGGAGAGATTTCCTTATCGATCGATAAGAACTTCTCAAGAACACGGTTCACATGGTCAGCCTTTAAATTCCTTAATCTTAGATAGATTATGCCATAACAGGGGTTTCCTTCATTAATGGAGAGCATGCCGAAGTCTGAGTCGTGAGTGAGGATAAATCTCTTCTCCCCGAATGCAATATTCAAGAGGTTCTTATCCGGGCTTCCATGCCAGCCTTTCTCCTTGACATCGAGAACATCAATGCCTTTTTGTCTCAGGAAATACACGATGCGAGGCGATATATTCTCATCTGTCAGTATCCTGAGTGCCTCAATTTTCATGATTAAGCGTTTTCCAACTCAAGAAATATATCGTTTTTCAAAGCGTGTGCAGCGTATTCGAGGCACGCATGAATGTCTTCCTTGGTAAGATGGGAATAATCTTTGAGTATATCGTCCACTGTGGCGCCCGATGCCAGAAGTTCAAGGATGAACTCAACAGATATTCTTGTACCTTTGATGATCGGCTTTCCGCCGAGGATCTCTTTGTTTGCTATGATTCTTCTCATCACTCGACCTCCTTATTCTTTAATTCCCGCCTTCACCTTCGATGCCCATTCGATATTGTTCCTTCCTCCTATAAATATATATTTAGCATATTACATAAATCATTACAATTGATTTAATCAGTACGAATGGTTATCTCTCTTTCTCCAGTTCATAATCCTTGATCTTGGTAAGAAGGGTCTTGTAGCTCACCCTGAGCTGTTCTGCTGCCCGTGTCTTGTTCCAGTCGGTTTGCTTGAGAACCGAGAGGATCATCTCCCGTTCAGCCCTGGCGGCGGCCTGTGTGGACACGTCCTGAAGACTCTGCCCGGAGAAAAGATCTCCCGGCAGGATTTCTGCGGGACGGATGGTTGAGATCCCCATGTCCTGGGCCAGTATCCGGTTCCCGGTGCAGAGGATGGCCCCGCGCTCTATGCAGTTCTCCAGTTCGCGTACATTCCCTTTCCACGCCTGGTTTTGCATCAGGGCGAGGGTCTCCTCCTCAATATAGAGACCTTTCCTGTTCAGTTCCTTTTCATATTTTTTCAGGAGGTGATCCACCAGAAGGGGTATGTCATCTCTGCGCTCCCTGAGCGGGGGGATGGTTATGGGGACCACGCTGATGCGGTAGAAGAGGTCCTCCCGGAACAGACCCTGGCGAATGAGATCTTCAAAATTGCTGTTGGATGCGGAGACGATTCGCACGTCCATGTGAATGGTCTTGGTCCCGCCGAGCCGCTGGAAGGATTTCTCCTGAATCACGCGGAGGAGTTTTCCCTGCAGGGGGAGCGGCAGTTCCCCGATCTCATCCAGAAACAGGGTCCCGGTATGGGCGAGCTCGAAATAACCGATCTTGCGGCGGTCTGCCCCGGTAAAGGCCCCCTTTTCATAGCCAAAGAGCTCGCTCTCCAGAAGTTCCGAGGGAATGGCAGCGCAATTGATCGCAATAAAGTTCGACCGCACCCGATCGCTCAACTGATGAACCGTTCTTGCAAAAAGCTCCTTGCCGGTCCCGCTTTCCCCCAGGAGGAGTATGGTGCTGTCGGTCGCTGCGACCTTCCGGACCTTTGACGCGACATCCTGGATGGCCCGGCTCTTTCCGATGATGTCCGGCATTCCGTATTTTTTAGACATGGTCTCTTTTAAGGCCATGTTCTCCCTGACGACCTTCCGTGCATCAAGGGCCCGTTTGACGATGATCAGGAGATGTTCGGTATCGAAGGGCTTGGTGATGAAATCCAGGGCGCCGAGTTTCATGGCCTCCACGGCCCGCTCGATGGTCCCGTAGGCGGTCATGATGATCACCGGGGCGCCTTCTTCCTTGATTTCGCGAAGCAGATCGATCCCGTCCATCTCCGGCATCTGGAGATCGGTCAGGATCAGGTCCACCCAATTGCTGCGAAAGATATCCAGAGCCTCTTTCCCATCCTTGGCCTCGATCACATGGTACCCTTCGGCCCGGAGGGTCTGGCTCAGCATCCGCCGCATGCTGGTCTTGTCTTCCACAAGAAGAATATTGTCCAAAAGAGTCCCTCTCTTGCTTTATTCTTGGTTCTTATCCTAAACCGGAGCGTTATGGATCGGGAGGGAAACAATCACCAGGGTCCCCTCCCCTTGCTCGCTCCTGATCGTAAGCGACCCCTGATGGGAAAGGATGGTCTTTTGCGTAATGGCCAGGCCCAGGCCCGTCCCTTCCCGTTTGGTGGTAAAAAACGGCTCGAAGATCTTCTTATGGTTTTCCATGGAGATCCCGCAGCCGTTGTCATGGATCCAGAGTTCCGACCGGCCGGCAATCCGTTTTCCCTGTATCCTGATCTCCCCCTGATCGCCCACGGCCTCCAGTGCATTTTTAATCAGATTGGTCAGGGCCTGCCGCATTTGGATGTGATCCGCAAAAACAGGAAAGGCGTTTTCAAAGATTGTCTCCACCTTTGCGCCCCGTTTCCCGGTTTCTTCAGAGAGCACATCCAGAGACTCCTTGACCAGATCACTCAGACTGCATGCCTCCCTGTTCAACTCAACAGGACGGGCAAAATTCAGAAAATCCGTGAGCATGGCATCGAAGTTTTTTACTTCAGTCATGATCCCTTCCACCGAGTCCCTGAGAATACCGTTATCAACGGCCTGGCGTTCAGCCAGCCGCGCATACCCCAGGATGGCACCCAGCGAATTTCGAAATTCGTGGGCAATACCCGCCGACATCTTCCCCAAGTCGGCCAGGCGGTTCTTCAACTCCACCTGCCTCTGGAGTTCCTTAACCTCGGTCAGGTCTGTAAAGACGATCGTGGTACCGATCATCTCCCCGTCATCTCCCTTGAGCGGAGAAGCGTTCACACCGAGCCATCTCCGATCGCCGTTTTGCATGGTGAACGTGGTTTCTTCCCGCAAAATCTTTCGATTCTCCTCAAGGACCTTATTTAGAATTTCTTTCATATGATCTGATCCGTCCAGGACGTCCTCAAAGGATTTGCCGACAGGAGAGACATCCTTGGTCCAGCCCAGGATCTCGGCCGCGGCCAGATTCATGGAGGTCAGATCCCCTTCGCGGTCGAAGGTGATCACGCCGCTCACCATGCTCTCCAGTATGCACTGGTTGTAACGTTCCACCTGCCGGATTCGTTCCTCTGCATCCCTGTGCATCCGGATCAGTTCATGCTTTCTGTCAGAAATATCCTTGAGTGTATTCTGAAACGTATTGAAGACAAAGGCCATGTCGCTGTCGGACTCGGTGACCTTCCCGGACTCCATCGCCCCGTCCGGATTAAACGCATCTTTAACACCCTGCCGGATCTTGCGAAATCCGTAGATGAAAAGAAAAAATATAAAAAATACCAGCGCAATCAGCCACAAGGTGGCCTTGAACAGATCAGGCTGATTCAATGAGTCCATGAGATCCTATTCTCTGCTATCATAAAACATACAGATACCAGTCGATCATTGGGGTCCCCCAGAAGAGGCTCATCAGGGCGCCCAGGGAAAGAAAAGGACCGAACGGAACAGCGTATTTACGGCCTGTCCTGAAAACAATCATCAGGAAAATCCCCACGATGGATCCGGCCAGCGAACCCAGCATAATGGTCAGGAGCATCTCCTTCCAGCCCAGAAAGGCGCCGATCATGGCGATCAGCTTGATGTCTCCCCCGCCCATCCCCTCTTGTCCGAAAATTTTCGGGCTTGCCTTTGCAATGATGTAAAATATCACGAATCCCAATGCTGATCCGACGAGCGCATCCAGGAACCATGGCGGAACGCCCAATCTCATCGTGGACAAGGGGAAAACCATGGGGATGAAAAGGCTTCCCAGAAGACCGGCCCCGATACCGGGCAGGCTGATCCGGTCCGGAATAATCCTGTGGTAAATATCGATAAAGGTGATGACCAGGAGGGCTGAAAAAAAGAGCCCGTAAAAGACCGTCTGTGCCGTCAGGCCGTACCTGACATAGAGGTAGAGGAAACCGGATGCATTCAGGATTTCCACCAGAGGATACTGGAAGGAGATCGGGCTTTTGCAATGCCTGCACTTTCCAAAGAGGACAAACCAACTGATTATGGGAATATTGTCATAAAATCGGATTGATGCCCTGCATCTGGTGCAGTGGGAAGCCGGAAAGACCAGCGACTCATCCAGCGGCATCCTGTAAATGCAGACATTCAAGAAACTGCCGATCATTGCCCCGAATACAAAAATAGCGGCAGGTATCAGGATCTCAGGTGGCATGTTTGACGCTTCCGTCATCGGTAGATGAAATAAATTCCCTATATTTATTATAGCCTTTTATCATATTTTTTCAAGGAATTTAATAAGGAAACCTCTTCTTGCTGTCATTCGGGGGGATCATGCGGGACATTTCACAGCAGTACCGCTGAAATCGGGAAGGCACTGTCTACGCCTTTGAACTTTGCATCGCCGACATAATAGAGACTGATCTGCCTGGAGAGGATAGGGTCTGTATAATAGAGATATCCCGTGTCTCCCTCTTCACCT